>VGRX01000698.1 GCA_016875215.1 Deltaproteobacteria bacterium
GAGTGCATCCTCGGGACGGAGGCCCTGGACTGCGACGACGACAACCTCTGCACCGACGACTCCTGCGATCCGGCGAAGGGTTGCCAGAACGTGCCCAACTCCTCCCCCTGCGAGCACGGAACGTGCACGGACGGGGAATGCCAGTGCACGCCCGATTGCGAGGGGAAGGAATGCGGACCGGACGGATGTGGCAGTGACTGCGGCACCTGCGACGAAGGATGCGAGTGCTCTCTGCCCACGGGTACGTGCATTGGGGACGACTGCGGTCCGTGCATCCCGGACTGTGGGGGCAAGGAGTGCGGGGACGATGGCTGCGGGGGTTCTTGTGGTCAATGCAAGGCAGAGGATCTATGCCTGGACGGGAAGTGCATGGGCTTCGTTGTCGTCCCGGCGGGGATCTTCACCATGGGCACACCCGACGGAACCGGCGCCGCACCGGCTGAGAAGTGCCGAGTGAGCAACGAAGGGCCGCAGCACGACGTGACCTTCTCTCATGACCTTCTTGTGAAGACGACCGAGGTCACGCAGGCCGAGTGGGAGGCCGTCATGGGCGGCAACCCGTCAGCGTTCACCGGTTGCGGCCCCGAGTGCCCGGTTGAGAACATCTCGTGGACGAAGGCAGCAGAGTTCTGCAATAAGTTGAGCGAAATGGCCGGACTGGGAGCCTGCTACGTCTTTGACGGTGAAGAGGTTACTTGGCCGGGTGGATACGACTGCAATGGGTATCGTCTTCCCACGGAGGCTGAGTGGGAGTATTTCGCTCGGGCGGGAACCGACACGGCCTTCTACAGCGGAGACATCGGCGACTGCAAGTGCGGGGCCAACCCGGGTCTGGAGCAGATTGGCTGGTACTGCGGGAACAGTCAGGTGGACTACGTCGGCTGCAGCGATCAGAGTTCATGGGGTGGTGATGCCTGCGTTGGAACGCATCCTGTGGCCAAGAAGCAGCCCAACGCTTGGGGCCTGCACGACGTGGCGGGCAATGTCTGGGAGCCCTGCTGGGACTGGTTGCAGAATAACTACTATGCATCGAGTCCTTCCCTGGATCCCGCCGGCCCCCCTTCTGGCACGTACCGCGTCTCCAGAGGCGGCTCGTGGTATGCTGGCGGGGCATCAGGATACGGGGCGGACTCCTGTCGGTCGGGGGCGAGGCATGCGCTCACACCCGGGGGCGCGAGTTCTGCCTTGGGGATACGCCCCGTCAGGAGCGGGGCTTGCGTTCCGCAGTGCGCTGACAAGGAGTGCGGGGACGATGGCTGCGGGGGCAGTTGCGGGGAGTGCCCCGATCTGGTGTGCGGGTCGGTCACTTGCCCGGACCTGGAAGGGTACGCGGCATCCTGCAACCCGAACCAGTTCTGCGAGTATGCCAACCTGGACAACACCGGGTGGAAGAAGTGGGACGTGTGGCTGTGGATCCCCCCGGGAAGCTTCGACATGGGGAGCCCGGACGAAGAGGAGGGCCACGTGGCAGCGGAGAGTCCCGTTCACACCGTGGTCATCGGAACCGGGTTCCTTGTAGGCAAGTACGAGGCGGTGGTGCTCCAGTACGAGGCATGCATGGCGGCCGGCGAGTGCTCCCAGCCGTCGACAACGGACTGGGACGGAGAGGGGTGGGGGACGAACAGCAGCGCCGCCGGACGTCCGGCGCACCCTCAGAACGGGATCACGTTCGAGCAGTCGAAGGAGTTCTGCGCCTGGCTGGCTGCCGGTGGGCGGCTCCCCACGGAGGCGGAATGGGAGTACGCGGCCACGGGGCCAGTTCACCAGGTGTACCCGTGGGGCGACAGCCCGGAGCCGACCTGCTCGAACGACACCGCCGTCTTCAGCGAAGGGGGCGACGCTCAGGGCTACGGCTGTGGAGCCGGGGGCACTTGGGAGGTCGGGTCGAAACCCCTCGGTGCGGCATGGTGCGGCGCGATGGACATGGCCGGCAATGTGAGGGAGTGGGTCCAGGATGACTACCACCCGGACTACGTGGGGGCTCCCACGGACGGGGCGGCATGGACAGCCGGTGGAGTCCCGTCCCCCGTGGTCAGGGGGGGAAACTTCGCCAACGTAGCGGGATGGCTTCGCTCCGCGGCGCGGGGCAATTGCAGCTACCTCTACAAGGCCGCCTACATGGGAGTCCGCTGTGTCCGTCCGGCC
>VGRX01000699.1 GCA_016875215.1 Deltaproteobacteria bacterium
GATGACGGGCTTCATGTTCGTCATGGTCGTGGTCAGGAGGGCGGACATGGCGATGACCTTGGCGTCCGGGTTGGCCTTGAAGGTGGAAAGGAACTTCTCCGCCGGGCAGTCGGTGCCCAGGTCCACGACCTCGATGCCCGTGCCCTCGGCCATCATCTTCACCAGGTTCTTGCCGATGTCGTGGAGGTCGCCCTTGACGGTGGCGATGAGGATCTTGCCGATGGGCTTCACGCCGGCCTTTACGAGCTCGGGCCGCAGAATCTCCATGGACTGGTTCATGGCCCTGGCGGCGATCAGAACCTCGGGGATGTAGACCTCGTTGTTCTTGAATTTCACGCCGATCTTGCCCATGCCGTCCAGAAGGCCCTGGTTGAGGACGTCGCCGGCCTTCTTCCCTTCCTTGAGAAGCTGGCCCGTGATCTCCTTGGCCTTGGGCGCCTGCCCTTTCTGGATCATCTCAGAGAGTTCCTGGAACGTTGCCACTCTTCGCCTCCATTATCCTAGCTGGTTGCCGCCTACTGTACACCGGCTTGCCCGTGCATGTAAACAGCCCAACCGCTCGACGGCTGCCGAGGCGAGTCCACTATACAGAACGGCTCCGGCCTGTCAACCCGGCGCGAGAGTCGGGGTGTGCATTGGCTTTGTGGGTACGGCGGGGCAGAAAAAGACCTCCCAGTCGAGTATGATGAGCTTCGCGAGACTCATCGACTGGGAGGGTACGAATGAACGAGTCAATAGTAGGGAAGCTCTTCGAGCTATTCAAGGAGCAGTATGGGGCGACGACGGCGACGGCAGCGTCGTTGTTCGACGGGCAACGGGATCTGCTGAGCTTCGTCATGGGGATCGGCCGAGGGCTGGAGCAGCAGTTGATCGACGGCCTGGGCACGGGCTACCGAGGTGCGATCCTGGAGCGTGAGGGGGTCCGGTACCGGTTCAAGGGATACCGGCGACGGCAGATGCAGGGGCTGTTTGGGAAGGTTGAGCTCAAGCGCGCCTACTATGTGGCGGGAGAAGGGCAGACGTACTATCCGCTGGACTGCGAGGTCTCGGCGGAAGGGCACACGCCGGGGCTGCAGTACTACCTGGCGTTGTTCACCGGCCAGAACGCCTACGAGGAAGCGTTGGAACAGTTTCACCGGATCTTCCGACCCGAAGGGCGGGATGAGATCTCGATGCGCAAGGCGCTGGACATGGATTACCAACTCGGCGAGGGGCTGGAGGGGCTGAGGCAACAAGAGATCCGGCAGGTGCTCGAGCAGGACCGCGGGATCGAGAAACAGCAGCCGATCGAGGAGACGATGGCCGTATCCATCGACGCGACCAAGGTGCGGGAGAAGCTGGGACAGAAGCGGCTGCGCAACGGCAGAAAGCGATACACCATCGGGTTCAAGGACGTGAAGATCGCGGCGGTCAGCCGGGTCTGCTGGGATCGCCGAAGGGGAGAGGCGAGTTGCGAGGACAGCAGCTATGTGAGCGCCGTCGAGGAGGCCGACGAGTTCTTCCACCGCATCTGGGTGGAGATGCAGCGACGGGGGGTGGAACCGGAGAAGCAGCGGATCGTGTTCCTCGGAGATGGGGCCGAGTGGATCTGGAACCGGGTGAAGGACCTGAGGAACTCCAAGAGCATCGAGATACTGGACTTCTACCATGCGGCAGACTACCTGTCGAAGACGTGCAAGGAGCTCTACGGGGAGGAGACGCGGGAGTACTACGCGCACTACCCGCGATGGACGAAGCTTCTGTACCGTGGCAAGGCGAACGTCGTGATCGAGGAGTTCCGCGAACTCCTGGCGGGCGCGCGAACGGACGAACGGCGAAAACTGCTGCGGTTGCAGCTCGGCTACCTGCAGGACAACGTGCGGCGCATGGACTACCCGCGGTACCGGCGGATGCAGCTGCCCATCGGCAGTGGCACCGTGGAGAGCGCGTGCAAGAACGTCATCGGAGGACGGATGAAGCTCGGGGGCATGACCTGGTCGCCCCCAGGAGCAGACGGCATGGCGCAAATCCGCGCCTCACAGAAGAGCCGGCGGTTCGAGTCCGACTTCCGCACTCTCCTGGCCGCATGAGCTCCTACCCACAAAACGGGAGCGCTCCCATGCCGACGATGTACGTTGACCCGTATCCGAAGTGGATGCT
>VGRX01000700.1 GCA_016875215.1 Deltaproteobacteria bacterium
GGGGTTGAATGCGCTCACCAGTCCGACCACGGTCATCTTGCCCCACGAGAAGCGGAAGCGTCTCCCGGACAGGATGACGATTCCCATGATCACGACGAGCAGGCCGATGTAGCGCGAGATCACCTTGGCGGACGAAAACGTCCCCAGGAACGCCGCGGCAACCGCGGCGGCCACACACAGACCGGCCAGCATCAGCAGGATCCGGGTCTCCCGGGACGTACCGCTGAAGCGAGCGTTGCCCAGTCGATGGTGGAACAGGCCCGCGATTCCGCCCCCCAGCGCCTGGGAGAGAAGGACCGCAGGCACCGCCTCCGACGGCAACCTCCCCATCAGGATGAGCAGTGGGGAAAGAAGGGTGCCGTACCCCATCCCCAGCGAGGAATCCACCAGCTCGCACCCGAACGCGACTGCGACGAGCAACAGGTCCCCCGTTTCCATCCCGCCCACCTCCCATTTCAGCGGCCAGACGATACGCAGGCAAGGAGCGGGTTGCAAGTTCTAGCCGGTTCGCTATTCTTCTCGCAGCAAACGGGCGGAAACGGGGAGGACGTCCCATGGACCTGTTCGAAGCGATTCACTCACGACGCAGCATCCGGAAGTACCTCAAGCGGCCGGTTCCGCAGGAGATGGTCGAGAAGATCCTCTCGGCGGCCATGGCGGGACCGTCGGCCGGGGACCAGCGGCCGTGGCACTTCGTCGTGCTCGACGACCGGGCCGTGCTCGATGCGGTGGCCGACTTCCACCCGCACGCTGCCATGATCCGCAACGCCCCGCTGGCCATCGCGGTGATGGGCGACACGGAGCTGGAGCTGCACCCGGGCTATTGGCCGCAGGATTGCAGCATCGTGACGCAGAACATCCTGCTTGCCGCTCATGCTCTGGGCCTCGGGGCCGTCTGGCTGGGCATCACGCCCAGGAAGGACCGGATCGAGGGCTGTCGCAAGCTGTTCGGCCTTCCCAATCACGTCCACACGCTGGCGATCGTCGTCATCGGCTGGCCGGGGGAGAAGAAGAAGCCCCGCGATCTGTTCGACCGCTCCCGCGTGCATCGGAACCGGTGGGGCAAGGCGTAGAAGCTACTCCCCCGCCAGGTCTCCTCCCAGAGGAGGTCGAAGCAGGTCTGGAGACTGTGGTCGCCGCCGGTCTTCCCGCTTGACGTCCGCCCACGCACAAGGTAGAAGTAATACTGGTAGGACTCTTACCAGGAGGAACCCATGCGGGTGACGAGCAAGGGGCAGGTGACCATCCCGATCGAGATCCGGGAGCGGCTGGGGATCGTCCCCGAGACCGAGGTGGAGTTCGTCGTGGAGGGCGATGTGGTGGTGCTGCGCAGGGCGAAGGGCAAGCCGGGCCGCGGCAGGTCGCTCGTGCAGCGACTCCGTGGAAAGGCGACGTCTCGCATGTCCACTGACAAGATCATGGCGCTGACGCGGGGAAAGAAGTGAAGGGGGTCCTGGTCGACAGCAACGTGCTCCTCGACGTCCTTACCGAAGACCCCGCCTGGTTCTCGTGGTCGGCGGATGCCCTGGCTCGGTGCGCTGACGACTCCCTGCTCGTGATCAATCCGCTCATCTTCGCCGAGGTCTCGATTGGCTTCGACCGGATCGAGGAGGTCGAGTCTGCGCTGCCTCCGTCCGTGTTCCACCGGGCGCCACTCCCGTGGGAGGCGGCGTTCCTGGCCGGGAAGTGCTTCGTCCGGTATCGCCGGGCCGGAGGCAAGAGGTCGGCGCCATTGCCCGACTTCTACATCGGTGCGCACGCCGCTGTGGAGTCGCTGGCGCTGCTCACGCGTGACCCCAGGATCTACCGGACCTACTTCCCCACGGTCCGACGGATCGCACCGTAGCCCTCTACTTCCCCCACTCGAGCCGGACCTGGTGGAGGGGACGGAGGGTGGCGATGGTCTCGAAGTCCCGGTCCCGGTGCACGAGCAGAACCTCGTTCTCGATGGCGATCTGGGCGATGCAGCAGTCGAGGCCGCTGCGGACGGTGAGCCCCTTGCGCCGGAGGTCGAAGAAGATGCGGGCCGCGTTGCGCCAGGTATCCGGCGTGGGCTCGAGGAACTGCTGGGTGGCGAGGTAGCGGTCCAGGAGATCCCACTCCTTTGCGGTGCGGGCTCCCTGGAGCAGCTCCCC
>VGRX01000701.1 GCA_016875215.1 Deltaproteobacteria bacterium
CATGGCCGAATGGAAGGACCTGCGGCAGGACACCCGGGTGCCCATGATGGCGCCCCACATGATCATGGGCTTCCGGCCCGAGCAGCACCTCGACCTGATCGGGCAGGACGAGTACGACGAACTGGTCCGCATGGGTTACAACCCGGCCGACCCCGCCGGGGAGATCAACCCCCACAGCATGGAGTTGCACGATCGCCTGACCAAGAGCGCCCGCCTGCTCGAGGAGGTCCTCGACGAGGACCGCGCCGCCAGCATGGGCACCCGCGCCGTCGCCATGGCGCTCGCGGAGATCCGGGGCGAAGACTTGCAGGCCCAGTGGGACACGGATCCCGGCGCTGCCGCCGAGACCGAGCGCCTGCTCATCGAGTACCTGACGGAAGCCCGGGCGGCCATGACCGAACGCCTCGACAACGAGGCCATGGCCTATGTGATGAGTACCCTGAAGTACGACCACCGGGACACCATCGACTTCCTGCTCTCCCATGTGCAACTCCTGCGGGCCACGCTCAAGGACTCGAAGTTCGAGAAGGTCCTGCCCCTCATCCCGGCCGTGGCCATCGAGGGGACCAAGCAGGACTGGGAGTCCTTCGACCATGGCGAGGTCACGCATCAGGTTCCCTCCGAGATCCGCAACGGCGTGCCGATCTGGCGCAAGCCGCTGGGCGCGTTCAACAGCGTGAAGTTCGTCGATCGGTGGGGACGCGAGCGGTCCTCCGTCATGCAGAATCAGACCACGCGCATCGACAACATCGGCGAGGACTCCATCGAGGTGTCGGTGCGGGAGAAGTTCCGCATGCTCGCGGATCGGGAGCTGCCCTACGAGGAGCGGTATGCGATCGCGCAGGGCATCCTCACGATGGCCGACTGGGCGAAGCAGACCGTCGCCCAGATCCATGCCCACCTCGAGTCGATCAACGACCACGAACAGAACGATCGCCGCGTGGAGGGGGCCTGGACGCAGGAGACAAACCGTCTTCGCCGCATTGAGATGCTCCTCACCCTGCTCGACCGCACGATGCGCGACTACCATGCGATGCAGGCCGAGGCCGTTCGAAACCCGAACGAGGCCGGCAATCCGCTCTGGTCGGAGGAGATGAAGACGGTCATTCGGGACTTCGCCCGCATCAAGCAGCAGCTCGAGCGGGAGAAGGACGGGAAGCCCGGCGTCGCCGCCAACGAGCCGGGAGGCCCCATCACCGATCAGGATCTCGAGGACTACTTCTTCCAAATCCGTGGCGTGAATGCCTCCCTCCAGGGCGGCGACTTCGTCACCCGTGACATCTCCATGCTGGTCGCGCTGTTCGACGGGATCGACGTCAAGTCCATCCCCGTGACGGTCGAGTACCTGATCCGTGGGGAGGTCCTGCTCCCGCAGGACATCGCGGAGGAGGCCGCGCTGATCAACGCCCACCACGATCCGGCCGAGGCGCATGCCCGCGTCATGAAGCGGGCGCATGAACGCCGCGCCAGGTTCATCGGGGCCATGATCGAGATGTACGCCAAGGCCCACTGGTTCTCGACGCTGGGCATGGCGCAGGGCATCGGCGCTCCAGAGACTGCCGCCATGTGGTCCCTCGTCACGACTCCGCACGATTCCAGCCCGGGCGGCCTGTACTTCCGCCAGAAGGTCACGGACGTCATGCTGGGGCCGGCCCTGCGGGCCACGCTGCAGCAGATCGGCATGACCCCCATCGTGAAGACGCGCAGCAACAACACCGTGCGTGGGGCCTTCGACAGGTCGGACGAGTTCGATCCCTACTTCTACTTCGGCAAGTACGTCCCGCCCGCCGAGCGCGACGAGGTCGAAGCCCCGCCGCCGGACACGATCAGGCCGGACGAGACCGAGGTTCCTGCCAACGATCCCGGCATGGTCGGTCACGATGCCGAGGTTGCGGCGGCCCAGCCGGACGAGCTGATCGCACCCGATTCGGCCGCTGATGAGATGCCCGAGGATCCGGTCCCCGAGATCCCCGATGACTACTTCCCCCAAGGGAGCGAGGGAACGTGGGAAGAAGGGTCGGACGAGGTGGCTCCCAACCAGCCCGACAGCGAGGTGGCGCCCCCGCCGCAAGAGGCCCCTACGGTCACACCAGAGGAAGATCCGAAGATGGTGGCATACCGTGCGTGGCCCC
>VGRX01000702.1 GCA_016875215.1 Deltaproteobacteria bacterium
ACGACATAGCGCAGCAGGATTGCCCTCGTCAGCCCGGCCTGCCTGCTCAACAGGGGGCACACCAGGGTGAAGACCAGCAGGAACACGGCGATTCGGGCGGTCGGAGCACGCTTCTGGAAAAGCACCTGGGAGAGCGCATACACGACCAGGCTCCCGACGATCAGGTACTTCTCCCGCACCCGAAACCTGGAATCCAGGGTGAGGAGCAGGAAGAGCACCGGCTCGACCAGGACCTCCATCCCGTACCCCTCGCTCGTCACCGCTTCGATGCGCACCGCAGTGCGGATCCCCGCCAACCCGGCCAGGAGCATGAACACCCCGGGGGGAAGCAACCGCATGTACAGGCGGTCCCAGAGCCGCTCGTGTACCAGCTTGCCCCCCATGACGACCCCTGCGACGAAGGCAAGCGTGGGGTACAGGTCGATCATCAGCAGGAAACGGTACGAGCGCTCGAGGAGGAAGAAGCGGGCAGTGAGCACCGCACACCATGCGATGAACAGCACCAGCCAGACCCGGTACGCCGGAGTAAGGAATGGCGCACGGGAGGGAGTGCCCGTGTACGTCAACCAGGCCGCATAGGTGAGCAACACCGGTCCGGCGTGCTCCAGGTAGCCGATGAACTCCAACGCAGGCAGGTCGACGAACTTCCGTGTGACGTCGGGAACCATGGCGATGACCAGGCACCAGAACGCGACCTGGAACCAGAACTCGGCCCGCTCCTCCCGGCGGCTCAGAGTGACGTCGGCCGGTGCCGCCAGCTCGTTGCCCCCCGTCATTCGTCCGGCCCCTCGTCCGATCGGTCGAGCTTGCCGGAGCGCAGATCTTCCTCCGCCCTCAGGTAGTCGTCCCGCTGGCCGACATCGAGCCAGTACTCGACGATCGGGAAGTTGACCACCTTCCCCCCTTCGGCAAGGAGAAGGGAAATCAGGTCCGTCATGTCGAACCGGCGCCCTCGTGGAATCCGGGCATGCAACGACGGTTCGAGCACGTAGATGCCGGCGTTCACCAGGCACCGGAACGTCGGCTTCTCGCTCAGCCTCGTCACGTTCGGCCCGTCCCCTTCGACCACCCCGTAAGGCACCTCGACGTCGTATCGCCGGACACCCACGGTGAGATCCGCATGGTGCTCACGGTGGAAATCGAGCATCGCAGAGAAGTTCACCGAGGTCAGGATGTCGCCGTTGACCACGAGCAAAGGGTCGCTCGGAGGAGGGAGGAGCGCCAGGGCGCCGGCCGTCCCCAGGGGGATGTCCTCGTTGACGTATCCAAGCTCCACGCCGAACGCCCGCCCGTCCTGGAAGTGGCTGGTGATCTTCTCCGGCTGGAAGTGGGTCGTGATGCTGACCCGCCGGATCCCCGCATCCCGGATCTGCTCGATGATCCGCTCCAGGAGAGGGCGGCCTCCCATGGGCAGCATCGGCTTGGGAAGAGCATCGGTCAACGGACGGAGCCGGCTGCCGAAGCCGCCGGCCATGACGACTGCCGCTGCTCCCGTGCGGGAGGCCTTCTCGAGGTCTCTCCGAAGCAGGAGGTCCACCGCCCGGCCGTCTGCGTCCACCACCGGGAGGTGGTTGACCAGGAACGAACGGCCCGTGTCCATGAGGGAAAGCGCCTCCCTGGACGTGATCCCGTCGGTCGCGAGCAGGGGGGTGAGGTTGGCGAGGTTGCCGCACGGCTCGCTCAAAGTGACCCCGCGCAAGATGGCCCGGCGGATGTCACCGTCCGTCAGCGTTCCGATCATCCGCCCGCCGGCATCGCAGACCAGCAGGATTCCGGTCCCGGCCCGGTCAAGCCGGGACAGGGCCATCTCGACCGTGACGTCCGGGGCAACCACGACCGTGGAAAGCCGCTGGGCTCGATCCGAAGGGTTCACCGTCTCCCTCACTCCAGGTCGGTCCATTCCAGCTCGTGCTCCGGCTCCACGTCCCGGGTGAGCCGGCGCCCCACCACGTACTTCGCCTCGTCCGGCCCGATGCCCGTGCCGGGCCGCTTGAACTCGAGGTCCGATGCGGACAGCACCTCCCCCTTCTTCAGCGTGCGGCCCACCAGGATGCGCCTCCTCATCATCGCGCGCCGCTTCATCTCCGCCGGGCTCACGGTCCTCACCGAGCTCCCCAGCGCCTGCGCGATG
>VGRX01000703.1 GCA_016875215.1 Deltaproteobacteria bacterium
GCATGCGCCAGCGTCATGCCCGTCCCGTCATCCTCGAAAGAAACGATCGCCGTGGCGTCGTCCTCCACCCGCACCCGCACATCCACCGAGCGGGCACCGGCGTCCCGGGCGTTCTGGGCCAGCTCACGAAGGAAGAACAGCGGATCGTCGCCGTAGATCCGGCAACCTCGCTCTGCCCACCGTCTGAAGTCCTCCCCTTTCATCGCCGGAATGATACGCGGGGAACTTTGGATTGACAACCGCCCGCGTGCGGGGGTAGCTATGTCGCGCGACGAAACCCTCCGGCAGGAGCTGGAATGAGCGAGCGCCCGCATGTCAGTGTCGTGATCCCGGTGTTCAACGAGGAGGAGAGCCTGCCCCGCCTCCATGCCGTGCTCACCGAAGAGCTCGAGAAGCTGGGCCGCACCTGGGAGATCCTCTTCTGCGACGACGGCAGCAGCGACCGCTCGCTCGAGCTGCTCCGCTCCTACTCGGCAGCCGATTCCCGCATCAAGGTCATCTCGTTCCGCCGCAATTTCGGGCAGACCGCTGCCATGGACGCCGGCTTTCGCCACGCGGCCGGCGAGGTGGTCATCCCGATGGACGCGGACCTCCAGAACGACCCGGCCGACATCGCGATGCTCCTCTCGGAGCTCGACGGCGGATACGACGTGATCAAGGGGTGGCGCAAGGACCGCAAGGACACGTTCGTCAACCGCACCCTGCCGTCCCGCATTGCCAACGGGCTCATTTCGCGGGTCACCGGCGTGCGCCTTCACGACTACGGATGCACGCTCACCGCGTACCGGCGGGAGGTGCTCGAGCCGGTCCGCCTGTACGGAGAGATGCACCGCTTCATCCCTGCGTATGCGGTCTGGGCCGGCGGCAGGATCAAGGAAGTCGTGGTCCGCCACCACCCGCGGCAGTTCGGCAAGACCAAGTACAACCTCACGCGCACCTTCCGGGTCCTGCTCGACCTGCTCACGGTCCGCTTCCTCCTCGGCTACTCCACCAAGCCGCTCTACTTCTTCGGCAAGTGGGGATTCGCCCTCGTGCTGATGGCCTTCATGTCGCTCGTCTGGTCCGTGTTCAAGCGGGTGGTGTGGCAGGGGCCCTTCTACAGCGATCCGTTCTTCTACGCCACCATCGTCTTTTCCCTTGCGGCACTGCAGATCGTGCTGTTCGGCCTGCTGGCGGAGCTCAACGTCCGCACCTACTTCGAGTCCCGGGGCGTGCCCCCGTACGTGGTCAAGGAGAAGCACAACCTGGGCACGGAGGAACCTCCGTGTGCGGGATAGCGGGCTTCGTCCTCGAGAAGACCCCTTCGACCGATCCGCACACCACCTTGAAGCGATGGCCCGACACGCTGGTCCACCGCGGCCCTGAGGACGAAGGGTTCCACGAGTCCCGCCGCGCCTTCCTGGCACATCGCCGCCTGCGTATCATCGACCTCGAAGGAGGGCGCCAGCCGCAGTACAACGAAGATGGCAGCGTGGCCGTGGTCCTCAACGGCGAGATCTACAACTTCCAGGAGCTCAAGGACGGGCTCCTCGAGCGCGGTCACCAGTTCCGCACCGTCAGTGACACGGAGGTGCTCGTCCATCTCTGGGAGGAGATGCAGACTGCACTCCCGGATCGGCTCAACGGCATGTTCGCCATGGCCATCTGGGACGAGCGCCGCCGCCAGCTCTTCCTCGCCCGCGACCGCCTCGGCAAGAAGCCCCTCTACTACACGCTCACTCCGGAAGGCTTCGTGTTCGGGTCCGAGCTCAAGGCCGTGATCGCACATCCGGCCGTCAAGCGCCGGCTGTGCCCCGCCGCAGTCTCGCGCTACCTCCTGTTCGACACGGTCCCCGCTCCGCTCAGCATCCTCGACGGCGTGTTCAAGCTGGAGCCGGGAACCTGGCTCCTCTACCAGGACGGCAACTACCGGATCGGCCGGTACTGGGACATCAGCTTCCCCTCCCGCGACCAGCGGCCACCCAGGTTCACGGAGGCCCGGGAGCAGTTCGTCTCGCTCCTCACGGACGCGGTCCGCCGACGCCTGATCTCCGATGTCCCGCTCGGCGTGTTCCTTTCGGGAGGAATCGACTCCTCGGCCGTCACCGCGCTCATGTGCCGCGTCATGGGACCGCAAAACGTCCGCAACC
>VGRX01000704.1 GCA_016875215.1 Deltaproteobacteria bacterium
GCCCCCGGCGAACACCGGGTCAAGGCGACTGCGCCAGGCAAGTCCCCCAAGACCTTCGTCATCCGTGTACGCGAGCAGGGGGACCTCGGGACCCGGAAGCTGCGTCTCGGGCCAAAGCCGTTCCCGCCCCCCGAGAAGACTCCGCCACCGAAGGAGCCTCTGCCGAAGGCGACTCCGCCCAAGGAGCCTCTGCCGAAGGGGACTCCGCCCAAGGAGCCTCTGCCGAAGGGGACTCCGCCCAAGGAGCCTCTGCCGGGGGAGACCCCGCCCAAGGAGCCTCTGCCGAGGGAGACCCCGCCCAAGGAGCCTCTGCCGAAGGAGACCCCGCCCAAGGAGCCTCTGCCGAGGGAGACCCCGCCCAAGGAGCCTCTGCCGAAGGAGCCTCTGCCGGGGGAGACTGCACAGCCCGGGGAAACCCCTCCCGACGCTACGCACTCCCCCGTGAAGACAACGTCCCATCGGGAGACGCCGGAGGAGACACCCCTGCCTGAGGAAACTCCTTCGTCGGAAGTGACGCCGGAAGAGGTGCCGGTGCCGGAGAAGACGCCCGAGAAGCTGGCCCGGGACATGGAATACATGCACTACCATCGCACGGAGTGGGCGGCCATCGCCTTGCTCGTGACTACGGACAGTCTCGGATTCGTTGGTTCCTTGCTCAACTTCAGGTGGCGCCATGCATACCTGGAGTTGCTCCGAGCCCACCTGGGGGGCACCTGGAGCAAGGAAGAGAAGAAGGCCAACGGCGTTTGCGGATCGCTGGGGGCGGGTGTCGGAATCCCGGTGCACTTCGGAAAAGCCGGCAGGTTCGAGCTTCGCTTCGGACTCGATCTGAAGGCCGTGGCGTTCCACCTCACCGGCGACATCGAAGAGAAGGACTGGGTGGAGGATGCCGAGGGCCTTGTGGGCCCCGGCCTGGCGTTGCGGGCGACGTTCGTCGTGCACCCGCCCAATGCCAGCCGTGCGCCCTCGGTCCAGGCGGGGCTGGAGGTGCTGGGAGTGCTGCGGGCCTATCCGGGACCGGATACCTTTGACTGGAAGATCGCACCGGGCCTGTCGTTGGGGGCAATCTTCTGATCCGCGCGGCCGGTTCCACGCTGGACTCGGGCGCGTCCGAACTGTATTGTCGGTTTCCAGGTGGTCGTCCCCAACCAGGCGGAGGACAGAGTGGACATCCAGGAACGGCACATCCCACAGGTGTTCTTCAACAACGTCGCGCGGCACGGCTCCCACCCGTTTCTGGGCTTCAAGGAGGGGGGGGCATGGAAGACCTGGAGCTGGGTGGAGGTCAAGGGCAAGGTGAATACCCTGGCCCGGGCCCTCTTCCAGATGGGAGTTGCCAAGGGGGACCACGTCGCGCTCTTCTCGCCCAATTGCCCCATGTGGGCCGTGTGCGACCTGGCCATCCTGTCTGCCGGTGCCATCGACGTCCCCATCTATGCGACCAACTCCGCTGCCGAGTGCGAGTACATCCTCAACGACTCGCAGTGCAAAGTCGTGTTCGTCGGGACTGCCGACCACCTGGAGATCGTCCTCTCCATCCGCGACCGGGTCCCCACGCTCACCCACATCGTGGCGATGTACCCCATGGCCGGAGACGACGTCGACGGCGTGACGAGCCTCAAGGCGGCCATGGAACTGGGTGACGGCCTTGCGGACCCGGCTCTGCTCGCTGCGCGGCTCCAGGACCTCGGGCCGGAAGACACGGCCACGCTGATCTACACGTCCGGCACGACCGGCCCGCCCAAGGGCGTCATGCTCACGCACCGCAATTTCCTGGCCAACGTGCTCCAGGCCGAGCATTCGCACCCGAACATCTTCGAAGCACGCAAGGACGTCCTCCTGTCGTTCCTGCCGCTCAGCCATTCGCTCGAGAGGACCGCTGGCTACTACCTGCCGATGCACTACGGCTGCTGCATCTACTACGCGGAGAGCATGCTGACCGTCGTGGACAACATGAAGGAGCTGCGCCCCCACTTCGCGGTGAGCGTCCCCCGACTGTTCGAGAAGATCTTCGACGGTGTGCACCAGAAGGTCGCCGGCGCAAAGCCGCTCAAGAAGGCGCTCTTCGCCTGGTCCGTCGGCGTGGGTGCTCGCTGCCTCGACTTCACGCTCGAGAATCGG
>VGRX01000705.1 GCA_016875215.1 Deltaproteobacteria bacterium
CGGGGCGGCACCTCGGCACGCTGTTTGCATGGAGGGGCCGGAAAAGCGGCGCCTCCTACCACGTGCCGATGTGGATGGCAAGCGCCTTGGGCAGATCGCCGCGGCGCGCTCCTGCGCCTAGTCGATGATCTCGGCGACGACGCCGGCGCCGACGGTCCGGCCGCCCTCGCGGATGGCGAACCGCAGCTGCGGCTCCATCGCCACCGGCATGATCAGCTCCACCGTCATCTCCACGTGATCCCCGGGCAGCGCCATCTCCACCCCCTCGGGCAGCGCGATCTTCCCGGTCACGTCCGTCGTCCGGAAGTAGAACTGCGGGCGGTACCCCGTCACGAACGGCTTGTGCCGACCCCCCTCCTCCTTCTTCAGGATGTACGCCGACGCCTTGAAGTTCGTGTGCGGCAGGATGCTCTTGGGCTTCGCGATCACCTGGCCCCGCTGCACCTCGTTCCGCTTCACGCCACGCAGCAGCAACCCCACGTTGTCACCGGCCTTTTCCTCGTCCAGGATCTTCCGGAACATCTCCACCCCCGTGCACACCGACCCCACCGTCGGCTTGAAGCCCACGATCTCCACCGGCTCGCCCGTCCGCACCTTCCCGCGCTCCACGCGTCCCGTGCACACCGTCCCACGACCCGTGATCGTCATCGTGTCCTCCACGGGCATCAGGAACGGCTTGTCGATGTCGCGCACTGGCTGCGGAATGAACGCGTCCACCGCGTCCAGCAGCGCCCAGATGCTCGGCTTCCCCAACGGCCCCTCGCCACCTTCCAGCGCCTGCAGCGCCGAACCGCGGATCACCGGGCAGTTGTCCCCGTCGAAATCGTACTCCGACAGCAGCTCGCGAACCTCCATCTCCACCAGGTCCTGCAGCTCCCCGTCCTCCAGCAGATCCACCTTGTTCATGTACACCACGATGCTCGGCACGTTCACCTGCCGCGCCAGCAGCACGTGCTCCTTGGTCTGCGGCATCGGACCGTCGTCCGCCGCCACCACCAGGATCGCCCCGTCCATCTGCGCCGCCCCCGTGATCATGTTCTTGATGTAGTCCGCGTGCCCAGGACAGTCCACGTGCGCATAGTGCCGCTTCGCCGTCTCGTACTCCACGTGCGCCGTGTTGATCGTGATCCCGCGCGCCTTCTCCTCCGGCGCCTTGTCGATCTCGTCGAAGGCCACGAACTTCCCGTGACCACGCTCCGCCGCGACCTGCGTGATCGCAGCCGTCAGCGTGGTCTTGCCGTGGTCCACGTGCCCGATCGTACCGATGTTCACGTGCGGCTTCGTACGCTCGAACTTCTGCTTGCCCATGGTTTCCTCGCGGCTGTTGGTGTCGGGTGGAGAAGGAGCCCATGCCCGGGATTGAACCGGGGACCCCGTCCTTACCAAGGACGTGCTCTACCACTGAGCTACATGGGCGTGTGTGAAGGAGCTGGAGCGGGAAACGGGGTTCGAACCCGCGACCCTCAGCTTGGAAGGCTGATGCTCTACCTACTGAGCTATTCCCGCACGGAGCTGCCGGGGTTCGACTCCCGGGGGACGAGAGGGTGGGGGGTGGTGGATTCGAACCACCGTAGGCGTCCGCCGGCGGGTTTACAACCCGCTCCCTTTGGCCACTCGGGCAACCCCCCGGATCGTCTCGTCCTGCCCCGAAGGGCCCCGGAACACGTGGTCTGTCAGAGAGCGGCGGCCCGGGGAGCTGGCGGTGGGACTCGAACCCGCAACCGGCGGTTTACAAAACCGCTGCTCTGCCGATTGAGCTACGCCAGCGGGCCATGGCGATGGCCATGGGGGTCCGCGCGGGGCCGCTATATACTGCCGCCCCCCGAGGGTGTCAACACGGGCCAGAGGATATTCAGCGGGGGGGATCGAAGGCGGCGACATCGATGGAAGCGCCCAGATCGAGCTGCCGAACCGTGATGCGCTCCAGCGCCGTCCCGTCGGCGAGCAGCTCCGCCCGGAAGGGGAGGACGATGCCGCCCGGCAGCTCCTGGTAGTCGTAGAAGCGCCAGCGGATCTCGACGTCGTTCTGCGTCAGGATCTGGCGCACGCGGCGGTCGCCCGGATCGACCCCCAGCAGGACCCGTTCTCCGCCCTCCCCCGCGTCCAGCTCGATCCAGGCCA
>VGRX01000706.1 GCA_016875215.1 Deltaproteobacteria bacterium
CCCCTGGTCTGCGGACCCCGCCAAGTACCGGAACTACCCCTCCGGGAGCATCGCCTCCGGCTACCATGGCTACATGGTGCGTCCTGACGAAGCATGCGAGTGCTTCAGGCTGCATCGATCCAGTGGGAGGTATACCCACCCAGGTAAGCGCCGTGAGCGCCTGGTAGCAGGGCCTGAGGTTCTGGTCGAGAGGCTGGAGCCCGAGCGGGCCGTCAGAAGCCTCTGCGGAGGGAGCGAGTACGCGGGCCGCAAGCTGAGCTGAAACCTACAGCCTCGACAGATGAACAATGGGGGAGCCGAGCCGCTCATGTCACGGCGAAGGCAACACCGGGGGCGCAGTGGTCCGGAGAAGAAAGCGCCGCCGGTCCTCCCGGGGTAGGGGGTGCAGCACGTGTACGTCAAGGCCTATCGCAGTGCTGACGCACTGCTGTCGGCCGAAGGATCGGTGCGGAACAGGAGAGAGCCGACTGCGCAGCCCTGGTCGGGGCCGGGTTGGTCCTATAAGCCGAAGGCGAAAGGGACGACGGCGCAGCGGCAGTCCGAGGGGATCGTAGTACCTGGGAAGGCCGTGAAAGCGGCTGGAGGGAAGGGTCCCTGCGGTGGTAGAGCCGACGAGGGAGCGAGGCGCGAGGACATGGCCGGCAGGACCGGACCCAACAACCCTCCCGGGCGAGAGCCCGTGGACAACGTGCGAGCGCTTCAGCGGAGGCTGTGGGTGGCCGCCAAGGGGCGGCCGGGGCGACGCTTTCATGCCCTGATGGACCGTATCTGGAGGAGTGACGTTCTCCGGGAGGCATGGGAGCGGGTGCGGCGGAATCGCGGCTCTGCGGGAGTCGATGCCCAGACGATCGCGGAGGTGGAGCAGCAAGGCGTGGAGGAGCTCCTGGAGGAGCTTGGCGCCGAGTTGCGGGCGGGGAAGTACCGGCCGAGGGCGGTGCTGAGGCGGTACATTCCGAAGGCAGATGGGAGGAAGCGGCCGTTAGGCATCCCGACGGTGCGGGACCGGGTGGTCCAGGCGGCGGCGCGGATCGTGCTGGAGCCGATCTTCGAGGCGGATTTCTGTCCGAGCTCGTGGGGGTTTCGGCCGAAGCGGTCGGCGACTGGGGCGCTGGAGGCGCTGCGGGTGGAAGGCGCGCGCGGGGGTAACCACGTGCTGGACGCGGACATTCGCGACTACTTTGGGAGCATCGACCACGAGCGGCTGATGAAGCTGGTGGCGAGGCGGGTCAGTGACCGGCGGGTGCTGAAGCTGGTGCGGGGATGGCTGAAGGCTGGGGTGATGGAGGAGGGGCGGGAGGAGAAGCCGACTGCGGGGACACCGCAGGGGGGCGTGATCTCACCGCTTCTGTCGAACATCTACCTGCACGTGCTCGACGCGACGTGGCGGAAACGGTACGCCCATCTCGGGGTGCTGGTACGCTACGCGGACGACTTCGTGGTGATGTGCAAGACGAAGGCGGCCTGCGACGAGGCGGAGCACAGGGTGCGAGGCATCCTGGGCTGGCTGAAGCTGGAGCTGCACCCAGAGAAGACCCGGAAGGTGGACCTGAGCTGGGGCAAAGAGGGGTTCGACTTTCTGGGCTGTCACTTGCAGAAGCGGATGTCGGGGGTGATCTGGGAGCGGGAGAAGAGACGAGTCTACTTTCTGCACCGATGGCCGTCGACAAAGAGCATGAAGCGGGTGAGGCAGAAGGTGCGGGAGATGACGGACCGGCGGTGGAGCGGGGTGAGAGACGTGCGCGTGCTGATCGGCATGATCAATCCCATTCTGCGCGGCTGGGGAGCGTACTTCCGCACTGGGAACGCGGCGGCGAAGTTCAACCAGCTCGACACGTACGTCTGGCAGCGACTCCGAACCTTCCTCGTCAGGAGGAAGGGACGGAACCTGCGGCCGGGCGAGGTGGCACGCTGGGATCGAACCTTCTTCCACTCCCATGGGCTGTACCGCCTACGCGGGACCGTGAAGTACCCGGAGGCTGCGTAATGCGGCCACCCGAGAGACCACCGGGGAGCCGTGTGCGGGAAATCCGCACGCACGGTTCTGGAGGGGGTCTTATCACCCGGTGGCTACGACCACCGGCAAGGAGGTAGGATCTACCAATGCACCAGAGCCAC
>VGRX01000707.1 GCA_016875215.1 Deltaproteobacteria bacterium
GGGGCTTCGGAGGTCGGCCATGAGTCGTACGCTCGTGATGCTGCTCGCAGGCGGCCGTGGAACCCGTCTCAACATCCTCGGTGCCCACCGCGCCAAACCGGCGGTGCCGTTTGCCGGTCTCTATCGAATCATCGATTTTGCGCTCTCCAACTGCATGTACTCCCGCTTCCTCCAGGTCGGCGTGCTCACCCAGTACCGCCCGGTTTCCCTCCTCAACCACCTCGGTAACGGCGCCCACTGGGACATGGCCGGAAAGACGGGCATTCTCAAGAACCTCCCCCCTTTCCAGGCCAGCAGGGACTTCGACTGGTATCACGGCACGGCTCACGCGATCCTGCAGAACCTCGACTTCATCCGCCGGAGCCGCCCGGAGCGCGTCCTGATCCTCTCCGGCGACCACATCTACAGGATGAAGTACCGTGAGATGGTCGAGTACCACGTGGACAAGGGCGCGGATCTGACCATCGCCGCCATGCCCGTCGCTCCGGAAGAGACCCACCGGTTCGGCATCATCGTCCAGGATGCGGACTACCGGATCACCGAGTTCCAGGAGAAACCCGCTCAGGCCAAGAGCAACCTCGCATCCATGGGGATCTACGTGTTCAGGACGGAGACCCTCGAGCAGGTACTCCTCGAAATGGCCAAGGGGCCTGGCAACGACTTCGGGAAGGACGTGATCCCGGGCATGCTCGGGAGGTTCCATCTCCAGGTCTACCCCTTTGCCGGATACTGGCGAGACGTGGGCACCATCGATTCCTACTTCGAGGCCAACATGGACGTCCTCAACCCGGAATCGGGGATCGACCTCGCCGAGTGGAAGACGCGCACGAACCTGCACTACGAGGGCGTACAGTCCATGCCTCCGGCATCATTGGAGGGGACCGGGCGAGTGACGGACTCGATGATCTCTCCGGGGGTGCGGATTCGCGGAACGGTGCACCGCAGCATCCTGTCCCCCGGCGTCGTGATCGAGGAAGGGGCCGTGGTCGAGGATTCCATCGTCATGCACCGCTCCCGAATCGGCGCCGACGCCCACCTCACCCGCACCATCGTCGACAAGTGGTGCGTCGTGGGGGAGCGGGCCGTGGTGGGGCATCGTACCAAGGCCGTGCCGAACCGCCTCACTCCGACACACCTGAGCGAGGGGCTCGTGGTCGTCGGGCGAAACGCCACGGTCCCGTCCGGAGCCGTCGTAGGAAGCAACGTCATCATCCATCCCTGGGTCAGCGCTCCCGACTATCACGGTGCGCGGGTCGAGGACGGCGAGACCGTGGTTCCGCTGCCATCCCGATGAAGATGACTCCGGAAGATCCGCGTACCGGTACCGACCTGCTGGACCCTCTCGACGGCATCAACCGCTCCCGGCGTTGGTTCCGCCCGGGGCAGACTGTCCTCGTCGCCTTCTCCGCGGGGCTCGATTCCACCGCGTTGCTGGACCTGCTCGTCCGCCTGGCTGCCCGGGTCCGCTTCAGGGTCGAGGCTGCCACCGTGGACCATGGCCTTCGTCCTTTCTCTCAGGAGATCTCCACCGCTGCCGGTCTGTGTGCCCGGCTCTCAGCGACTCACCACGTCCTCGCCCTGGAACCCGGGCTTGCCGAGCGCTCCCGCTCTGCGTGCACGTCCCTGCAGGAGCAGGCCCGCACGGAGCGGTACGCCTTGCTCGCGTCGATCGCGCTCCGCATCGGCGCCGACCGCATTGCCACCGCTCACCATGCGGACGACCAGGCCGAGACGCTCCTGCTTCGCCTCTCCGCCGGGACCGGGCTCGATGGCCTGAGCGGAATCCTCGAGCAGCGGGATGACAGGGTCGTCCGCCCGCTCCTCTCCTTTCGCCGGGAAGACCTGGAACGCTACGTCGCGCTGAGAGGCCTTCCGTTCGTCGAAGACCCGACCAACCGCTCGGCCCGTTTCGTCCGCAACCGCATCCGTTCCAGCGTGATCCCGGCCCTGGTCGAGGCGGTACCCTCCGCCGTCCTTGGAATCGCCCGGTCCGCAGCTCTCCTGTCCAACGAGCGGGCCGTGGTCGATTCCCTGCTCGACGAGAAGCTCGAGAAGGCCTCCCGCACAGCGCTGGAAATGGGGCAGGAAGGTCTCTCCGTTGCCGCCCTCGGCCA
>VGRX01000708.1 GCA_016875215.1 Deltaproteobacteria bacterium
CCTCTCGACCCACCGGCATCGCCCTGACCGGGACGACCCCTACATGTTCACGTACCTGTACCGGTATGTTCTTCCCATCCCGTCGGGTGCGACGTCCGTGACGCTCCCCAACGCTCCCGGCGTCATCGTGGCAGCCATCACGCTCGCAGCGGACCCTGCGGCCTCGACCGTTGCGGCGACGCCGCTGTTCGACAGCTTCGACCCGCTGGCGGTGCCGATGGTGCCGGGCTACGTCGCTCCGGAGCCGGCCCCGCAAGAGCCGGAGGTCGAGGGAGCCGGGCAGGACGACCTCTCGACACTTCCGGCCGGAAGCAACGGGTGCGCCGGATGCGTCAGCGGCTCCGTTCCCCCCGTTGTCGGCGGGGACCTCTTGACTCTGCTTCTCTTCCTTGTCTTCCTGGCACTGCGCCTGGGAACTCCCGTTGCACAACGGGGCCGGATGTTGTAGCCTGCTGCTGCGAGGTGGGACGATGGTAGAAGCACGCACGGTCGAGATGCCCATTCTCACCCCCCGAGGGGCGGGCAGCAAGAGCTCCGGCATGCAGGGGCTGGTCGTACGAGGGCTCCTGATCGAGATGAGCGGAAGCTACGCCGGCCGAATGCACCGGATACCCGATGCCGGGATCTCCATCGGCCGCGGGGACGTCTGCACCCTCTGCTATCAGGACACGACCCTGTCGAGGACGCACGCGACCATCACGAGCAGCGACGGGGCCTACGTGCTGGACGACAAGGGGTCTCTCAACGGCTCCTACGTGAACCTGCAGCGGGTCAACCGACATGTGCTCGCACACGGAGACCGACTCCGCTTCGGCTCAGGCGTCAGCCTCCAGTTCCAACTCGTCACCGAGGAGGAGGAAGCGGTCCTCTGCCGGCTCTACGAGGCCTCGGTCCGGGACGGCCTGACCGGCGTGTTCAACCGCCGCTGCCTGGACGACCGGCTCGTCTCCGAGGTCGCCCACGCCAGACGTCACTCCCGTGAGCTCAACCTCCTCATGGTCGACATCGACTCTCTCAAGAAGGTCAACGACACACACGGTCACCTGGCCGGAGACGAGGTGCTCAAGTCCGTTGCCACGCTTCTTGCCGGGAGCATCCGTTGCGAGGATCTCGTGGCCCGCTACGGAGGGGAGGAGTTCGCTGTCCTGACTCGGGACATCCCGCTCTCCGGAGCCGTCACCCTGGCGGACCGGCTGAGAAAGGCCATCGAGGTCCGCATCATCCTCTTCGAGGAGACCAGTCTGAAGGTCACGGCCAGCTTCGGCGTGGCTTCGCTCGACGCGCTCCCCGAGGCCGAGCGCGACCCCGCACACCTCATCGAGGCAGCGGACAAGGCCCTCTACCGGGCCAAGGAAGGCGGCCGCAACCAGGTCGTCGCAGCGGAAGTCGGGTAGCTACTTCTTCCTCACGTAGATCTGCACCGGCTGGCCGCAGGCCCCGTAGCCGAACACGTCCGGCTTGTCCTGGCAGATGGTGGTCTGCCCCTTGGCCGTGTCCTTGTAGCCTGCGCCGTGGACGAAGCACTTCCAGCAGTTCCCTCCGCAGTTGCTGCACCCGACGCCCCAGTAGCCCTGCTCGCCGTGGGTGCAGCCGAAGCTCCCCAGCGTGTTCGCACCGTTCCCGTACGTGTACGTCCCGTTGACCGGAGTGTACGCGCTCCAGCTCCACTTCAGGGTCGTGGCGGGAGAGCGGTACCACGCCCCCTTGGCCACGTACAGGTACTCGAAGGTGCCCGGCTGCAGCGCGTCGAGCCAGGCTCCCGTCATCTGGGTCCACCCGCCGTCGCTGTATCCCATCTCGCAGTACACCGAGGTCGTGCCGTTCCCGAGCTTGATGTCGTACTGGCCGCTAGCCAGGCTTCCACATCCGTTGCGGGCCGCCTGGCAGTCCTCGTAGAGCTTCGTGTCGTTGGGAGTGCCGCTGCAGTCCTCGTCTTTCCCGTTGTTGCACAAGTCCTCGGCACCGGGGTTGCGGGTGGCATCCACGTCATCGCAGTCGCCGCCGAGCAGGACGACGTATCCCGCTCCCGGGGCGCACAGGCACTTGGGCAAGCCTCCGCCGAACTGGTCGAGGTCCTTGTCCACCCAGTAGTCCTTGCATCCCGTCGAGCCC
>VGRX01000709.1 GCA_016875215.1 Deltaproteobacteria bacterium
GGGGGGACAACACGCGATTCGATTGCGTGATTCGATTGCGCTTCCGCTGACCGTCGCCACCGTGTACCATGCGACTGGAAGCGGGCAGCCGTACGGCAGGCGGAAGCCGCATGTCCCAGGGGGCGGCTCTTCCAGGAGTTGGGTGCAGCAACACTCGTTGGCCAGGAGGTATGTCGTGCGTCTGCGGATGATGCTGGTCATGGGGGGGTTGCTCTGGGGATGTTGCGACTGCAAGGACAATGCGTGCGGCGGCGGACCGGAAGTGAAGCGCGGCGGCGACCAATCGGCTCCCGATGGTTCTTCCCGGATTCCGGACGGAGGGCTGCCGGACGAGGGGAGCTCGAATCCCGACGGTTCGAAGCCGCCGGCCGACGTGCAGCAGGATCCTGGAGCGCCGGGGCAGGACGTGAGCGATGCGGCCGGGCCGGATGCATCGGGACCCGATGGTCTCGATGGCGCCGGGGCTGACGTGGCAGGACCGGATGACGGCAAGCCGGATGCCTCGTCCGTCGACGGGGTGGGGGATCTCGGGGGGGATTCGGCCGGGCCGGACGCTGTCGACGTCGGTCCCGACGTCCCGGACGTGCAGTGGATGGCAGCGACGGCCCCGGACTGGCTGAACATGCGGGACGGGCCGGGCAAGTCGTACGCCGTGGTGCGAGCGATTCCGTGCGGCGGGCAGGTGCTCCTGGACGGAGCAGCGGATGGCAACTGGTCTCCCGTGATCTTCGATGGCGTTTCGGGCTGGGTGTCGAGCGCGCTCCTGGTCGAGTTGGCGGCGTTCGACCCGAAGGTATGTCCGGGGCCGCCGGCCTACGAAGGGGAGATCCCGGGAAGCCTGGTCACCGCGTTGGACGTGAAGCCGTACGTCGAACAGGACTGCAAGCCTGCCACCTTCGACGGGTGGCCGTTTCAGGCGCTCAAGTGCACCTACAACGGCGGCCTCAAGGTCACGGTCGCCGACCCCTCCCCCGAGCTCGTTGCCCAGTGGATCGTCGATGCCTCCCAGATGATCCCCGCGTTGTGGGCCCAGAAGACCAAGGACCCCAACCAGTGGAAGAAGGGGCTCAAGGTCTTCTCGTCGCACGTGCTCTACCAATCGTCCCGCATCTTCCCGCTGGAGGGGCAGGTCGACGAGGGCACGATCTACATCTTCGACAAGGGGGTGACGGCCGGCTGCTCGACCGGCTGCTTCTGCCGCATCAACTCGCTCATGAGGCAGCAGTGGTGCGCCTATGCCGACGATCTCCTCGGAATCCAGAAGGAGTCGGAGTGCCTGGCGCTCTACAGCACGACGCAGTGGACCGACGAGTGGGCCGAGCACTGCCTGGACAACCATCGGGCCGCATGGACGATGCTCCAGAACCAGCACTTCCGGGCGATGGCCTGGTGGGCCAACGAGCAGATCGCGTGGAAGTTCCCCGACCCGGAGAATGCCGACGGGGCCACCGTCGTGTCCATGCTCAACGGCCTGTTCTTCGAGTAGACCCGAACCCTTCTCAGGGCATCACGGGCGGATTGTTGAGGTACGTCGTCTCCGGGGTGAGGCGGACGACGCCCAGCACGTCCGAGTAGCGGTACTCCGTCGGATTGCTGCACGTGCCTTCGTCGAAGCCCGCCTCCACGCCGATGTGACCGACGTAGTTGCCGGAGTCGTCGAGCACCTGCATCAACCCGTAGATGTGGGACCCTCCATGGCTGTCGCTCTTGTCGCAGCCGTAGCACTCGTTCCATGCTCCGCTCTCGGTCTTGCACGTATGCCAGAACCACCAACCGTCGCGGCGGCTGTCGGACTTGGGGCGGAACATGTAGAACTGGATGCTCGAGTCGGCTGAACCTCCGCAGGCATCGCTCGATTCGGGATCCCAGTACGTCATGACCCAGGTGAGCCCGTCGCCGCAGACGGTCCACTTCGTGAAGTGGCTCGTCGCATTCTTGTCCTTCGACACCTGGGCGTAGGTGCAGTCCGCACAGGCCTGCTTGCGGATCCACTTCTCGAAGATGAGGCCGGTTTCTTTCACCACGGTGGAGTAGGCCCGGCGCTCCGACAGCGAGGCGTTGCTTCCATAGGCGAATGCCACCGTCGCCTTGTCAGAGCCCTTTT
>VGRX01000710.1 GCA_016875215.1 Deltaproteobacteria bacterium
GCGCACGCAGGGGACCTTGGACCATCACGACATCCTGGCAGTGGAGAAGGAGTTCCGGCTGCCGGTCGGGCCCTTCACCGTTCTCGGCTACATCGACCGGGTCGACCGCGTCGACGACGAGACGGTCGAGGTTCTGGACTACAAGACGAACCGGCTCCTCTTCACCCGGGACGAAGTCGACTCCAGCCTCCAGATGTCCCTCTACCACTTGGCCGCGCGGCAGCTCTGGCCGTGGGCAAAGAAGGTCAAGCTCACCTTCCTGATGCTGCGTCACGGGCTGCGCATGACCACGGAGCGGTCACCAGAGCAACTCGAGGCGGCAATGCGGTACGTCGAGACCGTAGGCCGCATGACCGAGGAGGCAACCGAGTTCCCGCCCCGGCTCAACTCGAACTGCGTGTGGTGCGACCATCGGTCGAAGTGCCCGGCCTACGCCGAGGCACTGAAGGGCAAGCGGGACTTCGTCTGCGAGAACACCGACGACCTACCAGCCGTCGCCAGGGAGCGGGAGGAGGTCGCCCGCCTGGTGAAGATCCTGTCCGACCGCAAGGCCGAGTTGGAAGGGGTGCTCAAGACGCACCTGCAGGAGCACGACGAGCTCGTGCTCGCCGGCACGCGGTACAGGATGTTCAACACAGCAAAGACCGAGTACCCGCTGGAGCCAACGGTGGAGACCATCGAGAAGGCCACCGGCATGGAACGGGCCTCGCTGGTTGCGCGTTTGGCCGCCGTCGACAAGAAGGCTCTGGACGCACTCCTGAAGGAACTGGCCGGTCGACTCGACAAGCCGAAGTTGATGCTGCTCAAGGCCGAGCTGGAAGCCGCAGCCACCATCTCCTACTCGCCCCGGTTCTGGGCGAAGGCGGTGTGATCATGGGCATGCTGTCGAGACGCAAGGGTGCCGCATGGGAACGTGAGTTGGTGCTGATGTTCCGGGAGGCGATGCCCGGCTGTGAGGTCCGACGCGGCCTTCAGAGCCGCAGCGGAGAGGAAGTGGCCGACGTCGACTGTCCGGTCTTCTGGATTGAGGCCAAGCGGGGCCGGCAGCCCAACGTGCGGAATGCACTGCGGCAGGCCGTCGCCGCGGCTCCGAAGGGACGCATCCCGGTAGCAGTCATCCGCGACGACCGGGCCGATGCCTTCGCCGTGATGCAGCTCTCGGACCTGCTGGAATTCATCCGTGAGTGGTGGTCCGGGAGGCAAAGATGAAGCAGATCCCCCAGCTGTGCGAATCAACGAACACGGGCAGCGCAGAGCCGGTGGATTCTCCCGGCTTGCAGAAATGCGCCGACTGCTTGCATGCCAAGCTCTTCAAGGAGGTTTCCGGTTCCACAGGCCGGTACCTCCTCAAGGTCCGATGCTCCCGGGGTCACTGGCCACCCGGCAGGAAGTATGGCGGGGCGGTCGACTACCACCGCATCTTGAGCAGGCGGAAGCACAACTGTCCGGACTACACCTCGATGTCGGAAGACGACCTGGACCGCAAACGGTATCTGGCCGACCTGGCCAGGGATCTGCCCGACGAGCGGATCCTCTACGAGCCGAACGGGGAGCCGGTGGACATGACGGAGGTCATGGGATGCTTCGATACGTGAACGCCTCCCGAGTCCTGCCGCCCGATGTTCTCGAAGCCGTTGTCGAGGCGGTAGGCGGCAGGTCCCTATGCGTCTGGGTGCCCGGCCGCCGCTGCCTGAGCCGACAGAGACGCAACCAGTATGTAGTCAGCCTGCACGCGTCCGGCCACTCGGCGGCGGACATCGCAGAGCGCGTGCTCATCTCGGAGCGGACGGTCTGGCGGATCCTGGCCAGAGAAAGGGCGCGCCGCGCCCCCTCCGCCACGGCTGCCGACGCTCCAAGGCAGTGACTGCATATATGGAGCAGGCAAATGTCGGCCGACGAACGAAGGATATGCAAGGGGATGGCGAGGCTGACCGGCAAACCGTGCAGAAAGTCGGCGGTGCCCGGCAGCGACTACTGCAGACTCCATGGAGGCGGTGCGCTTGGGAACAAGGGGGGCAAGGGGCGGCCGAAGGGATCACCGAAGCCGCCGGGGGCCGGGAGAGATCTTCCCAAAGGCAACACGCTGGCGGTGAAGCACGGG
>VGRX01000711.1 GCA_016875215.1 Deltaproteobacteria bacterium
GTGTCGGACGTGTCGGACGTGGCGGACGTGTCGGACGGGTCGGACGTGTCGGACGTGTCGGACGGGTCGGACGTGTCGGACGTGTCGGACGTGTCGGACGTGTCGGACGTGTCGGACGGGTCGGATCTTATTCCACTGCCCGTGTGCGGGGACGGCATCTGCCAGGCAGACGCCGGGGAGACGTCGCAGTCCTGCCTGTTCGACTGCGCGGGCTGCGGCGACAAGGTCTGCTCGCCGACCGAGACCGAGATCTCCTGTGCGGCGGACTGTGCAACCTGTCATCCGTCGTGCGATCCGACGTGGGAGTGCGGCGACGCCGGCTGCGGCGAGGTGTGCGGACTGTGCGGCGAGGGCGAGTCGTGTTTCCAGAACGCCTGCTGCATTCCGGACTGCGTGGGAAAGAGCTGCGGCGACGACGGCTGCGGCGGGAGCTGCGGCCCTTGTGAACCCTGGCAGATGTGCCAGGCGGGTGAATGCGTCTGCACCGATGACGGCGGGCTCGAGAGCAACGACCAGTGCATCCTCGCCACGAAGATCCAACCCGGCAGCTACACCGGGATGTGGATCTGTCCCGCTCTTGACGAGGACTGGTACACGATCGATGTCGACGAGGGGAAGACGCTGACCCTCGAGCTCGCGTACGAGCACGACCTGGGGGACCTCGACCTGTTTCTGTTCAAGCCGTGGAATTGTGCGGGCCCCATCGTGTCCTCGATGTCCAACGGCGACTACGAGACGATCACGTTCACCGCGCCGCAGACTGACTCGTACCTGCTCCGTGTTTCGGGTATAGGCGGGTTCGCCGCCAACAGCTATGATCTGACCGCCTCGATCGGTCTTCCCGCCTGCGGGGACGGAGAATGCAACGGTGCGGAGACCTGCGAGACGTGCGGCGTGGACTGCGGCGTCTGCTGCCTCGACTGCGACTACTGGGAAACCTGTTCCGACGGCCAGTGCGCGTGTCGGGACGACGTCGGCATGGAGCCGAACGAGGCCTGCACGCAAGCCGTGGCCCTCGTTCCCGACATGCTCCAGGACCTGAGCATCTGCGACGGAGGCGACCAGGACTGGTATACCGTCAAGGTGCTCCAGGGGGAGACCCTCGCGGTCACCGCCAGCTTCAGCCACAACCTCGGCAACCTCGATCTGTACGTCTACCCCCATGGAAACTGCGTGGGTTGGGTCGCCAAGTCGACAGGCCTCTCTGACAGCGAGAAGATCCAGTACGCGTCCCCGATAACGAGCTGGTACTACATCCTGGTCAAGGCAGCGGGACCCGCCATCGGGAACGTCTACGACCTCGAGATCGCCGCGTATCCGCCCACGTGCGGAAACGGTATCTGCGACGCGGGTGAGGCCTGCGGAAGCTGCCCCACGGAGTGCAAGTGCGGGTGTGGTGAGAGCTGCATCAAGAACCAGTGCCTGTTCACCGCGTGTGCGGGGCTGCAGTGCGGCGACGATGGCTGCGGCGGTCAGTGCGGTCAATGTGCGGAAGGCACCAAGTGCGAAGGACACGAGTGCGTCTGTGCTCCGTCGTGTGCAGGCAAGGAGTGCGGCAACGACGGATGCGGCGCAATGTGCGGGACGTGCAAGGAGCAGCACGAGTGCCTGGAAGGACTCTGCATCTGCATCCCGTTCGCATGCGGCTCTTTCGACTACCAGTGCGACCAGTTCGATGACGGCTGCGGAGGCAAGATCGGTTGCTACGCCGAGTGCCCCGACAAGGAGGAGGTGGACGTCTTCCTCGTGATCGGCCAGTCCAACGCACGAGGGCGGGGTCAGGGAGCGGCAGCCGTCACGGTGGAGCCGGGGACGGCGTTCGATTACGATCCCGTCGCCAACGCTCTCAGCGAGCTGAAATACCCCACCGGCCTTCCGGCCGGCTACTGGACCAGCGACCAGACCAGCTTCGTCGTCGCGTTCGGGAAGACCTGGCATGCGCTTTCCGGGCGCAAGCCGGTCTTCGTCTGCCGGGCCAAGGGAGGGACTGCCCTGGTCGAGGCAGCGGACATGGGCCAGGGGGACTGGACCGACGTCAACGACAGCGACGGCGTCTACGGCACAGCGGTCGCAGCGTATCTTGCGGCCC
>VGRX01000712.1 GCA_016875215.1 Deltaproteobacteria bacterium
CCCCGTGGAGCCGGATATCGTGCTGCCCGCCGGTTGCGAGGAGGTCGGGAGCTTCGTGCCCTGCGGCGGCAAGGTCGAAGGCGCCTGGAAATGGGATGCCGTCTGCCTCGATCCGTCCATGTTCGAGAACCCGCTCAAGGACACCTGCCCCACCGCCACCATGTCCGTCGAGCTGACCTGGGACGCCACCATCGAGTTCGCCGCCGGCACCTACGCCACGACCTTCAACAAGCAGCAGACGGACATCTTCATGACCATCCCCAAGAGCTGCCTGCCCCAGGGGGCCGGCTGCGACGTCTTCGGCGAAGACATGTCCTGCACCGACAATGGCGAGGCCTGCGAGTGCACCCAGACGCAGCTCAAGGAGGAGCCCAGCACCGATTCCGGGACCTACGTCGTCGAGGGAACCAACCTCGTCATGACCGACTCGGAAGGCGAAGTCAGCACGGCCCCGTTCTGTATCGCAGGCGACAAGGTCGTCGTCGAGGTCACCGATACCAACGAGGAAGGCAAGATCCAGAAACTCTACTTCTTCCTGTCGAAGATCTGAAAGCCCGGCAAGCCGGTGTGAGCTACTTCGGCATCTCCACCATCCGCACGGAGCGGGCCTCGAGGTCCCCGAGTTTCAGCACGGTCCCCTCGATGAGCCTGGAGGCCGTCCCGTCAGGCCACAGCTCTTCCGCAGACCGCACCAGGGCCTGGCCGCCTGCCCGGCGGGAGTCGGCCGGGTCTGTCACGAGGTCGACTGCAGCCTCGAGCGCGCTGACCGTGCCGAAGTTCACTGCGACCACCACGTCTTGCTCGGCCCCTGTGCGGCGGAATGCCCACACCGGGCCGCCGGTCACGGCCTTGGCCGGCAGCGGCAGGAACCCGCCCCGCAGCACGGCGGGGTTGTTCCGGCGCAGCCGGATCAGATCCCGGTAGAGCGACAGGAGCGAGGCGGCCTCGTCCTTCTGGGCCGCGACGTTGACCGTCTTGTAGCTGGAATGGGGGGGCTTCCACGGTTTGCCGGTGGTGAAGCCGGCGCCGGCCTCCCCGCTCCAGGCCATGGGGAGCCGCTTGGCCGTGTCATCCAGGGTCGCGCCGTTGGGCATGCCGATCTCCTCGCCGTAGTAGAGGAACGGGGTCCCCGGCAGCGTCATCAGCAGCATTGCGGCCAGCCGCAGCGACGCCGGATCCTCCTTGAGCCGACTCGACAGGCGCACAAGGTCGTGGTTGGTCAGGAAGGTGGCATCGCCCGCCCCAGGGGGGAACTGGCCGGGAAACAGGCAGAGCACCTTCTCGATGTCCGCAGGCTCTTCGGCCGCAACTCCGGCAGAAAGCGCCTCCATCAGGTCGAAGTCGAAGGTGAGCTGGAGCCCCTGGCCGTCCACCCGGTACTTGGCGGCGATCGAGTTGGATGCCCACGCCTCGCCGATCAGCAGCACGTCGGGGGACTGCTCCTGCATGGCGGCGGCGAACTCCTTCCACAACGCCAGCGTCTCCGGGGTATCCTGCTGCCCCCCGCCTGGCCCGGTCTCGACCAGGTAGCGCACGGCATCGAGGCGGTACCCGTCCACCCCCACCTCGGACAGCCACCAGCGTCCGACGTCGGTCATCTCGGCCCGGACTGCGGGGTTCGTGTAGTTGAGGTCGGGCATGCCGGACCAGAACAGCCCGTAGTACCAGGCATTGCCCGACTTGTGCCAGGTGTTGTCCTTTCCCCCCCAGGGCCGCCCCCACTCGAGCGGCTCGTCGCTCCACACGTACCAGGATCGCTTCTCCGAGGCCCGGTCCTTCGACTCGACGAACCACGGGTGCTGGCTCGACGAGTGGTTCAGCACGAGGTCCACGATGATCCGGATCCCCCGGGCGTGCGACTCCGCCACCAGCTTCTTCATGTCTTCCAGGGTCCCGTAGTCCGGGTGGATCCCCCGGTAGTCGGTCACGTCGTAGCCGTGGTAGCTGGGGGAGGGGGAGACGGGCATGAGCCAGATCAGGTCCGCGCCGAGGTCGTCCGTCGTCTCCTCGTTTCCATCGTTCAGGTAGTCGAGCTTCTCGATGAGGCCCGCCAGATCCCCGATTCCGTCCCCGTCGGAGTCCTTGGGG
>VGRX01000713.1 GCA_016875215.1 Deltaproteobacteria bacterium
GTCGGAAGGGATGCATCGGCGTCAAAATTCACCTGTTTGTTTTGCGGCAGACCCTAAGGCCTGTCAGTCGCCTTCCTGCCGGAAGACAACCGGCAACCTGACCTTGATGGTTTCCTCGCCCCCCTCGAAGAGCAGCTCGCCAAGCGCGCCAAGGACGCAGCCCTCGAAGAGCGCATGGTCGAGATCGGAATCGGCGACATCGATGGCCACCACGGAGTCGACGGTGTCGCCCTCCTGCGCCCTCCCCACGGAGAAGGCGACGGTCAGCTTGCCTGCCAGGGCCGGCTCAGCCAGGAGCCAGGCTTCGTAGCAGCGGTGCAACTCGCTGGACTGGGCTCTGATCGCTTCGTGGAGCGATTCCCGATCGCGGCCCCAGATGTAGAGTTCTTCGGAGTCGTCGGGGGGGAGTTCCTCGCCGCGAACGACTAAGCTGAAGTTCCCCGGGGCCTTTCCAGTGAACAATGAGTATTGAAGCGGCGAAGTGGCCGTCTACACCCTCACAACGTAGCCATGTAAATCGACATTTTGTGCTTGACATGTGATTTATTTGTGGCATAGTCGTAGCCATGGCAATGCACATCGACATCGTTCCCAACAGAAACTCCCCTCCGGCCGTACTCCTCCGGCAGTCCTACCGAGAGGGGAAGAAGGTCAAGAAGCGGACACTCGCCAACCTCTCCTCGTTACCGATGGACCAGGTCATGGTGATTCGCCAGGTCCTTCGAGGCGAGAGGCTGACCCCCGCATCCGAGGCCTTCGAGGTCGTTCGCTCTCGTCATCATGGGCATGTCCAAGCGGTCCTGGAGACGATGACGCGGTTGGGCTTCGCAAGCGTCATCAATTCGCGCCCGTCGCGTGAGCGCAACCTGGTTATGACCATGGTTGCTTCCCGTATCCTCGACCCTCACAGCAAGCTCGAGACAACGCGGTGCTGGCATGACACCACGCTTCCCGTTCAGCTTGGCGTAGAGGATGCTGACGAGGACGATCTGTACCAGGCGATGGACTGGTTGCTGGAGCGGCAAGGGCACATCGAGAGGAAGCTGGCCGCCCGTCACCTGGAGTCTGGCTCTGTGGTGCTCTACGACCTCTCGTCCAGCTACTTCGAGGGGACGACCTGTCCCCTGGCCAGTCGAGGACACAATCGAGACAAGAAGGCCGGCAAGCTCCAGGTCAACTACGGATTGCTCACGGATCGGCGCGGGTGCCCGATCTCGGTCCAGGTGTTCGAGGGACGGACCGGCGACCCGAAGACACTTCTGCCTCAGGTCCGCAAGGTGAAGGAGACATTCGGCATCGACCGCATGGTGCTCGTGGGTGATCGGGGGATGATCACCCAGAAGCAGATCGATGTGCTCAAGAGCGAGGACGGTATTGACTGGGTCACGGCCCTCCGGACCGAGGCCATCAAGAGGCTTGTCGAGGACCGCAGCATCCAGCCGGAGCTGTTCGATGAGCGCAACCTCTTCCATTTCACCCATCCGGACTATCCCGGAGAACGGATGGTTGCCTGCCGAAATCCCTTCCTCGCACGCTCCCGCGGACACAAGCGCGAGGACCTGCTTGCAGCCACGGCGAAGGAGCTGGAAAAGGTCCGGGGAATGGCCGAAAAAGGTCGCCTACGGGGCAGGGACAAGATCGGCGTGCGGGCCGGGAAGGTACTCAACAAATACAAGGTCGGAAAGCACTTCGACCTGGAGATCGGCGACGGCAGCTTCTCCTTCTCCATCAACCAGGACCGAGTGGCCGCCGAGGCCGCGCTCGATGGGCTCTATGTCGTCCGTACCAGCGTGTCCGAGACGACGATGAATGCCTCGGAGACGGTGCGGACTTACAAGGGATTATCACAGGTGGAGCGAGCGTTCCGCACTCTGAAGAGCATCGACCTGCTCATTCGTCCGATATATCACCGGCTCGAGAACCGGGTCCGAGCCCACATCTTCCTCTGCATGCTCGCCTACTATGTGCGATGGCACATGCTTCAGGCTTGGCGCCCGTTGCTCTTCGCGGATGAAGAACTCGACCTGAAGGCGACGAGAGACCCCGTTGCTCCTGTCCAACCGTCGCCGAGCGCCCGCGCCAAGGGGG
>VGRX01000714.1 GCA_016875215.1 Deltaproteobacteria bacterium
AAAAGGAGCGGGCGCTGGCGCACGAAACCGCAGTGGTCTTCTTCGCAGACCACGGAGAGGAGTTCCGCGAGCACCAGGGCGTCTTCCACGGCCAGGCGCTCTACGAGGAATCGGTACGCATCCCTCTTGCCTTCCTGCTGCCCGGCTTTCCCCCGCGGGTCGAGCCCACGCCCACGTCCCTGCTCGACCTCGCTCCGACCACGCTCGAGCTGCTCGGCCTGCGCTCGCTCATCCCGCCCTCCTTCGCAGGCCGATCGCTGGGCGCGCTGCTGGCCGCCCCCTCCGTGCGACAGCCCGCGGATTCCGCTGGAGGTGCGCTTCCTGAAGCGAAGGACCCGATCTTCCCCGAGGTCTTCCAGAAGGGACATACGCGGGTCGCTCACTCGGTCATCCTCTGGCCGTGGAAGCTGATCCGCAGGGTGGACGACGATGCCTTCGAGCTGTACGACCTGGAATCGGATCCGGCCGAGCTGCGCAATGTCTTCGACCCGAGGCCCACCGAAGCTGGTGCCCTCCAACAGCTTCTCGACCTGTACCTGGCGATGGGGCACTGAGTCCGGATCCTCTGCTCAAGTCCCCCGACTTCCAGCGGACGAGCCGGGCTGAGACCGGCTGAGCAACGGTCACTCCAGCGTCTTCAGCTCGGCCTCGAGGATCTGGATGATGGCCTTGAGCTTGGCCTCGTGCTGCCCCTCCTGGACGGCCAGCTCCTCGAAGATGCGCTTCGACAGCTCCCCCGGCGCCTTGCGTGCCGCGTTCCGGTAGAACTCCTGGGAGGACCTCTCCTTCGGCAATGCGAGCACAGCGACTTCGAGGACCGCCTTGATCTCCTTGATTCGCTCCTTCCTGTCCATGGTCATGGGCGTCCTCTCCGTCCTAGCTCGGGAACGTGATCCGGCCGCCGATGAACCCGAGGCCGAGCACCAGCGGTGCGAACGTCAGAACGAGGATGTCGTACACGAACCCGATTCCGTCCCCGCCGAAGTAGCGCAGGGAAAGCGCCAACGCTCCGATTGCAACGAACGCGGCGGAGAGCGCCATCTTCCACACGAACAGCGGGGTCGCCCGACCGTCGAACTGGAACTTCCAATCCACGAGGCCGGACACGATGGGAAGCGGCGACGACGCCAACCCCAGGACCAGGTTCCACAGCGCCACCGTCTCGCACGTCCGACAGTGCGCGATGAGCGCGGCAAGCTGGAGCAGCGAGGCAATGGCACAGAGCGCAATGGGGAAGTGCACGGACGCAGGATGCGCGTGCATCCGGTACATCCGCCGTGCGTACCAGGGCGCGTCCGAAGGCCCCGCAGCGGCCGGCAACGCCGGCACGTCGAGCATGCCGACCCGGGGAAGCTGGTCCATGCGGTCGGCAGGGTGCGGCGCGAGCTGGAGCGCTGCCGTGAGGTCGGTCCCCGCCTGGTGCACGCGGGCATGCGCCCCGCCCCGCCAGAGCTTCGACTGCGTGGCGTCATAGACGATGCCGCCGACCGCCACATAGGCCGGCCGCCCGTCCTTGCCGTCGTACCTGCCCAGCTCTTCCTGGGTGAACGTCCTTTCGCTTCCCTTCATGGCGTTCCCCCGGCAGGGCGCTCCGGCTGCCGAACCCTGTGTCCGGGCAACTTCGAGCGCTTGCGGCTAGCGTGGCCGGATTCCTCACCGCCGTCAACGGAAAAACGCGGCATGACAGCCCGCCACGTCCCATGCTAACCTAGGCATCCGGCGCCGGGAGGGGAAGATGGAATCCGGTTTCATCCTGACGGATGCGCAGCTTGTGGAGGTGGCGGTGGCCTTCCGGCGGGAGCTGTCGGAGGGACTCGCCAGGGACGGGGGGGCGATACGCTGCCTGCCGACGTGGTGCGCAACGGGCCTGCCGCCCGCCCCGGAGCCGGCCCTGGTGCTTGACGTGGGGGGTACCAACCTGAGGGCTGCGCAGATGGAGCTTGCTGCAGGCCGGTGGAAGCCGGTGGGCGAGGTGCTGGAGTCCCGTCTCCCGGTGGAGCGGGGGCGTCCGCTGGCCAGGAGCCGCTTCCTCACTGCGCAGGTCGAGCTGCTGGCACGGGTGGCGCGCGGCGCAAGCGGGCT
>VGRX01000715.1 GCA_016875215.1 Deltaproteobacteria bacterium
CGTCGCTGCACCCCGAAATCGAGTCAACGTAGGCCGGGACTACGCTTCCTCGCTTTCGGGGCCCCCGCTCCTTGCATCTCGGGCGGTCGCTATCCCTCGCCACGGAGTCTATCTGCAACAGGCTCCTGGAGGGGCTCTCCACACGATCAGGAATCTGCGGAGCCCACTCAGCTGCAGGCGAACTGCGAGCGGGTCTTCTGACCCTGGGTGCAGCGGAAGCAGGCACTGCGGCGATTCGGCATGGCGTTGGCGTTCACGTAGGAGTCGATGCACTCGAGCATCGGCATCTCCCGCTTGCGGAACTTGCACTGCACGACCGGAGCCTTGAGCTGTGAGAATACGGGCTGTCGGACCACGGGTAACCTCCAAGACAACCGTTCCCATATACTCCGGGGGCGCGGGGTTGTCAAGGGGGAAAAATATTTTATTTCCTGTCCGACGAAGGGAACGGTCCATCCAGCGACAGCGCTGCCAGAGCCTCTGTCCACTCCAGCGGAAGGCTCGAGGACAGCGCCGAAATCTGAGCAGACGCGGAATCGAAGTCCTGCCGGTACAGCGTGGTCACCACCCCCAGGACGCGGGGGAGCAACGGATCGACCGCCAGAGCCTCCGCACGCTTCAGGTACCAGGCTGCCTGCTCCGCCCTGCCCGAGCGCAGCAGGGCAACCGCCGCATCCACCTGGAGAGCGGCAACGTCCGGTCTCATCTGGGCCGCTGCCTCCAGCCACCCCGCCTCCTGCTCCTGCGAAAGACCTGGAGTGGCCAACGCCCGCCAGAACGGCGCCGGGAGCCCCCCGGCAGCCGCCTCGCCCCGCTCCCCGGCAGCCGTTGCCTGCCCCGACCTGTGCCGGAACGCCTCCACTGCCAGGGCCAATCCCGCCTGCCACACCCCGGGCGGAGGCGTGGGGCACCGACCATCCTTGAAGAACTCCTTGCTCAGCAGGAACAGCGCTGCCTGCGCAGCAACCTCGCCCTGTCGTGCCAGCGGCCCGCACGTCAGCCCGGCCAGTGCCCTGGAAAGCCGGTCGAACTCACGCTGCCGGAGCATCAGCAGGAGGTGGAGGTCGTGCGCCTCGCTGCCGGGACGGGCATTCCCGGCAAGCACAGAGGCAGCGGACGGAAGATCCCCTTCCTGCACGTGCAGGAGCGCCCGTGTCAGAGGCGGCACATCCCCGCCGGCCTGCACAGCCGGACAACGGGTCCCCAGACATGCCCAGCCGGTCGCCGCATCCCTGGGAGGCTCCCCCGGCGGCCGGCTCCCCGCCCGCTTACCAGCCTCGATCGCCACGGCGCGGTACCAGCCGTTCTCCGGGTAGAGCGCCGCAAGCTCCAGCGCCGCCTCCTCCGCCTGGCCGTACCGCCCCAGGTGCAACGCGGACATCAGCCGGCAGCCTGCAGCCGACGGCTCGCCGGGCATCCGCCTCGAGACCTCCAGGCAACCGTCCAGGGCAACCTCGTGCCGGCCGGCCTCCAGCGCATTGAGCGCCTGCTCGAGCCGATCCAGGGCAGCCGCATCCCGCCCGCGCCCGCACCCCCCGGACAGCAGCACCGCCAGCAGCACCGCTCCGGCCGCCTGCGCGGTGATCCCCGTTCTACTCCACCGCATCAATCCGTACCTCGCACTCGGTCTTGAAGTCCTTGCGCAGATCCTCCCCCATGCACAGCCGCACCGGATCCTCGGCCGAAAACACCGCATCCTTCCACACCGGCGTGCCGCGCTCGATGTGTCCCGAGCAGACCGGCTCCGACGGCAAGGTCCGGCCGCTCTCCCGGTGAAACACCGACAGCACGAAGCAGGCCTCTCCCGGATCCCCGTAGTTCACCATCCGGCACTTCTTCTGCAACACCTTGCAGTTGATCTCGATTCGAGGAGAAAACAGGGTCTTCTCGATCTTCTCACACCCCGCCAATGCACCCGTTCCCGCCACGAGCAGCATGATGACGAGGATACCCTTCATTCCCCCCCCTTCCCGCATGCCCGAGTATAGAAGCATCCGCACCCGGTCGCAAGCTGTGGAAGCCGGATCACGACCCACGATGATCCAGGTTGCAACTGTCCGTCCCAGGCGCTATATTCTCG
>VGRX01000716.1 GCA_016875215.1 Deltaproteobacteria bacterium
ACGAAGCCACGGAACACCCGGATGTCCCGGAGCTCCCGGGCCAGCGTTCCGTCGATCGGCTCCCCTGCGCCGCAGTCCAGCCGGATCTCGAGCCGGTCGGACTCCCCATCCTTCCCCGACAGCGTGCAGGCCTGGGTCGCCAGGCACTCCTCCAGGTCCACCGGCTCCCCGTCGCCGACCCGCAACGTGAGCTTCGGTCCGCTGCCAGGTCCCGGCTTCCCACCGATCTCGACCCCCTGGAATGGATAGGCAAACTGCCTGGCCGCTGCCACGTAGCCCCGGCACTCGACCGCGCCCTGGCGAGAGGTGAACGCTATCCGATCCACGGCATCGCTCCCCCAGAGCAGCCCCGAGGAATCCCACGAGTATCCGAACCGCCATCCGCGGGACCAGAACGACAGGTTCTTCAGGACCACGTCCCGCCCCGAGCCGTCGTACTCCATCCCGGTCGCGAGCAGGCTGCCGGTCATGGCCTTGCCGCTCTCCTGGTATTCGACGGGAATGCACGGCGACGGCCCGGGGGAGAGGTTGCCGAGCGAATCCCCGTCTACGCCGATCGCCGCCTCGTACAGCGGCGACACCAGCCCGCCACAGAGCTCCGCACTGACCCGCACGAACGGCGAGGTCGAGATGTCCGCAGCGGCCAGCACAACGCCCGATGTGGGATATCCGAGCCCTTCGGGGTGGTAGAACTTCAGGTCGGTCCACCCTCCGTCCCCTTCGACCGGGGCAATCTCGACGCCGGCTGCATCCTGGTACTGGAGGGTCCAGATCCCGAGCTGCTCCACCCCGTTCCGGCAGAGCACCTGCTTGCCCGACCCCGCGATGGGGGTATCCGCCAGCCCCTTGTCATCCTTGCCGATGACCTCGAACGCGTAGAGGTTCCCGTCCTTGTGCTCGTGCCCCAGCGGCAGGCTGAACCCCTGCCCCGGATGGGACGACACCTGCTGGTCCGCTGTCATCTGGGCCACGCTGTTCCCGTTGGCCCGGATGTCCACGCCGATGGGCCACTCCACGTCGATGTCCCGCGCCCATCCCACGAGTTGCTGGCAGTTGGCGATCTCCAGCTCCCCATCCGGCGGCTCATTGCAGATGCCGCAGTCCTTCTCGCAGCTCGAGCAGCTCTCGCCGAAGTCGCAGGCCCCATTCCCGCAGCACTGGCCACAATCCCCCGGACAGGAGGCGCAGTTCTCACCGTTGTCGCAGGCACCGTTGCCGCAGCAACCACCGCAATCCTGCGCGCAGGAGGCGCAGTTCTCACCGTTGTCGCAGGCACCATTGCCGCAGCAACCACCGCAATCCCCCGGACAGGAGGCGCAGTTCTCACCGTTGTTGCACTTGCCGTCGCCACAGACCTTCACGGCCCCCTTGGTCGTGATGTACCCGCCGTCGAAGTACCCCGCGGAATCGGTAGCGTCCTGGAACCCGTTGATGCACCAGGAGCAGTTGGGCCAGCAGGGCGAGCCCTCGCAGCAGCTCTGCTCGTGGACCGTCACGTTGCCGCCGTTCACGCCCGTCACGTAGGCAACGTGTCCGTAGCTCCCCGACGCACGGCAGCCGATCGCACCGACCGAGGGGCTTCCATGGACCTCGTAGTCGGGATGCCCGGCGTAGTTGCCGGCCCAGTACTTGGCATGCTGCCACGGGGCCGGCAGCGCCTTGCCCCAGTTGCAGCAGGCCATGTGCCATGCCCCCCACGTGCAGTTGCTCGACTTGCCGTAGCCGTTGTCGCAGCAGGGATAGGGGTTGTCCGCACCGCACTGGCACGAGTCGCTCACCCCTCCGCACCACCCCACGGCCAGCGCAGTCGACGGGGCCAGCAGCGCTCCGAGCAGAACCCCCAGAATCGGCAGGCGCAGCATCCTGAGTCACCTCCCGGTCCCAGAGTATACCCCAGTCTGTGATCGCAAAGAAAGCCCCACGCACACGCCCCACGCACACACCCACCCATCCCACCCTGCGGATCGGAGCGAAGCTCCCCGGCCGTGTCGCCTCGTCCGAACCGTGGGTGCGGCGCGCCTGCGGCGTGATTAAAATTCGACGCCCAATCTGAAGGAGGAGGATTGGTGGTCCGGGCCCC
>VGRX01000717.1 GCA_016875215.1 Deltaproteobacteria bacterium
GTGCTGGCTTCGGTGGGTCGGGTGGCCCCGGGGGATTGCTCCCCCGGGGCTCCCACAGATCCGGACGTGCGCGATTAACGCATCCGGCTCCTCAGGAGAGAGCATTCGCTGCGTGACGGTACACCGAGTGGACCACCCTTGCCGGCGGAAGCGGGTAGCGCTTCAGCAGGCGCCTGAAGATGTCCCAGGTCATCGTTTGGCTGTCAGAGCGGCGGGCGAGCCACCGGCGCCAGATTCCTTCCACTTCCCGGCGCAGGCGACCCAGGGACGCAGCGTTGCCCGTGATGCCGTAGTAACCGTCGTGCCCCTTGAGCATCCGGCTCAGCATCCTCTGCTGCTCCTGCACCTCATCATGCAGGTGGTGCCGTAGCCACTGCCCTATCCGCCCCAGTGTGCGCCGGAATCGACCCTTGGCTGTCTTGCGCATGACGACCCACCGTCCCTTCCGCGACCGTCCCCAGAAGTGCGTGAATCCCAGAAGGTCGAAGCTCCGTCCTGCGCCGTTACCTCCCTCCCCGTTGCCCCGCCGGGGGGTGCCAGGCCGAAACTCTACCAGCCGGGTCTTCTCCGCATTGATCGCCAGACCATAGCGGCCCAGCCGCTTGGGCAGGACCTCCATGACGCGCCGCGCATCGCTCTCCTTTGCACACACGATGACGAAATCATCGGCATAGCGGACCAGCAGCGATGCCCCTTGCAGCCGGGGCTTGACCTGCTGCTCGAACCACTTGTCCAGCACCTCGTGCAGGTAGACGTTGGCCAGCAGCGGCGAGATGACGCCCCCTTGCGGGGTGCCGCCCTCCGGCCGCCAGTGCTGGCCGTCCTCCATCACTCCTGCCTTGAGCCACTTGCCGATGACTCGCCTCAGTACCCCGTCCCGTACCCGCTGGTCCAGAATGGCCCGCAGATCCTCGTGCCGCAGGCTCCCGAAAAAGTCTCGGAGGTCCACATCGAGCACCCATCCTCCTCCCATCCGCATCATCCCTTCCCACAGCGCGTTCAGCGCCTGGTGCGCCGAGCGCCCTGGACGGAAGCCGTACGAGCAGGCCAGAAAATCCTGCTCGTAGACCGCCTCCAGCACCATCACCACCGCCCGTTGAAGCACCTTGTCCTCAAAGGTCGGGATGCCGATAGGCCGCATCCGCCGGCCGTCATCCTTGGGGATGTATTGCCGGCGGACCGGCGGCGCCTGGTAGCCGCCAGACTTCAGCCGCTCATGCAGCTCCTGAAGGTTCTGCTCCAGGTTCGCCGCATACGCCTCTGCCGTCTGTCCGTCCACGCCCACCGCCCCATCCTTGCGTGTGCGCCGGTACGCCTCGCGCAGCATCGCCACGTCGATGTGGTGCCCCAGCGATGTGAACGCCATCGTCGGGCCCTTCTTCGCCAGTTCCGCTATCCGTTGCAGTCGCGTTGAGACCGCGCTGGACTCCGGTGTGTCCATGGTCGTTCCCTCCAACGGTTGCTCTCTCCCGGTTCGGCCTTCCCTCCCGCGGGTCCCCTCGGGGCGAGTTCCCCGCGTTCCTCGGTGCAGTGCCGAACTCCGACTTCCAGCCATCCTTCCCGCCGCGCTTCGTTTCCTTCGCTTGGCGGTACCGCCGCATCGCCCGGTGTTTCGCCGCCCGCGGCCCGGGCGACCACCGCGTGCAGGTCTGGGGGATTGATCACCCGGTCCCCCGTAGCCCGGGAGTCTCTTAGTCGGAGATGGCTGGATCTCCCAGGTTCCTGGGGAGTCCTCGTGAGCATGCCCGGTTCCAGCGACCCCGGCGGGACCGGCGTACCAAAGCCTTCAGCTACGTCGGTGTTGTCTTCCGCTTCGTCCACGGCGTCGACTCCCGCAACTTTGCAGATTTCGGGGCTCAATAGCGGGCCTACTCCCTCGCTGTCTACGCTTCGCAGCCACGGTTGCCCGTTGATGTACAGCCACGCAAGACTCGCTTCCGGCTGGCCGGCTAGCCTTGGCCGGGCAGGCTTGGTTACCTGCGGGACTCCAAATGAAGTTTCCGGTGCCTACATGCTCGGCCTCCTTCCCCTTCATCCAGGCTTCGCCTGGCGCACGGAAGACGCTGCTTTT
>VGRX01000718.1 GCA_016875215.1 Deltaproteobacteria bacterium
GGGGGTCCATTCGACGCGCCCAGGTTCTTCGTCGCCGCATGCCGCAGCAGCGGAAGTCGGCTGTGCGAGCAGTGTGAGCGCAAGGACAAGTGCGGTCAGGGTGGTACGCACCGTGGAGGGCATCATCCTCTCCTTGTTCAAGGGCAATGGGACGGGGTCGTGGCCGCCTGGGTGGAAGGGATGGCAGCGGGCCAGGCGCCTGGCTGCGAGCGCGCTGCCGCGCAGCGCGCCGTGCACTCGGATGGCATCGGCGGCGTAGTGCGAGCAAGTCGGGTGAAACCGGCAGGCCCTGGGCAGGTACGGGGAGATCGCTGCCTGGTAGAAGCGGATGAGAGCGAGCAGGAGGACGCCGGCTGCCCTACCGATCCGGGCGGCCATGGAGTGCCAGAGCGTGCCTGAGGTCTTTCGTGTATCGCTCAAGGGTCGGGCCATCCTCGCTTCTCCTGACGACTACCACCAGATCCACCGGGGCCGGGAAGTCGTGCCGGCTCAGTCGGAATGCCTCCCGGAGGACGCGCTTGCAGCGATTGCGCCGAACGGCGCCACCCACCTTTCTGGTCACGATCATTCCCAGGCGGGGAATCTCGGTGGCAGCGGGGGCGAGGTAAACCAGGAAGTACCGGGTTGCGATCCTCTTTCCGCTCCCCTTGACCCGGCCGAACTGTGCGGCCGTGACGATACGCGATTCCCTCGGAAAACGGAAGTGGCCAGACGGGGGCATCACTTGTGAGGTGCGACCACCGAAAGCCGTTTCCGACCCTTTGCCCGGCGGCGGTTCAAGACCAGACGACCGCCCTTGGTTGCCATGCGCGCACGGAATCCGTGCGTCCGAAGCTTGCGTGTGTTGTGGGGCTGGAATGTCCTCTTCACGGCAAATCCTCCAGCAATAATCCAAAATCAAAGCGGCAAACTATCCCATGAACCTCCTGGGAAGTCAACCAGAAAGCGACGGAAACATCGGCATGGAGGCCGGGGAAGTTGACGGCTGCCGGCCGGGCGGCATAGGATGCCGGGAGGTGGTGGGTAGCGACGACCGGGACGGGGAGGCCGGACGGATGGAGCGGGTCGAAGAGAAGTGGCATCGGAAAGGGCCGTGGATTGTGGCTGCGGTCGTGCTGGCGGCTTCGCTCTGGGCGTTGACGGACGGTGCTCCGGCGGAGATCCCGGTCGCGCAGGACACGGTCCGGGATCTGCTGCTGGCCCGCCAGTGCAACAGCGATGGCGGGTGCCCGGGGCTGGGGGCATCGACGTCGGTGCCGGAACTGCACCAGGGGACTCTCTGGATCCGCTACCTGGCGGCAATGGAACGATTGGGGCTGGGCTTGCAGGGCGTACGCGGGGTATCGCTTGCGTGTGCGGCGCTGGCGCTGGCGCTCCTGGCGTTCGTCGCGACGCTTGCAGCGGGGAGCGGGGCCGGTTTCGGAACGGCCGGTCTGGCTCTGCTGTTTCTGGCTCTGTCGCCGGAGTTGCCGGAGGTGCAATGGAACCCCTCTCTCCTCCCCTTGCCGGCCACGCTGCTGCTTGCCGCATCGGTGCTCGTGGTCGAGGGCGCCGGCCGCTCTGCGGTGGCGGGTTGCCTGCTTGCCGGTCTTTCATTCGGGGTCATGGCGCAGCTCCACCCGGCAAGCCTTTTCGTGCTGCCCGGTCTGGTCGCCGTCCTCGGAGTCAAGAGACCGAAGCATTGGCCGGTCGTCTACCTGGGCACGGGTCTCCTGGTTGCGTTGCCGTTTCTCTTTTCAGTAGAGGCGCTGCGTACGCTTCCGGCCGCTCTGGCTCTTCTGGGCGCGGGTCGCCCGGTGCGCGTCCCTGAGTCCTATCCCGGGACCGGAGCATGGTGGGTTGCAGCGGTTCTTGCCGTGGTCTTGCCGATTGCCCGGGGGCTTTGCGCTGCAGTTGTTGCCAGGATGCTCGGCCAGAAGCCCGAACGCTCAAGGAGGCTGATCGAAACTGCTTCGCCAAGTGAGGGTCGTAGCGGCGAAGCAATTCCAGGCAGCCTCCTGAGTCGTGCCGAATGGGCTGCCGTCGGTCTGGGAGCGGTTCCGGCAGGCCTGATCCTCGTCGTGGCC
>VGRX01000719.1 GCA_016875215.1 Deltaproteobacteria bacterium
GGGGACGACCTGGCGGGATGGCGCTCGTTCTTCCTTTCGGCCGGAATGAAACCGGCCCCTCCGAACGGTATCGAAGAGATCGCGATGAACGTGGCGGAGGAGGCGCTGGCGGCACAGTACGCGAAGGTCACTCGTGTGCACATGCGGGAACTGGGGTACGACTTCGATGTGGAGACCCGCGAGGGTGCAACCCTGCGCGTGGAAGTCAAGGGCCTGGGCAGTGAGGGGGACGCGGATCTGACTCCCAACGAAACCCGGGCGGCGGACCAGTATGGAGAGGACTATCTCCTGTGTGTCGTTGCCCCGATTCCACGAGCCCCGCATCTCCATGTACTGTACAACCCGGCTGCCCCGGGAAAGGGCACGAAGTACGCGCTGAAAGTACCTGCCACCGTGTGGCGGGAAGCTCGCTGGCCCACTGCTCCCGAAGAGCCGTAGGTGCCCGGGCAGCGCATCGGCCGTCGGCAACCGAAGGGTACTTCCCTCAGTTCTTCAGCCACTCGGTCAGCACGGTCTTCTTCCACTCGTCCTTCTTGGCGCGCTCGGCCGGGATGTCGAGGCCGATGAAGGTCTGGGCCTTCTCCTTGGTGGAGATGTCGGGGAGGGGGACGGGCTGGGTGACTCCGTGAGCGGACAGGACACGTGACAGCAGCAGGCGGGCCTCGGCGGCCTTGTCGACGGCGGAGGCGAGCAGGCGGGCCGACTCGATGGGGGCGTGGAACGCGGCCCCGATGCTGGCGGCCACGAAGTCGGCGCGCCACTGGGCGTGGCGGATGGCGACAAGTGCCGGCTGCATCTCCTGTTCGGTGGCACCGGCATCCCAGGCGGCTTTGGCTTCGACGTGGGCAGCGACGAGGGCATCCTGGGCGTGGGAGAGCATCTCCTTGACCTTGTCCTGGAGCTCGACCACGTTCTGGCGCAGGGTTTCCTCGCTCTCCCGGTGGCACACCGCACAGGTCTGGCCGATGTTGGCCAGCGGGCTCACCACGTGGTGGTTCGAGAACTTCATGCCGCCCTCGACTTCATACGGCATGTGGCAATCCGCGCAGGCAAGGCCTCGCTGGGCGTGGATGCCCATCCTGAACAGCTCCCAGTCCGGGTGCTGCGGCTTGAGCATCTTGGCCTTGCTGAGCGTATGCACGAAGTCGGTGTGGCCGACCTCGTCGTAGTAGGCCTCCATCTCCTCGGCCGTGAATCCCTTGTCCCACGGGAAGGTGAGGTACTTGCCTTCCCCCTTGAAGTAGTACTCGACGTGGCACTGAGCGCACACCAGCGAGCGCATTTCCTGGTGCTTCGCCTTGGAGATGTCCTCCCCCCTTGCCTGGAACGCTTCGACCAGCGCCGGCCTGGAGATGCGGAGATCCTGGGTCCCGGGATCGTGGCAGTCGATGCATCCGATGGGGTTGTTGATCTCCGGCCCCAGTTCCTCCCACTTCGCCTTGTAGAACTCGGCGATGCCCATCTCGTTCATGAGACGGGGCACGTCCGAGCTCTTGCAGGTCCAGCAGGAGCCCGGCTGCGGGATGCCGGTCCGCAGCGTGTCACGGACGTCATCGACCGCATGCATGTGGCCTCGGGCCTGGTTGTAGTCCTTCGCAAACGCATAGCCGGCCCACATCACGACCCACCGGGGATCCTCGGCCAGCGAATCCCGGACCTTGGAACCCATGTGCTTGCTCTCGAACGATCCGTCCGCGGTCTGCTGCCAGGTCTCGAATTCCCGCGGGTAGTTCTTCCCCCAGACCGACGAGTCGGATTCCAGGTCGCCGATGTCCACAACCTGCTGGAACGCAAGCCGTCCTTCCCGCTTGCGCTCGATGACCGAGGCCGAGAAGACGCCGACTGCGAACACCGTGCCGATGGTCACGAGGAACAACACCCACCCGAGCCACGGCCTGTCCGCGACAACCTGCCAAACCGCCTTCATACCTTCCCCTCCGTCTGAATCGTCCTGTCTATTCCCGCCCGCCACGGCGCCTGTCTTTCCCGACCCGCCCAACCGCCCTCCAGGCTTCCCCCTTTCCCCGGCGATCCGCCCGATACCTTCTCATGGCTTCCCTTCACC
>VGRX01000720.1 GCA_016875215.1 Deltaproteobacteria bacterium
AACCGCATTTCATCGTCGCACTTCACCGCTGCCGGACAGCAGACCGACTGTGCGGCCGGAGCCGACGCAGCAACAGGAGGAAGGAGAGGTATCGCGGCAGCACTGGCCGCTGCGGATCCCTCCGTTGCCGGCCCCCTCATCACCTGGGCGATGAACTGCAGTGCGGTTCGTCCATCCTCCGGCATCCCGGGCAACTGGGCGGCCAGGGAAGCAGCTGTCCCAATGGTCTTCCGCTGCTCCGAGGTCAGGTTGTCTGCGGCAGCAGCGGCAGCAACCTTCTTGGAGGCCTGCGCCCAGTCCCTGTCGTAGGACACCGAACAAGCCTCCCGCCACCGGTCGGCATCCTTGGCGCCGGCCCGCTGAAGAGCCTTCACGCAGGCATCGAGCACAAGTCCTTCTGCGGCTCCGGAGAGTCCGGACGTGGCTGCGTTCTTCATCGTCGAGGAGACATCGATGTTCGAACAGGCTGCCAGGACGACCACCAGGACCATACCAACGGCACTCCACCGACTCATGGATCGACCTCGTGTACGAGCTGCTTTCTCCGCCCGGACGACCGGGACCAGCAGCGCCAGACAGAACCCCATGCGCGTATTCTTGCCCCAGTGGAGGTTTCGGTGCAACTGGTTTCCGCGGCTGGATCCAGCGGGACTTCCAAGAGGTGTTCTGCTTCCGGGCCGCGGCCGGAGCGCCGCTCAAGGCCCACGTCTGCCTGCTTACCCAGGAGGACCTGCTCAACCACATCGAGGCCCTGGACCTGTCGGAAGTGCTTCTCCTGCCAGTCCCTTCGATGCTATCCTCGCATCGACAACGTCCTGGGGACCTGGGTCTGCTGATACCTGTTTCGGAGGTGGGGCTATGGGGCGCGTGGCATCCTGCTGGGCGGTGGCAGCTCTGGGCATGGCGCTGCTGGCTGCAATGTCCGGGTGTGGGGGCACCGAGAGCGAGCCGGGGATGGAGACACAGTGCACGGCCGGCGAGGCCTGCGACGACGAGAACCCGTGCACCGAGAACGACAAGTGCACCGGCCAGGGCGAATGCATCGGGGAGCTGATCTCGTGCGACGACTCCCGTGAGTGCACTGTGGACTCCTGCGACCCCAGCGGGCAGTGCGTCCACGACCTCAAGCCTGGGTTCTGCCTGATCAACGGGGTCTGCGTCGCGGATGGCGAGACCAAACCGGACACCCCCTGTGCCGAGTGCATGGTCGCGGCCAGCAAGACCGAGTGGATGAACGACGACACGAACGAGTGCGGTCTGGAGGACAAGTGCCACACCGGCTCCCACTGCTCCGACGGGGAGTGCATCCTCGGGACGGAGGCTCTGGACTGCGACGACGACAACTCCTGCACCGACGACTCCTGCGATCCGGCGAAGGGTTGCCAGAGCGTGCCCAACTCCTCCCCCTGCGAGCACGGAACGTGCGTGGACGGGGAATGCCAGTGCACGCCCGATTGCGATGGGAAGGAATGCGGACCGGACGGATGTGGCAGTGACTGCGGCACCTGCGACGAAGGATGCGAGTGCAACGAAGGGTTCTGTGCGACCTCCTGCCCTACGTCTGCATGCGAACCGCCGAGCGACGACACCCCGGCCGAGACCGTGTGCAACGGGAACAAGGTCATGGTGTGCGAGCAGGTACCCAACTGTGCGCCGGGAGTTGGTCTGTTCGGGGAACCGCAGGATTGTCCCACTGGCATGGCCTGCCTGGGGTTCGATTGCGCCTGCGAGTTCAAGTCGTGCGGCGACGAAGAGGTCTTCGAGTGCTGCCCCAGCAACCAGCACACCTGTGTCGGCAGCCAGTGCTGCCTGCCGGTTTGCGAGGGCAAGGAATGCGGTCCGGACGGTTGTGGAGGGACATGCGGTAGCTGCGGTGCCGACAGCACTTGCGACGAGAACTCGGGGAAGTGTTTCTCTGTTCCCGACGGGATGGTCCTGGTACCCGCGGGCAAATTCTGGATGGGATGCCACGAGGCGATTGACAGCGAGTGTCTCGATGACGAGTACCCCTACCACGAGGTAGAGCTCAACGCCTTCTTCGTGGACAAGACGGAGGTTTTTT
>VGRX01000721.1 GCA_016875215.1 Deltaproteobacteria bacterium
GTGCCGGTGACGAGCGACCTCTCGTTCCGCGGCCTCTGCATCGCAGACTTCAACAAGGACGGGAAGAAGGACGTCTACGCCAACGGCTTCCCCCAATGGGCCAACTACAACTTCAACCGCCTGCTGATCAACGGCGGAGACCCATTCGCAACGGGCGACGTGTACTTCTTCGATCAGACCTCCGCGTACTTCTCGGGCATGGTCTTCGACGGCATGAGCGCCGTGGCCGCCAGGGACTTCAACAACGACGGATATCCCGACATCTACCTGGGCCGCGGCTGGGGCGGCTACCAGAACCGGGTCCTCCTGAACCAGGGAGGCAAGAGCTTCACCGACGTCACCAGCACCTACCTGCCATCCGTGGCGGACGATACCAAGATGGTGCACATCGAGGATCTCGACCTGGACGGCGACTTCGACCTGCTGTCGACGAACTGGGGACAGAACCGCATCTACCTCCAGGAGAAGGACTACAAGTTCGCTGACGCAACCACCAGCAACCTGCCGACCGAGTCCTTCCAGAGCCTCGATGCCTGCATTGCAGACTACGACGAGGACGGGCTGCCCGACATCTACACGGTCAACTACGATCAGAAGAACTCCGTCTACTTCAACGTCGGGGCAGGCAAGTTCGTGAGCAAGCCGGAAAACCTGCCGTGGGACCAGGACTACTCTCGCAACTGCGCGGCAGCCGACTTCGACGGAGACGGCGACACCGACGTCTTCGTCTCCAACGCAGGGCTGGACTCGTACTTCGAGAACACCAACAACTGATCGGGGATGACACCGGGGGGCGCCGGCCCCCCTTTCCCCTCCCCTTCCGCTCCGACTCCTCCCGCCAGGTCGCGCGGCGTTGCCGCTGCGCAACGTTTCCGTTGACGTCTGTCTGCCCGCTCTGATACCCTGATGTTGCCGGGGAGAACGGCGGCTGCTCGACAACCTGAGGAGGCATCCATGGTCACCTTTCTCATGATGGGGAAGTATTCGGACGAATCGTTGCGCGATGCCAGCGCAGACCGCACGACCCGTGTGGTGCAGCTCCTCGAGTCGAACGGCGGCAAGGTGAAGTCGATCTTCGCTCTGCTGGGCCACTACGACATCGCGCTGATGGCACAGTTCGACACGGTCGAGAATGCGATGAAGGCCTCGGTGGCGCTGAACAAGTTCACCGGGATCGCTTTCGAGACCATGCCGGCGGTATCGGTCGAGGACTTCGACAAGATGCTGGCCGAGTAGGAAGCGCCGGCGCGTACGGCAGCGGTTCGGTTCAGGGCCGCGGTCCGGGAGAGGTGGCCGCAGGTTGCCCCGCCCGCAGCGGGACGAATCAGGCCGACCTGCGAGCCGATGCCACCCGCTCGAGCAGCCAGTCGCACCAGAGGTCCATTCCTTCCCCGGTCACGGCGGACAAGCGGAAGATGCCCACGTCACGGTTGATGCTGCGGACGGCACGGGAAAACTCGTCGAAGTCGTACTGCACGTGTGGGACCAGGTCTGCCTTGCTGACCACCACGGCATCGACGACGTGGAACATGGTGGGGTACTTGTAGGGTTTGTCATCCCCTTCCGGGACGCTGGCAATCACGATGCGGCAGTGTTCACCGAGTCGATAGCCTGCGGTGCAGACGAGGTTGCCGACGTTCTCGAGGAAGAGGACGTCCACGTCCGCCAGCGGGAAGCGTGCCAGCGCATCGGCCATCTGGCGGGCCTCGATGTGGCAGCCGCCCCCGGTGTTGATCTGCAGCACCGGGATCCCTTCTCTGGCGACCTTCTCGGCATCGACGGTCGAGGCCACGTCGGCCTCGATCACGCCGACCCGGACGCGACTCCTGAGGCGACGCGCCACGTCGATGAGGAACGTCGTCTTGCCCGAGCCCGGAGAGGACATCACGTTGACCAGAAACACCCCTTTCCCGTCGAGCACGTTGCGGTTCCGGGCCGCCTGGGCGTCGTTGGCCTTGAGGATCTCGGTCAGCACCTTGACTTGCATGGTCACTCCATCTCGATCTCGTTGACCAGCAGCTCGTTTCCCGCCACGATGTCGAACTCACGGGAGCCGCA
>VGRX01000722.1 GCA_016875215.1 Deltaproteobacteria bacterium
TGCTTCGCGATGAGCGCGGTCATCCAGTCCGGGATCCGGTCGTTGACCTTGACTTCCATGATCAGCCAGTCGGGCGGCATGAAGTAGTGGTTGTGCGCCGGCTCGTTCACCGTCAATGCCGTGATCCGCCCCTGGAGCTGCATGTCGAACGTCAGCCGCATGCCCGACTCCATCCGGCTCCCGGCAAATGCCCGGCGCCGGTAGCTCACGACACAAGTGGGGCGAAGCCGGGCAGCCTTGACCAGGTAGGTCACTTCGGATGCCACGGCATCATCCTGCGGGTCTTCGAAACCGCCCTAAAAGTCGCCGTGGCAGAGCGCCTTGGCCTGCGACAGGGGCAGGATCACCCGCCTCTTCTGCACCGTCCGGTTCATCCGCTGCTTGATCTCGACGAACCCCTTCTTCACCTGGAGGATGTTCGTCCCCGGGTAGATCCGGAGCCTGAGCTTCCGGCGGAACAGGAGGCCGTCGATCTTGGCCCGGTAGCACTGGTAGTCGGGACTGTCATAGTACAGGCTCGTCACGCGGTAGAACCCGTCGACGTCCCCGTGGGGGTCAGGGGTCATGAAGGGCTCGAGGTCCCTGACCAGCCTGCGGTACTCCGAGGCGTGGATCAGGTACTTGAGCTCGTACCGGTTGAAGCGCCTAATCTCCAAAACCCCCCTCCCCCTCGTCCTCTGCCGGGGCGGTCAGCTCCGCGCATCCGTCGTCCGTGATGCGGAGCCCCAGCTGCGGGTGCCGCTGCAGCGTCCGCTCCAGCGCCGAGCGTTCGTCCGGCGTCAACACGCGACGGTCGCCGGACTGGAGGTGGTCGCCGACCTCCCACACCACGTCCAGATCGGGGCGCTGGGTTCCCCACCAGAAGAACGCCGCGACCAGTGCCCACGACAGCACCAGCACGATGAAACCCAGGGTGGGCCGGTATCGGTACGGGATCTTCATGGCCGGATGCCTCGCCACTGGTTCCATGCCTTTGAAAGGCCGTCCCACGACTCGATTCCCAGCACTTCGGTCCGAAGCACCGGCAGATCCGATTCTCCCGGCTCCAGGAAGTCGCCCAGCCGCCGGTCTCCTCCGTCCCGGACCCGTGAAAGCCGCTCGCACCCCAGTGCGTAAGGCCTCTCGCTGCGGACGCGGCTCTTCCCGTCGTACCGTCCCGGTCGGCTGTCGATGTCGACCGCTGTCGTGCATCGCCAGAGCAGGCTCCCCTCGAAGTCCACGCGGGAGTTGTTCTTGGCCAGGATGCCGTTTCGGCTCGCTCCAAGGAGCGTGTCGGCCACCTGCACGCGGCTCCGCTCGCCCGCAGACAGTGCATTTCCGGTGCAGCCTAGGAACCGGGACGCCACGATTTCGAGGCGACTCCCCATCAGGTCAAGGCAGTCGTCACCGACCGAAAACGCGGACGACTGCTCGATGCGGCCCGAGCAGAACTCGATGTCGAACGCGTCCCCGCCGCTGCGGGCCACGACGGTCCGCTCCACGACGAGGTCCTTGACGTAGACCGCGTGGATCATTTCCTCGCCGGCCGCGTTGTCGGCAAACACACAGTCGCTCAGCCGGATATTCCGGGTATCTTGCAGGTTGAACGTCGCAGGGAGCTGCGTCAGCGACCACTCCGGGTGTGCTCCTCCGGAAACACGCATGTGGGAGAACGAGGACCCGGCCGTGGCCTGGCCGACCAGGGCGATCCCCCCCCAAGGTTCATCCTGATCCGGCACGATCACCACCGGCTGCTCAGCAGTCCCCTGGACCTGCACGCGGCCCCGGAAGAGCAGCGATGCCCCAGGTCCCATCAGCAGCCGCGTTCCCGCTGCAACGACGACCTCCTCGTGCGGTCCGTACACGCGCGTCCCGGTCACCTCGACCTCGCCGGGTCCCAGGGTCACGCTCTCCGGCGGCCGAACCGGCAGGCACCAGGGATGCTCGGACACTCGCCCCGGCGTCGCTGAGAACGCCGCATCCGCGCAGTCCGGACGGTCCGGCACCGCTGAGGGATCCAGCGTCGCGGCAAGCGCCACCTCGCGACCGGTGACCAGGTGCGTCGCCTTTT
>VGRX01000723.1 GCA_016875215.1 Deltaproteobacteria bacterium
GGGGGATCATTGCTGCCCTCCGCCGGGCCGGATGGCTGGTCGTGCGCCAAAGAGGCAGCCACGTCCGACTCCAGAAGCCCACGGCCGAAGGAACTCTCAAGCTCACCATTCCGGCACACCGGCCCGTCAAGCGGTCGACTCTGGCCCACATCCTCAAGCAAGCCGGTCTGACCGTCGACGATTTCCTGCAACTGACATAGCGACCGTTCGTGCCCCCACGGCACATCCGCATCCCGCCCCCACGGCACATCCGCTGCACCCCGGGTAGGGCCGCAGTGCCCAACCCGGGGTCTTTTTTCCCCCGACCCCGCGCGAAATCGATTCTCGTGACGATAACCGGGAGGAAAGGACGGGAGGCACTGCCCGCCTCCGCCCCGGCCATGCGGCCGGGCTTCGGCGTCGCCGAACGGCTGCCGGGGCGATGCCCGGGGCGGGGAGGGCGAGGTGGCAGCCGTTCGGGAGGTGAGCCATGGTGGCCAAGGTCATGTCCGCAGGGGTCGTGGGGGTGGAGGGGTACCTGGTGGAGATCGAGTGCGACACCGGGCCGGGCTTGAACAGCTTCGAGGTCGTGGGGCTGCCCGAGGTCGCGGTCCGGGAGAGCCGCGTCCGCATCCGGTCGGCGCTGGAGAACTGCGGCTTCGAGTTCCCGGCCAAGAAGGTGACCGTGAACATGGCCCCCGCGGACGTGCCCAAGCGGGGGACCACCTATGATCTCCCACAGGCGATTGCGCTGCTGGCCGCCAACGGCGTGGTGCCGACGCAGGAGCTGGACGGGACGCTGGTTGTGGGGGAGCTGTCGCTCACCGGCGAGGTCCGCCCGGTCCCGGGGGTGCTCCCCATGACGCTGGCCGCCCGGGACCGGGGCTTCCGCCGGATCTTCCTGCCCCAGGCCAATGCGGCCGAGGCGGGCGTGGTGCGGGAGATCGAAGTGCTGCCGGTGCACATGTTCGACCAGGTGGTGCACCACCTTCGGGGGGACGAGCCGGTAGAGCGGGTTGCCCCTGCCGTGCCGGCGGACCTGGCCGAGTACCCGTTTGACATGGCGGACGTCAAGGGGCAGGAGTTCGTGAAGGAGGCCCTGGTCATTGCCGCTGCCGGCGGCCACAACGTGCTCATGGTCGGCCCGCCCGGGAGCGGGAAGACGATGCTGGCCCGCAGGCTGGCGACGATTCTTCCGCCGCTTTCGCTGGAGGAGGCACTCGAGACGACCAAGGTCTACAGCGTCGCAGGGCTGATGAGCCGGCACCAGGGGCTGGTCACGGGCCGGCCGTTCCGGGCCCCGCACCACACGCTGAGTCACGCGGCACTGGTGGGCGGGGGCTCGTTTCCGAGGCCCGGCGAAGTGTCGCTGGCGCACAACGGCGTGCTCTTCCTGGACGAGCTGCCCGAGTTCCCCCGTCCGGTGCTCGAATGTCTGCGCCAGCCGCTCGAGGATCGCATCGTGACCGTGTCCCGGGCTGCCATGAGCTGCACGTTTCCCGCCTCGTTCATGCTGGTGGCCAGCATGAATCCCTGTCCGTGCGGCCACAAGGGCTCGGAGCAGCGGGAGTGCCGGTGCGACGATTACGCGGTGCAGCGGTACGTGGCGAGGATCTCGGGGCCGCTGCTCGACCGGATCGACCTGCACGTTCCGGTCCGGGGGGTCCAGTTCGACCGGCTCCGGACCCGGCAGACCGGCCCTTCGTCGGTCGAGCTGAGAAAGAAGGTCAATGCGGCCAGGGCGTTGCAGGCGGAGCGCTTCGAGCAATCCCCGGTCACGAGCAACGCTGCGATGTCCGGGCGGGACGTGGCCAGGTTCTGCCGGCTTGGCGACGCGGCCGCCACGCTGCTCAAGCAGGCCTTCGAGCTCAAGGGGCTGTCCGCACGCTCGTACGACCGCGTGCTCAAGGTCGCAAGGACCATTGCGGACCTGGACGGTGCCGAGGATGTCGGGGAGGGGCACGTGGCCCAGGCGCTGCAGTACCGCGACATGGAGAAGTTCATGAGCTGACGAGGTTCGCCCGGTCGGAGCAGGCCGCCGACTGCCCGGAAGCCGGGGGCGAGG
>VGRX01000724.1 GCA_016875215.1 Deltaproteobacteria bacterium
AACGAGGCACGGGAGAAGCTTGCAACCCTTCTCTACATGGAGGAAGCCTACGAAGAGGCCCGCACCCTCATCGCCGGCCTCCTCGAGGAGGGACGGGTCCGCCAGGATCGGGTGCGGGAGCTCAAGGCCATGCTGGCCGATGTGGATCGCAAGCTTGGCCGCATGGACCGCTCGCGTGAGCACCTCGACGGGCTGCTTGCCCAGTCCCCCGGCAACAAGGAGATCCTCCGCAAGCTGATGGAGGTGTGCCGCGCCGATGCTGACAAGGAAGCCGAGGCCCGATACCTGCGGCAGTACCTCGAGGTCGAGACCGACCCCGAGAAGCGGTTCCCGCTGCTCGTCACCCTCGGCGACCTGACCAAGGAACTCCCGGGCCAGCAGCAGGAGGCGGTTGCTGCCTACGAGAAGGCATTCGCCATCAACCCGGGCTCTCGCGGGGTCATCGTCTCGCTCGGACAGCTCCTCATGGAGGTCGGTCGCTACGAGGACGCCGCTCGCACCTTCCGCGAGGCGGAAAACCTGGAGACCGAGCCGCGACGAAAGGCAGCGCTGGCGCTGACGCAGGGCATCCTGTACCTCGAAAAGGCGGGGAACCCCGAACAGGCCGCCGTTCACCTCCGCCGCTGCCTCGAGCTGGACCCCACCAAGGTCGAAGCGTTCACCATGCTCGAGAAGGTGCTGGTAGAGCGGACCGACTGGGATGGGCAGAAGGACCTCTACCTGTTCCTGCTCGACAAGGTCGGCGACAAGGCGGCCCCCGACCTGCGCTTCCGACTCCACCTCAACCTCGGGCGCATCCTGGTCGAGAAGTTCTCCGACACCGGGCCGGCGCTCGAACACCTCGAGATCGCAGCGGAGATCAACCCCGAGGATTCCGAGCTCAACGAGCTGAGGGCCGGAATCTACATGCAGAGCGAAGGGGGGCTCGACAAGGCCCTCGAGGAATACCGCAAGCTCACTCTTGCAGACCCTCACGACGCCAACCTCGTTCGCGCCTTCAGAAAGACCAGCTCCCTGATGAAACGGTTCGACGAGGCCTGGTACGCGTCCGCAATCCTCGACCTGCTCGGCGCTGCCAGTGCGAAGGAGAAGGCATTCCTCCAGAAGTTCTCCTCCGCGGCCCTGAAGATCAAACCCAAGGTCGTGGACATCGACCGGTTCCGCATGGACCTGGCCGCCCCGGAGGAGGACTGGGAGCTGACCGAGATCATCCGCATTCTCTTCGACCGGATGTCGGGCAAGCTCTCCCTGCCCACCCCCAAGTCGCTCGGTCTGACCAAGGCCCAGATCCTCGACGAGGACAGGGCCCCCATGGTCATCAAGATGACCGAGATCATCGCCAGGGTGCTGGGCATCCCCACGCCGCAGATCTATGTCCGGGAGACCGCATCCGGCGCGGTCAAGGAGGGGTGCTTCCCTGCCACCCTCGTCGCAGGCAGCGACTTCGTCGAGGCACGCAAGGGCAAGGAGCTGCGGTTCGAGCTCGCCCGGACTCTGACCCTCTTCGTTCCCCATCACATGGCCGTCGGTATCGTCGACCGGGACAACCTGCGCATGCTGCTCGGCAACCTGCTGAAGCTGGCCATGCCCGCGCTGCCCGAGCCTGGCGGGGACCCCAGGTCCAACGCAGACCTGCGCCGGGAGATGGAAAAGACCATCCCCGCAGTCGAGATGGGACGGGTGCGCGAGCTGGTCGTCGAGCTCCGCAACAAGGGCGGGGAGCTGAGCGTGAAACGGTGGCTCATCGGAATCGAGAAGACATCGGTCCGCTTCGGGCTCCTGTTCGCCAATGACCTGCACGTGGCGGTGAACCTGGTGCGTGCTTCGACGGTCCAGCTCTCGGCAGCGTCACGAGAGGAGATCGTCGATGACCTCCTGAGCTACTCCATCTCGGAGGAGTTTGCACGACTCCGGAGCCACCTGGGCATTTCCGTGGTATAGACAGTCGCACCGGCTCTGCGTGCAACGGCCGGTGAGGGCCCTACTGGATCAGAGGAGGAGATACAAGATGGCAGGAGCAAGCGTCGTTGCCGTGAAAA
>VGRX01000725.1 GCA_016875215.1 Deltaproteobacteria bacterium
TTGTCCGGACGCGGTCCTCCGGCTCGAGCAGGAAGGCCAACTCGTCGAGCAGGCGGCGCAGGGCGGAGCGGCTGCAGAGCACCTCGTACACACAGGATCTCACACGGGTGCCCCTGCAGAAAGCTCTTGACACGGCGCGGTCCAGATGACGTAATCTAGTGCGAGTCGTCGGCGGTTCACGGAATCCAAGACAGGGTGGTGGCGGGACAATGTGCCTGGCCGGTAGAAACGTCGTTCTTCGTCCCTTCGAGAAGAAGGACTCGCAGTTCCTGGAAGCGTTGCTTAACGGTTGGGAAGCGCTGGATCTGTTCAGGGTCGACTCGCTGCTCTGGACCTCCGAGGACATCGTGCAGCAGTTCGGCGATCTCCGCTCGTTCATCGTAGAGGAGCGGACTGAGAGGAGGCCGGTCGGTCTGGCACGGATCGTGGAGCACAACCCACTTCAAAAGAGGGCCGAAATCGGAGGCTATCTCATCGAGCAACAGCGTCACCAGGGCCTGGGCTGGGAGGCCTGCCTTCTCTTGCTCAAGTACTGCTATGACTATCTGGACGTCGCCCGCGTGGAGACTCGCGTCTTCTCCACGAACGAGCCCTCGCTTGCTTTTGCCCGCACGCTTGGTTTTCGAGAGGAGGGCACGCTTCGCTCCTATCTTGCAAGAGGAGGACGACGCATTGATTTAGTGGTGTTCGCCCTGCTGGACCACGAATTCCGGGGCTCCTGCAGGATTCAGAAACTGCTGGCCGCGGGAATGCTGGAACCCGGTCAGCCGATGCCAATGGAGTCATGAGATGAGCGGTGGTGGTGGAGTTGTCTGCTGTCGATGCGGTAGAAAGCATCCTCGGTACGTCTGCAGGGCATGCGGCAGCCACTGGTGTCATGAATGCCATGCTGCTGCGGGAGGCCTTCGTTGGGGCCGAGGGGTCTGCGGCAGCTGCGGCAGGAAGGAAGTCGTGACCAGAGGCTAGCCCTGAGTTTCGTGGCGGAGACACCGACAAGGAGGTTCTCATGACGAATGCTTTCAACTGGCTTCTGTTGAGGGAGTATGGCGAGCCCCACCTGGACAAGGTGCCTCGGGAGGTGCAGGAGGCCTATCTCTCCAGCCTCTACGCCCTGGCACGCCTGGGAGGCGTGGAGCCGGCCGAGAGCGATGCCATAGCGGCCATGGCCAAAGCGATCGGAGCGAGTGACGACGTCCTCGCCTCGGCCCGGAACGCCCAGGCCACAGCTTCCGAACGTACTCGGCAACTCACCGCTGTCGATCCGCTCTTTCTCATCCGGGACGCAATCCGACTCGCATTCAGTGATGGAACCGTGACGGCCGAAGAGCGCAAGTTCATCTCCGACCTTGCCAGGGATACCGGCGTCGAGCGACCAACGGTTGCATGGATCTTCAGTTGGGTCGAACGGGAATCTGCTCTCCGGGCCGAATGGTGGTCCATTCTCGAAGCGGGGGACAAGTAGGTCGGCCTTCCCCCTCGGCGGAATCGGCGGAACCATCGCAGCGGTCCTGTTGTTCTACTTCGCAGATGCTGGGTTCTCTGGGACACAAGGTGCAGTAACTCACAAGAGGGTGGTCTGATGAACATAGACTCCTGGGGGCTTCTCGTCGGACTCGGAGGGCTGATCTCTACAGTCGTCATCTTCATTCTGCAGAACAAGGAGCGGATTCGACTCCAGAAGTCGTCCTACGTCTTTCGACTCAACGACAAGTACGACGAGATCTGCCACTTCGGAGCAACTCACCCGGCAGTCATGGCGTTGGCCTCGAGGTGGCCGGAGAGGCCCTTGGCCGATTCGGGACTCCAAGAGATTAGTCCAGAACAGAGAGCATACTGCTTCTTTGCCGGAATGTCCTTGGGGTTCTTTGAGACTGCCGTGTACTCGTACCGAGTGGCAAAGGTCCTGACGGAGAAGGAGTTCGAAGACTGGGTCCGTCCGATGATGCGCCAGTTGGTGCGCAGGAACTTGCCAGCGTTCAAGGGATTCGCCGTTCGGGGCAGTCTGTCGGCGCATTCGAAGCAGATGCTGGCTGCTCCC
>VGRX01000726.1 GCA_016875215.1 Deltaproteobacteria bacterium
TACCTACCACGGCACGGCGGGCAAGGACGTCAAGCCCCAGGTGATTCGGAACTACGACGGCAAAGACGTCGTGCTGGCGGGAACCGGGGATGTGCTCAAGGTGGCGGACAACCCCGACCTGGCGAAGTTTTCGGGCCAGACGATCATCACGTCGGACGGGACCACGTTGCTTGGTGCGGACGACAAGGCCGGCGTGGCCGAGATCATGACGTTCCTCAGCGTGCTCAAGGTCGCCCCCGACCTGCCGCACGGGCCGATCCGGATAGCATTCACTCCGGACGAGGAGATCGGCCGGGGGACCGCGAACTTCCCATCGCTCGAGGAGTTCGGCGCCCACGTGGCCTATACCGTGGACGGCGGACCGGAGGGAGAGGTCGAGAACGAGACGTTCTGCGCAGACACGGCGTTCGTGACGCTGACCGGCAAGGATGTGCACCCCGGATATGCCAAGGGCAAGATGGTCAACGCCATCCGCGCCGCAGCGCATCTCATCTCGCTTCTGCCGGGGGAATCGCTCCCTGAAACCACCGATGGTCACCAGGGATACCTCCATCCGCTCGGGATCAACGGTGACGTCACCAAGGTGACCATTCCCTTCCTGGTGCGGGATTTCGAGCTGGACATGCTCAAGGTGTGGGAGGCGAGGCTGGAGGGGCTGGTGAAGAAGACGTGCGAGGCCTTCCCGGGGCTCGTGTACGAGCTTCGGATCCAGCACTCCTACAAGAACATGAAGTACTATCTGGACAAAGAGCCGCGGGCCGTCTCGCTGGCCATGGAGGCGGTGCGGCAGGCCGGCATGGAGCCCGACCTCATGTCCATCCGGGGTGGGACGGACGGCAGTCGCCTCAGCGAGAAGGGGCTCCCAACGCCCAACCTGTTCGGCGGGGGGCGCAACTTCCACAGCGTCCAGGAGTGGATCCCGCTTCCCTCCATGGTCCAGGCGGTGCGGACGCTCGTCGAGCTTGCCGGCCTGTGGGCCCGGGAGAAGGTGTAGGCCCGAACGGCGAGGCACGGGGTGACGGGGAACTTCCGGCCGAACGGCATCATCACGCTGCTCACCGATTTCGGGGAACAGGACTACTACGTCCCGGCCATGAAGGGGGCGATGCTGCGGGTCTGTCCGAGCCTGCAGATCGTGGATGCCGGGCACCAGGTGCCGCCGCAGGGAGTGGCCGCTGCAGCCTATCTGCTCGCCAACTATGCGATGGAGTTCCCCGCGGGCACGGTGCACGTAGTGGCCCCGGACCCCGGGGTAGGATCGTCCCGCAAAGTGCTGGTGGCCAGGCTGGGGGGCTGGCTGGTCGTAGGGCCCGACAACGGCTTCGTCTCCCCTGTGACCATGGCCTACATGCGGGCCGTGATGCAGACGGATGGAAGTCCTGCGGGCCGTAGAGCCCGCCTCTCAGGGCTGGACGTCAGCCCGGAGGATCTCGTGCCGCAGTTCCGCAGCGCGGATGTTGATGCTTCCGGCTGCGGGGAAGCCTCCGCGACCTTCCACGGCCGGGACGTTTTCGCCCCGCTGGCAGCACGGCTTGCATGTGGCGACCTGGCCTTCCGCGAAGTCGGTCCCCTGTTCGAGCACGTCGTGCTCCCGGAGCCTCGTGCCGCTGCTGGCAGGGGGCGGCTCGCCGGTGAGGTGATCCACGTCGATCGGTTCGGCAACCTGGTGACCAGCATCCGGGCGGAGCGGCTTGCGGGCCGGATTCCCAGGTGCCTGGAGATCGGGGACGTCCGGGTAGAGCGGTTCGTCAGGACCTACTCGGACGAGGCTGCCGGGACCCTGGTCTTCCTCGTGGGGAGCGGAGGCGATCTCGAGATCAGCGAGGTTTGCGGCAATGCGGCGGCCCGGCTGGGTGTCTCAGCGGGGGCACCGGTTCTCTGCCTGCTGCGCTGAGCACCTCTTCGGATCCCGTCGCCGTCGCCGCAGCCGAGCGGTACCGGCGCGGGCGCAACCCCACCATTGTTGAATACCCGAAACTGAGTTACCATGATTGTGGTGGTTGACTGCCGGGGCTCGGCCCCGCACAGCATTCGAGGC
>VGRX01000727.1 GCA_016875215.1 Deltaproteobacteria bacterium
CCCCCGATGCCCGGCACGAACGTGGTCGCGTTGGCCCCCAGCAACGCCATGTCACCCGCTGCAAACCCGGGCTTCTCCTTGATCTCCTTGAGCAGCGGCCCGAGCGCATCCAGGATCTTCGACATGTCCGCACCCACCAGCTCTCCCACGAGGTCGAGCGTGCCTCCGGAGAGCAGGTCGAGCAGGCTCGTGCCCGCGACCAGCGGCTTCATCTCCCGGATCTTCGGCACGCACAGGCCGGTGACGTCGTCGCATTGACCGCTCCCGCAGGTACCGTCCGCCGTGCACCCCTGGAAGCACCCGCCGAAGAAGGCATCGCATCGGGCATCCCCCTCGCACTCGATCCCCTCGCACCAGTCGGGACAGGTGGGGTCGAGCGAGCAGTCCGGGTCGGCGCAACCGGCCATCCCATCGCCGTCCACGTCTTCGTCGCCCGAGCATACCTCTTCCGATACCGCCCGGAACGTAGTCACGATGCGGACGTAGGCGACTCCCTCTTCCAGGATGTAGTCCGTGGACGTGAGCACCTGTGTCTCGATGTCCATCGCGGCCCGGAGGTCCAGATCCACGTCGAACAGGGCCTTCAGGAGCTGCTGGACCGTTGGCAGGTCCATGCCGAGCATCTCCTCCACCTGGGCCGGAAGCTCCTTGATCTTGTCCATGAGGTTGAGCACGGCCAGCACCCGGTCGCCGCGGCCCACGACACGCACGACCCCCTTCTTCCCATCGGGAGATCGCCACGACGTCACCCAGCCGTTCTCGGGGTTCGGAGCGTTCAGGTTCACGGTCGGCAGGATCAGGAAGAACTGGTCCAGCCCCCTGCCCCCCTGGAACTCGGCCTGCGGCCGCACGAGATCGACGTCCACGAGCGCACCGCCCCACAACGCGGGGCTGGCCCCGTGCCCCGCGTCGAGCACGACGGCCCGGATGCGGGAGTTCTGGAGCAGGAAGTCCCCCTCGTCCGCATACTGCACCGGCCCGCCGCACAGCTCGCTGCGGCTTTCCACCCGCTTGACCGTCACCCCTCGCAGACCCTCGGGCTCGGTGCATGCGACCAGCAGAGTCAGTATGCCCAAGGCCGCTGCTCTCACAGGTTCACCTGCAACTGGCCGAACACGATGTCGTTGTCCTGCTCGGGGTTGTTCCACTCGTCCTTGTGGATGTAGTTCACCTGGAGCTTGACCGCCCCGTCCAGCAGGAACAGGTTCGCCCCTCCGGTCGCGAGCCACAGGTCGGTCGCGTTCGCCATGTCCCGCTGGTCGTCGTACCACTCGTACCGGGCAGCCAGCTCGAACCACCCCGGAATCACGAAGTAGCCCGCCTGGGCAAAGTACCCGAGCCGCTGCGTCGTGTCCGGCAGCGTCGGCGGCATGAGCGGCTCGTCCGAAGGTACCCGCCGGTCCCAGAGAATCTCGCCCATCACCGACAGCCCCTTCCACTTGAGGCGCACGTCCCCCCCTGCGGCCCATGTCTCGATGTTCGAGTCGTTGTTGTAGTACCCCCCCGCACCGACGGAGAACCCGAGCGGCGATCGCTTCAGGTCCGACTCCCCGACGTCCACCGGTCCCAGCGGAGATACCTGTACGCGCCCCGCGTAGAGCAGCCCCTCGCCCCGGTCGGCCCTGGTCATGCCCGGGCCCCCGTTGTACACGCCCGCACCGTATTCCAGGATGCCGTCGAACACGTTGCCGAACAGCGCTGCGCCAAGCTGGCTCGGCGGGGCCATCTGCGTCACCGTGGTTGGCCGTTCGATCATCTGCAGCAGGGCTGACGACGTCATCGCCCCTTTCGAGAAGGGGAGCGGGGCCGTTCCCACCGCAGCGTTCAGCCAGGTCCACGGCTTGAGCACGATGTTGGCTGCCTGCACCGTGTTCCCCCCCGCGTCCTGCTCGTACAGGTCGAGCACGAGGTTCAACGATACCCAATCGTGCGCGGTCCCGTGGAACCCGACCCGCCCCCGGCGAAGCCGGAATCCCTCGGTCGTGGCCGGGTCCCAGTTCTCGATCAGGCAGTCCTCCTGCGCGGGG
>VGRX01000728.1 GCA_016875215.1 Deltaproteobacteria bacterium
CGACGAATGCCCGGCTGGTGAGAGGCCACTGCTGGGAGGTGGATGCCAGCGGGTCGTGCCCCTTGCAGCAGACTGTCCGGCAGCCCCATTCGCCGATGTCCCGAAGAGTGACGGCCAGGTGGTCTACGTTGATGCCTTGTCGCCCTGCACAGAGGGGTGCGGGGCGCAGGCCGCCCCATTCTCGAAGATCGGGGCCGCAGTCGCTGCGGTGGCCGCTGGCGGATATGTCCTGGTACAGCCGGGAGCCTATGCGGAGGGTATCGTCATCGACAAGCCCGTGCACCTGCTCGGCGCTTGTGCCGCCACGGTCGTCCTGTCGGGCGAGGTGCCCGTGCCCGGCCAGGAAGGCGAGGCCGCGGGGATTGTGGTCAAGGACACAACGGACGTGGCCATTGCCGGAATCTCGGTGCAGTCGAAGGGCTCGGGACTGGTGATTGCCGGCTCCAACAAGGTATCCCTCAGCGGCATGGACGTCAGCGGCGCAGCCAAGGTGGGCGTCAGGGTCAACGGAAGCGAGGTCGAGGCGACCGGGCTGTGGATCCACGACACCGGGACTCCGGACAGCCCCAAAGGCGAGGGCCGAGGCATCGACGTGACCGGGAAATCCACCGTCAGCTTCACCGCGGTAGTTGTGGACAAGGCGACCGACGCAGGGGTGGCAGCGGCCGGGGCCGTGCTCAAACTGTCTGACTGCGTGGTCCGGGACACGCGATGGGGCGAGCCTGGGGACCGTGGGATAGGCATCAGGGTGGATGCCGGGTGCGCTGGCGAGATGCGCGGCGTGGTCCTCGAGCGAAACCGAACAATCGGGTTGCGGATCTCCGGCCCCTCCAGCACGGTGCAAGTAGAAGGTTGCCTGGTGAGAGAGACTCTGGTCGATTCGGAGGGAGTATCTTCCAGCGGGGTGCAGGTATCCGGCGGAGGGGAAGCCACGCTGGTCAAGACCGTCATGGCCGAGAACGCAGGGGACGGATTCCTCATGGCCGAAGAGGGGACGTCCGTGATGTTGGACAGCTGCATAGTGCGTGACGGCAAGGCAGAGGTGTCGGGTTTCTACGGCAGAGGGATCGAGGTGATGGGGGCCGGAGAGCTGGAGTTGGTAGGGGGCCTGGTTTCGGGCAATCTCAACTACGGCCTGCTCGCCAGCGGCGCTGGGACCAATGTCCGGATCCTCGGGTCGGTTCTTGCGGATACGCATGCCAACCCGGGAGAGCCTGCCGTTGCCATCGGCGTCTCCGTGTGGTTCGGGGCAGAGGTCCAGGTATCCCTGTCGGTGGTGGAAGAGAACGGTACCGGCAACCTGGCGGCACTGGACCCGGGGAGTCAGCTCGATGTCTGCCAGGTTTCTGCCAGGAACGGGCTGGCATTCGTGGACCCCGAAGGACTCAGGGGGGCGGGCATTGATGTCTCAGGTGAAGGCAGCGCCACCGTTTCGGACAGCCTGCTCGAAAACAACCAGGGAATGGGAGTGTGGGTCCATGACGACGGCTCGTCGGTTCTTCTCGACGGCAGTGTCGTCCGGGGAACACTGGCCGCCGTTGCCGAAGGAACCGGATTCGGCCTGTCAGCATCCGGGGGGGCGGGGGCACATGTGGTGGCGAGTCTCCTGGTGGGAAACTCCAATGCGGGCGTGCTTGCCACTGAAGCGGGCACCGAGCTCGTGGTGGAGAGTTCGACCGTCAGAGACACGGTGCCGGCCGTCGCCGAGGGAGTCGGGCGGGGCCTGGAGCTCAACAAGGGGGCAAAAGTTTCGCTCTCGTCTTCGCTCGTCGAAGGCAGCACCGAGGTCGGTGTGGGCGTGCTCGACGGCGGCGGAGATCTGTCCGTAGACGGTTGCATCATCCGGGACACTCTGGATGGACCATTGACAAAGGAAGGACGTGGCATCGACGTGGGCTCTGGTGGCAAGGCGACGATCTCGGATTCTCTCGTCGAGGGAAGCGTTGGTACCGGAGTCAACGTGTCGCAGGAAGGAACCGAGCTCTGGCTGATCAACAGCGTGGTGAGGGGCACGGTCCAGGGGGG
>VGRX01000729.1 GCA_016875215.1 Deltaproteobacteria bacterium
CCACGAATGCCAGGATCATGAGAGATGGACCGACCAGTTGCAGTCCGGCAATCTCGTTTTGTTTGACCATGCGCTCTCCCCACGACGGTCACTCCCCCGGGGCCGCGTCTGCCCGTTCCGGGGGGGCATGGACAACAGCTTACCGCATCCTTGCGTAGAACACGAGTTCTCCCTCTTCCTCCATGCCGGTCGACATGGACATGCGCCGACGGCATTGGTAGACTCCGCCCGGCGTTGGGGGGAAGCATGTCGTTCGAAGACAGCGACGAGTCGAAAGGGGATGCAGCCACAGCCGCCCCTCAGGCGATCCGCATACGGAACCTGATGGCCACGGCGAACTGGCTTTCCGACTATCTCTGGCACAGGCTGCCGGCGTTGACTGCGGACCCGCGGGCGCGGCTGGGGGCCGCGGACAGGATCCACCGTGCAGTCGAACAGTCGCGTGCGGTCTGCAAGGGGGCCGGAGGAGAGCCGGCGGCCCTGGTTGAGCCGTCCCGGTCGACGTTTGCCTGGCTGGCCTACCTGGATGCAGGCAACCTCGATGATCATCTTGCCGCATTGTCCCGTGCTCGCGAGGCCCTGCCTCCCGACCTGAAGGTTCGAGGCCTGCCCGTCCTGCTCCACATCCGAACGATGTCTGCGCTCTGGAAGTTCCGTCGCTACTCGAACTGCCTGCACATCTCGTGCAGCGAGGGATTCATCACCCCGGACACGGAGTTCTGGCGGGCCTTCTTCGACGCCATCTCGCTCGACGCCCGCGACGAGGCTTTGCGGCTCGCGCGGGGGTTGTCGGCGAGCGAGGAATTCAACACCGTGGCTCTGGAGATCGAAGCGCAGGTCGAGCCCACTGACCCCAACTACGGGAGTGCGGGGGAAGTGCACGATCTTTCCGCATCGTTCGAGCGTGTGAACCGCATGATGTTCGGCGGGACGATGCTTCGTCCTGCGCTCGCATGGACCCGGTCCGCGACGGCCAGGACCCTGGGGCTCTACATGTTCTCGAGGGACCGGCTCGTCGTGTCGAAGTCGCTGGATCATCCGGACGTGCCTGAGCTGCTGGTCGACTACATCATGTATCACGAGCTGTTGCACAAGAAGCTCGGCCTGCGGCGCCGGCACGGCCGCAACCAGGCGCACACCGCCCAGTTCCGTGCGGAGGAGAGGCGGTTCCCCCGCTACAACGATGCGCAGGCGGAGGTCGCTGCCCTGGTGAAGCGGATGAGCAGTCGTCAGGGTTGAACGTTGCCGGGATGGCGAGTAGTGTGTGCCCTCGGCAGAGGGATCGGGAGCGACCGAGGAGGGACGATGAGCGAGACGGACGGGACATCCCGCGACGGGGGCGCCGGCGATACCGTCGCGGTGCTGGATTTCGGCGGGCAGTACACCCACCTGATTGCCCGCCGGATCCGGAACCTTGGCGTGTTTTCCCGCGTGTTCGAGCCGGAGGACTTCGTTCCGGAGGAGCATCCGGAGGTTTGCGGCATCGTGTTTTCGGGCGGACCGGGGTCGGTGACCGAGGAAGGGTTCCGAACGGTCCGGTTTGCCCCGCTCGGATGCGCGGTTCCGATCCTGGGTCTCTGCTATGGCCACCAGCTTCTCGCAAGGTTGTGCGGCGGCACGGTGGCCACCGACGGAAGGCGCGGGTATGGGCTTGCCGAAGTGAGCTTCGGCAGCGGGGAGGGGAAGCTCTTCCGCGGTCTTCCCTCGTCCTGCAAAGTCTGGATGAGCCACGGCGACCACGTGGAGACTCTCCCACCGCGGCTCACCGTGACCGCTACGACCCCTACCCTGCCGGTTGCCGGGTTCCAGGATGGTGCGGGAAGGCTGTTCGGACTCCAGTTTCATCCCGAGGTGACGCACACCCGGCACGGCCGGGAGATGCTGGACAATTTCCTGGCTGCCTGCCGGGCCCCCCGGACATGGAATCCCCGGGGGCAGCGGGCGCGCCTGGTCGAGCGGATACGCCGGGAGGCGGGAGGCCGGCCGCTCTTCCTGCTCATCTCGGGGGGAGCGGATTCGCGC
>VGRX01000730.1 GCA_016875215.1 Deltaproteobacteria bacterium
CTGAGTAGCCGTTCACGCTCGGCGGATGTGTAGAGACTCGTGATGGGACTATCGTGTCAGGCGCGCCTCACTCTTGGCAAGAGCCTCAACCGAGCGCCTTTGTTCGGTAATGTCCAGGGTTGTACCGATGTACTTGACTAGTCTCCCCTCCGCATCGAGGGGTTCCGGTAGGGACAGGAGTTACCTCCTGCCCCCCGGTCAGATCCGTGCGAGCGGCACTACCGCACACGGCTCCTACCAACGGTCCTAACGTCAAAACGCTCGGTGGGCCACGGGTGCACCACCCGCAGAGGTGGCAGGTACTGCTTCGCTATTTTCCTGAACCGCGTCCATGGCATCCGATGGCGTTGGCTGCGGCGCAGCAGAGTGAACCGCCACGCGCGGTGCACCTCCCGAGCGAAAGCCCCAATGCGGATGCGGTTACCCGGCACCGAAAAATAGTTCAGATACCCCCGTACCACCGACCCCAACCATCTCCCGATCACCGGGATCGGTTCGTGCCGACGCCTCATGAGTGTCGCCCTGATCGCCGCAAGGGTAGTGCGCATTCGCTGCTTGACCGTGAGCCGGACAAGCTTGAATTTGCCGCTGCCTATTTGTTGACCACAGCAGTGAGTGAACCCAAGGAAGTCGAATGTCTCCGGCCTCCCGAGTCCTTTCTCCACTCGGGCCTTCGCGGCAAAGCGACCAAACTGGATCAGTCTGGTTTTATCAGGGTGGAGGGCTAGTCCGAATGGCGCCAATCGTTCTTGCAATGCTGAAAGATACGCCTTGGCTTCGCGTTCGTACTGGAACCCCGCGACACTGTCGTCCGCGTAGCGGACGATGATAACGTCACCGGAGGCGTGGCGCTTGCGCCACTGATGGGCCCATAGATCGTGTACGTAGTGCAGGTAAATGTTCGCCAAAAGCGGGCTGATCACAGCCCCTTGAGGAGTTCCTTTCACTGCCGGCACACGGCGTCCTTCTTCTATGGTTCCGGCCTTCAGCCACTTCGTGATGAGCCGGATGATGCGCTTGTCGCCGATGCGATGTTCCAGAAACCGAATCATCCAGTCGTGGTCGATTTCATCGAAAAAGGCCACGATGTCAGCATCCAGAATCCAGCCCACTTTGCGGGTGACGATCCCGGTCGCCAGCGCATCCAGTGCATCGTGCTGACTTCGTCCCGGTCGGAATCCATAGGAAAACCCCATGAAATCCTCTTCGTAGATCGCGTTCAGCACGGTCACAACGGCCTGTTGGACGATCTTGTCCTCAAGGGCCGCGATTCCCAGTGGACGGAGTTTTCCCTCCGCCTTGGGAATATAGACTCGCCGGGACGGTAGGGCGCGATAACGGCCGGAATGAATCTCCCGGTTCAGATCGAGCAACCTTCCGGCGTGCAGTTTCCTCTCATAGGCCCTCCAGGTTACGCCATCCACACCAGAGGCTGCGTCTTTCTTCAGCTGGTAAAAGCTGTCGCGGAGCAGGTCCGGGTTGATGTGGTGCAGGAGAGCCGTGAAGCGGACCTTGGAGTCACGCTTTGCGGCCTCACGTACCCCGCGGAGTCCCATCGACGCGCATGGATCGCGACCCTGTGTTCGCGGCGCGGGGGACTCGTTGGGGTTCCCATTGGTTACTCCCCTTTCCTCCCTGGCTTCCGCAGGCTGGTCACCCTTGTTCAGCCATTTCGCAGGTCTTATGGGAGTATCCGACTTCTCGTCGGCGTAGACGGCTGGATTATCGTCACTGACCTTCCCAGCCCCGTCCACCCTTCCCTCGGTGGTGGACACCGACGAGATCTCACTGCTTCCGTTTGAAAGACTTCCCAGCATGCACAGGGTCTCCGACCGCGTGGGACCGCCACAGGACTTGCGATTAGCGCCATGTAACGTGTTGCCTTCCGCTTTGGATAACAGCGTCGGCGTCCCAGAGTGTTGATTTCGCGGCTCAATGGCTGGCCTGCTGGTTTCCCCTGCCAACGCTTCGGCATGGCCCTCGCGGGCCACACCGCATGACTCGGGGTCAGAGTGATT
>VGRX01000731.1 GCA_016875215.1 Deltaproteobacteria bacterium
CCCGTTTGCTCTCCTGGGCAGCAGACACACTGGGGCCGATTCATGGGCCCCGCACCGGCCGTCAGGTTGCCCGCACCATCGGCCAGCCGCCCCGCACCGGCCGTCAGGTTGCCCGCACCATCGGCCCATCTACCTCCTTCACCAGCGGCACATCTGCTCCACCCTGGGTAGGCCTGCCGGCCAACCCGGGGCTGGTCCGCCACTCACGGCCCGGGAAGCGCATCGGCCGTCAGTTGCCCGCGCCATCGGCACATCAGTTCGCTCCCCCTCCGGACAGAACCCCCTGATCCCTCACTCCGGTCGACAAGCGACCCGGGCATCTGTACAGTACCGCCCGGTCGCCGCTGGCGGCGTCCTATCCGCTGCTCCTCCTTCCCGGTGCACCGGAGACGACGAACCTCCTTCTCTGTCGGTCGATTGGGTGCCTGCAGACGGAACCAGGGGAACGAGATGAACTTTGCCGAACTGGGACTCTCGCCTGAGCTTCTCGAGGCCATCGACAAGCTCGGCTTCGAAACGCCCACTCCCGTGCAGGAGGCGGTCATCCCGGTGCTGCTCGAGAGCAACCGGGACCTCGTTGCACTTGCCCAGACCGGAACGGGCAAGACTGCGGCATACGGGCTGCCTTTGCTGCAGCTCCTGGATCTCAGCCGATCGGTGCCGCAGGTGCTGGTATTGTGCCCGACCCGGGAGCTGTGCATGCAGATCGCCAGGGACCTGGAGGGCTTCGCATGCGGGCTGCCGCGCACGAGGGTGCTTGCGGTCTACGGCGGTGCAGCCATCATGCCGCAGGTCAATTCCCTGTCCCGCGGGGTGCACGTGGTGGTTGCGACGCCCGGACGGCTCCTGGACCTGCTGCGGCGGGGATCCATCGATCTGGCCCAGGTGACCCGCCTGGTCCTCGACGAGGCCGACGAGATGCTGAGCATGGGGTTCGAGGAAGATCTCGAAGCCATCCTGAAAGGGGTTCCCGAGACGGCCCAGACGCTGCTCTTCTCCGCCACGATGCCGGCCCAGGTTGCGAAGATCGCGGCCAGGTACATGAACTCCCCCGCCGAAATCACGATGGGCCAGCGCAACGCCGGCTCCGAAGGCATCAGCCACGAGTACTATGTCGTTCCGGCGCGGGAGCGTTACAGTGCGCTGCGCCGGATCGTGGACCTCTATCCCGACATGTACGGCATCGTCTTCTGCCGTACCCGGCTGGAGACACAGGAGATCGCGGACCAGCTCCGGCTGGACGGCTACGATGCGGAGCCGCTGCACGGAGATCTCTCTCAGCAGCAGCGCGACCACGTCATGAAGAAGTTCCGGGACAGGCGGGTCCGGATCCTGGTGGCCACGGACGTGGCGGCCCGAGGGCTGGACGTCACCGATCTCTCACACGTGGTGAACTTCAACCTGCCCGACGAGCTGATTGCCTACACGCATCGAACGGGGCGGACAGGGAGGGCCGGCAAGGAAGGAATCGCCGTTTCCATCATCCACATGCGTGAGCAATTCAAGATCGAGCAGATCCAGCGCCTGATCGGCAAGAAGCTGAAGCGGCGACCGGTGCCCACGGGGACGGAGATCTGCCGGGCCCGACTGGCAAGTCTGGCACGGCAGGTCATGACGCTCCGGCTCGAGGACAGCCTGGTCGACGAGCATTTCGAGGAGCTTTGCACCCTGCTGGATGACCTGCCGAAAGCCGAGATCATCCGTAGGTTCGCATCGATGTCGCTGCGAGGAATGCTCGAGTTCTACCGGAATGCCCCGGACCTCAACCGGGACATGGCTCAGAAACGGGATTCCCGCCCGCCGAACCGCTGGCCCGGAGCAGAACCCCAGGGTCTGCGGGCCGCGGGGGTCCTGGAATCCAAGGTAGAGATGGTCATGAACGTGGGGCGGACCAACGGACTGACACCGGCCCTGTTGCTCGTCCTGGTGAACGCCGCGGACCGGGGCAGGCGAGTCACCGTCGGGCGCATCCGGATCTCGGACATGCAGGCCTACTTCGAAGTCCCTGAAGGGG
>VGRX01000732.1 GCA_016875215.1 Deltaproteobacteria bacterium
GCGTCGCCGGTCGGCATGCGAGGGACGACGGTCGGGGTTGTCCCAAGAACGGTCTCGGCGGTCGGTCAACTCGGCTTGGTTGAGGTCCCAGCAACACAACTCGACCAGGGTATACAGCCACTGGTTTAGATGCCAGCACCCCAAGTTCGACCAGATGTTGCGAACTTGTTGCTGCCCCGCGCCCCACACCTCCTTCACGTCGTGGAAGTGTTCTTCGATCGCCCAACGAGAGGCCGCGGCTTCCAGGATCTCGCGGACGTCCGCCGAGGTGTCCGTGCAGAAGTACGGTGCCCAACCGCCATCCTCAAAGCGAACGATGACGACCCGGATCTGGGCGCTGACGAGTCCCGAGGTGGGGAGGAACGTCTTGTACTGACGAGTCACTTCCTCGCCGCGGCAGTGATAGGTAATCGTCTCCCAGCCCTGCTGATGCGCAGCACGCTTCGCCAAGCTGATTTTGTTCTTGCCGTAAATCCGGTTCCCGTGAGAACCCGCGGGAGGCAAGTCGTGAAGACAGGCGTCTTTTCGCAAGCGGCTGACGACCACGATGTCCAGACCAAGTGCGGGGAGAAGGAACGGCCGCGTGGCATAGGCACCATCGACCGCCAACCAGATCTTCGTCTCCAGCCCCAGTTCTCGGAGTTGCTGCTTGAACCACGTCAACAACTCCACGCCGAGTTGATGTTTGGTGCGGAATTCCCAAGCATACTTCTCCGTCAGTCTCGGGACGTCGACCTTGCGGACGTACAACATCGAGCGTAGCGGGAAGGCGATCACGCCCCACGCCGGATGCCTTGCCAGCCATGCCAAACAGACCCAGTTGTGTCCGTACAGCCACTCGCCCTCGGCCGGTCCTCGCGTCGAATTGTGATGGACGCCGGCACCTTCCACGTGCCGACCATAGCGAGACGTAGGCGAGTCATCCATCCCCAGCAAGATGCGATCACCGAATCTCGGAGCGAGCTTCTGGACGACCAGGCCGAGGATGACCGTGGCTAACTTTTCGGAGGTCCGCCCCACACTGATCAGGCAATCGTAGAAGCGGTCCCAATCATCCTGTACGCCAGCCGCCACGAACCAGGCGCTGGCGGTACGGCGATCACCCGCCAGAAACATACCGGCCATGATGATGGCCAGCCGGAAGGCAATCCTCCGGTCCAGCACGGCCTGCAGCAGGGAGACCGCCGTCTGAATCGCGCCGGTCAACGGCACTCTGGCGTGGGTTGTTTTCTGGCGCTGGGGATTGGGGCTCTGAAGACGCCTCCGCTTATCGTGCTGTGACTTCTGCTGCTTCTTGTGCTTGGGTTGCGGACGCCGCGAAGAACGTTTATGCTTAGCCATCCTTGGCTCTCCCGATGGATCGGATGTTTGTTGCTACCACCCACCATCGCCGAGAGCCATTTTTTTGCCAAGAGCAATTTGCCCCTTCTGGTGCAGACTTCGTCTAAAGTGCAGCTCGGAAGAAGAACCGGATGAATCCTGACGACCACCCTGGATTGGTGATCGGTTCAAGATCTCCACGGCACGCGGGCGACGATGCGCAATGGGCCCGCTTTCCATGCAAGTTGTGGCCTGCCACCGTTTCCTGAGAGGTGAAGAACGTGCAGTACTCTATGCGATGGCTTCTCACCAGGCTGCTGGTGATGGGAATTGCCGCCATCTTCGAGCGGGCGGAGGGGGGCGAATTCACTCTGCATGGCAACCAGGGAGATTTCACGACGGCGGACAGCTACCAGCCTTATCAGCTCCCGCTGAACGCGAACGCGGTGAAGCAGTGTGCGCCCCCCGCCATGTCGGGAAAATCCAGCGACGGGCCGGACGGCTGGCCCTATTACAACCTGCAGATGCCGGGCGGCGGCGTGATTCTGGCCGTGGGTTGGCCGGGGCAGTGGTCCAGTCGGTTCGCGCGGGACGCCGGCCAGGGCTTGAGGGTCACGGCTGGGCAGGAACTGACTCGACTGTCTCTGCAGCCCGGCGAGCAGATCCGCACGCCCCTAATCGCCGTGCTGTTC
>VGRX01000733.1 GCA_016875215.1 Deltaproteobacteria bacterium
GGCATCTGCTTTGGGGGATGAGCCGCCTCCGGACCCCTGGCCAGGTTGGTCGGGCGGGATCTTCTTGGATTGGCCAGGCTGTTGGTCCTGAGGCACCGGAGCAAAGAGCTTCTTCAGCTTCTTGCACGGGTCGTCGGCCGCATCCAGGCACTTCCCGAGAGCGGACTTGACGTCCTTTGGCTCCAGCTTGAGCCAATCGTGGCAAACGCTCTCTTCCTCTGGGAGTTGAAGCCCCCTCATCGCATCGAGGCAAGCGTGCAGGCAAGCACTAGGCGGCCGGGCCTCGGATCGAATGCCTTGCAGTCTGCGCTTGCGGCAGTGGTCTGCCAGCTCGAACGACTGTTCGTAAAGCCTGGAATACGCCCCCAATGAACTGAACCGAATCTCTTCGGCTTGGCAGAACTTGCTCTCCCCCACCCAGAAGTTCGTCTCGGTTCTCGCCTGAGCGGCCAAAGTGCAGAACCTCTTGGCCTTAGGCAGATCTTCAGGCTTGACTCCCCCAGTATCGCAATGCGTCCCGGCCCGAGGCTTCAGTTGCTTCGTGCTCGTCCCCGGGGTGGTCGTGGTGCTCTTCTTCTCCTTCTCCGGCGCCTTTCCTTCACTTCCCAACACGATCTTGATCCCATCCGTGCGGGAAGTTGCCACCGGAGCAGTCCCGGCCCCCTCTTCCACATCCCGCTGCCTGGGATCCTCTCCTTGGTCGACCGCCGTCTCGACGTGCTCCGACTCGGGTTCCTGACCTTGTGGTTGCGTCGCTCCAGGGTCCTGGTGCTTCTCCTTTCCGGCCTTCCCGGTTGGTGCCTCCTTGGCAGTTGCGGGACCCCGCTCCGTCTCTCCCTTGCCTTCTCCGTCAGCCCGAGGCCACAGCAGGAAAGCCCCCAGTGCGACGGCGGCCAGAGCAGCTGCGACCGCGAGCCAGACGAGAAGCGAAAGGCCCAGGACTTTCTTGCGGAACGTCCGGCGCACCGCCTGAGTCGAGCGGGAGCGCAGCCTTCCGCCTGGCTGGCGATAGATCATCACGGTAGTGTTGTCCGGGCCGCCCCGTTGGTTGGCCAGGCGGATGAGGGCCTCGCAGGCCTTCTGCGGAGAGGAGGTTAGCACGACATCGCCGATCTCCTCGTCGGTCACGACGTCGCACAACCCGTCGCTGCACAGCAGGAGGGATGCTCCGGGTTTCAGGTCGATGGGGCCCATGCGGACTTCGGGTTCCACCTCAGGCTTGTGGCCGATGGCGCGACTGAGAATGTGGCGGTCCGGGTGGTTCTTGGCTTCCTCCACGGTCAGAATGCCGTGGTCCATGCGGTCCTGCACCGCAGTGTGGTCACGGGTGACCCGGCCGGCGCTCCCCTCGACCAGGTAGATTCGGGAGTCTCCGACGTGTGCGACCCAGGCGAGCCCATCAACGACCAGTGCGGCGACCAGCGTGGTCCCCATGCCCTTCAGCTCCGGGCGGGTCTGCCAGTACTGGTAGACAGCCTCGTTGGCCCGCATCGTGGCGTAGTAGAGCATCTCGCGCAGGGAGTCCGCGTTGTTCGGCTCCACGGCACAGGATTCCGCATGGCGCCGAATCTCCTGCAAGGCGAGCCGGCTTGCCGTTGCACCGCCGGCATGGCCACCCATGCCGTCGGCTACCAGCAGCAACTCGCCGTATGACAGCGACACCCGGTCCATGTGGTCCTGGTTCTCGGTCCGTTCGAGCCCGGGGTCGGTGGCAGCACCGATGATGGGGGGACGGGACTGCTCCATAGGTTCACCTGCCTGGGTTGTCCGGCTCAGTCGAGAATCTGTGTGACGTTCTTGCGGGCCGGCCCCGGCTTTCCGGCAACAGCCGGCGACGTCACGGTGAGCCGGACAGTACCGCCCAGCATGAGCGGCTGATTCAGGAACAACTGGGTCGTCTGGTGCGGGGCCAGCTTGCGGCCGTCCAGATAGGTGCCGTTCGTAGAGCCCAGGTCCGTGACGAAGATGCCAGAATCCCGGACGTCGATGGTCAAGTGAGACGAAGACACG
>VGRX01000734.1 GCA_016875215.1 Deltaproteobacteria bacterium
AGGTCCTTTCAGGGGGGTCTCGACGCCGGATTGCCGCACAACCCGTACAGGCATGCGGAGCTGATGTTTCGATTCGACGGGACGGTCATGGTTTGCGCCTTCGTCGTCACGTCCAAGCCCAGCTCAGGTACCCTCCGGTCTGGGCCCCGAGGACCTGCTTCGCCAACGTGGTCTTCCCGACCTGGCGGGGCCCTGCCACGACCGACACTCCGGCCCCTGGGCCGAGTTTTGTCCGCCGAGGTACGAAGCGCTCGGGCAGATGCTCGGCAAACCACTTCTCGAGCGGCATTCCCTGCAACAGCCAGCTTGTCGGGGAGCTCGGCACCGCTGCCGAAGTACATCTCGTCGGGCGTCTGGCCCTGGAACGCAGCATGCGGAATCCCGCTGTCATGTGCAGCAACGTGGAACGTCACATGCCGCTTCACCGCGGCCACGGAATCGAGCGTGTTCAGGAACAGCCCGGATGTCGCCGGAGCACTGGACCAGTTGCCGCAGGCGGTGGTCGTGGACTCGTTGCTCATGTCGATGGCCGCTCGTGGTCGGAACTCCTTGGAGGGGGAGGGCCGCCCCGGAGCTACTGAACTGCGATGACAAGCTCCCGTTGGAGCGCCCGTGCAATCCGGTCGAGCGTCGCCACGGTAAGGTTGGATCGGCCGGGCCGTTCCATCCGCTGGTACGCCTGGTAGGACACGCCGAGCCGAGCGGCCATCTCCTGCTGCGTGAATCCTGCATCCTCGCGCCATTCGCGGAGCACATAGGCCATCCGGACGTCGGCATCCAGGGGAACCATCACGACCCGCTCCCCCTCGCCGGCCCGTGGTTTCCGCAGCGCAGGCAACTTGACAGCCCGCTCGAAGTCGGATTCCAGCGCGACGTTGAGGGCCTCTCTGGCCATGTTCTCGGCCTCTTCCTGGTCGCGGCCAAACGTGTTCACCCCAGGATGCTGGGGAAACCGGACCAAGACGCTGCCCTCGTCGTCGGTCCAAAGGATTGCGTAGTATCCTGCGGGCACCATGGGCTAACCCTCCTTTCCCGTCGCCCTTCTGGCCTGCTTCAAGATGAGCTTCGCCAGCTGCTCCGGGATCTCCTTGCCGTGAACTGGCACCGTGAGGGTCCTTGCGGCCTGGGGGTGCTTGAACTGGTGGTGGGACCCTCGAATTCGATCCAATTCCCACCCCTGCTCCTCCAGCAGCCGTATGAGATCCCTCGCCCTCACAAGAACACTATGCAACATCAGTGTTGTGTTGTCAAGTGCCGCACCGCCGGACTCTCAACTTGTCCAGGCTCGCGATTCCGTCGATTCGCAACTCCGGGGAGGCAGACCCGCCTCTCGACCAACTCCCCGGCCGCTATTGCAGGAGCACCATGTAGTAGAGGATTTCGTCGCACTTGTCCTGCTCTCCCTGTTCGTCGACGTCCAAGCCGGAAAAGACCACGCGGCCTGAGGTCGGGCCGGGATGCCCTCACTCGTCCTTGCGTGACCGTGCGTCCCGTCGTACCCTGCAGGCGGGGCGGGCATGCGACCGCGGCATTGGAGCCCGCAGCGCCGGCTCGAACATCGGGTGAACCATGCAACGAATCCTCCTGAGCGGCGCGATCGTGTGGTGTGCCTGCGGTGCGGTCTTCCTGTCAGCCTGCAGCGGAAGCGGCAGGTCGCAGAAGGACCCGACGCCTGCCGCGGATCTCGGTGCGGACGATGTCCTCCGGTTCGCGGATTCCGCTCCTGCCGATCGGGTCGGTGAGGGCGGTCCGGCCGGTGATGCGGGGGGCAAGGAGGACGTTTCGGACGTCTGCTGGCCCGATTGCCAGGGACGTGCCTGCGGTCCGGACGGGTGCGGTGCAACCTGCGGCGTTTGCATCGGGGGACAGGAAGCGTGCCAGGACGGAGCCTGCGTCTGCCAGCCGAAATGCGGGGCGGGCGAGTGCGGCAGCGACGGCTGCGGCGGCAATTGCGGTGCGTGCGGCCAGGACGAGGTGTGCGTGGAGGGCCTGTGCCAGTGTGCCTCACA
>VGRX01000735.1 GCA_016875215.1 Deltaproteobacteria bacterium
CCAACATCCCAAAGCCATGGCCCGCCTACAGATGCTGTCACCAATAGAGCCCCCTGTTGACGCAGATCCCCCGGGACGCGGAACTTCGCCAAGCCATCCGACTGAGTCTCCCCTTCGCGAAGAACTCTCCCCCCCGAAATCATGAACGTCAAGGGCAGCCCGTTGATGGGCTGCCCTGACCGGGTCGTTGCGCGAACCTCGAGCGGAGCCGGTCCCCGGCCCGCCCCCCTCAGAATCTGGATGGGATTCGAGGCCTCCAGCACCAAATCCGACAGCAGAGTGGCCAATGCAGCATCCGCCCGGCCCCACACCTGCTGGACCCGGGTCGAGGTCTGCCCTGCGGCCAAGGTCACGCCGTCCAGCTTCCGGGCTGATCCCGCAACTGCGGCCAGCAACCTCAGTGCTAGGCCAGGCTCTCCGAGCCCTATCTGCTCCGCACGATGCAGTGCATCGTCCGCCATACTCTCGAGGGTGCCGACGAGATCGTCGAGGAACCGTCGGTGCGCCTCCAGATCAAAGGGTACTCGCGCCCAGCCATGCCAGACTGCCTGCCCCGCAGCACTCTCCCGACATTCGACGAAGAGCCGATCCTCGCGCACCGCCAGGACGCTCTTCGCAAGGGAACGAGTCTGGATCTGGTAGCTCATGTCGTGCTCATCGTCGACCCGGGCAGTTGCCCCAGTTCCGGTTTCGACCCTTCGGTACAGAACCTTCTGAACCTGCTCGCCGCTAAGCTGCACACCAAGGTAGTTGACAATCTGCCGTCGAGCATCCGCCAGTGCACCGTCCCGAGCAGCCTTCTGCGTCTCCTCCCCATCCGAAAGACCGACGAAGTAGCCGGGTTCCGTCCGGCCCGCCCAGTCCGGCAACACCCCAGCGATTCCACGGGGGCAATGATGGGACTCGGACAAATGGCCGGTCGAGCACCCCACAATCATCGACTCGGCACAAACCAGCAAAGCCGCCAGGACGAGCAAACCAGTGCCGGCAACCGACGCTTCCACCGCTTTCATTCGACTCCTCGCCAAATGCAGTTGCAGACTCCCAGACACTGCAAACACGCAGGGACCGCTTCCAGCGCCACGCACAAGCTCAGCGAGTTCGTTCGGCCACTTCTGCCTCCCACGGTCCTTCACCCAGCGTTACCGTGTCCGGTCAAGCCACCTTAATACCACTGCCAGGTTCAAGGAGTCACGCAGTTCCAACACCAGCAAAATGACAGATCAAATCGGCCAAACCGGCGGTCCGATGGCTGGGGCGGACGAAGCCAAGCCGATCTGCCGGTCAGACGTGTGGAGCGCAGACCCGCATGGACAAAGGGCCTGGTGCGCTTCTTATCTGCCAGATCGTGCTCGGCAGCTAAGATTTGGAACCAGCGGCGGGACCGGGGGATCTTTTTTCGACCGGCTTCGCAACGCGGCTTTGGAGGCGGAAAAGAACGATCTGTCATTTTGCTGAACACCCACTGCCTCAACCCGGTCAAGCAGGCGACCACAAATGCAGACACCCCAACGGCCCATGCACGGCAACGACAGTGGGGGCAGACACCCCATCGGCCGATACACCCCGACAGCCGTCGGTGCCGACAACCGGACGGCCCATTCTCAACCGCAGACCGTCGATGCGGGCAACCGTGCGGCCGGCAAGAGGCCCCGATCCGTGGCGGCGAGCAACGCAACGGCCGACGAGGGTGCGGTCTCTTCGGCGGTACGCGTGCATTGCTCGTTTCGTGCCTGGATAGCGGCCCGGGTGCAGCCTCTCCTCCGTGGAGGAGTACCCCGGCGCCACGGGGCGCCGGGGGGAGGTGGCAGTCCCGGGCTTCCCCAGGATCGTCGGTCTCCCTGTGTGTACCGGTATCAACGGCCGAGGCGTGGCCCCGGCCGTCAGTGCAGGCAACCGGCGGCCGATGAGGCGCATCGCGGCCCGTCCCTACTCCGCCAAGGCTACGTAGGGCACGCGCTGACGCTCCGGGTGGTGTGGCGGGCCGCGCCCACGGCCCACCGGCCCC
>VGRX01000736.1 GCA_016875215.1 Deltaproteobacteria bacterium
AAGAGGTTGCCGCTGCGCTGCCGACGTTCCTCGAAGGCGCGGGGCGGAGTGTGCAGGCTGGGCGTTCTTTGATTGTGTGCAGGAAGGAGCAGAGGGCGGTTGCAGGGCCGCTCAGCGGAGGAGGACGTGCGATTCGTGGTGGTGACCATCTTCCCCGAGTTCTTCCCGTCGCCTCTGGCGGTGGGGTTGCTCGGAAGAGCCCTGGAAGGCGGGCTGGTGCAGGTGGAGACCGTGCGGCTTCGGGACTTCACGCATGACCGCCACCAGAGCGTGGACGACACGTCGTTCGGAGGCGGACCCGGGATGGTGATGCGGGTGGAGCCGCTGGTCGAGGCACTCGAGCACGTGAAGGTCCGCTGGCAGGTGGGTCGGACGATCCTGCTGTCTCCGCGGGGCCGGCGGTTCGACCAGGCATGCGCCCGCGAGTACGCCGCGCACGAGACGATCTGCCTGGTGTGCGGGCGGTACGAAGGGGTCGACGAGCGGCTCGTCGAGGGGGGCTTCGTGGACGAGGAGCTGTCCATCGGCGACTTCGTCCTCAACGGCGGCGAGGCCGCAGCGCTGGCGGTCATCGAGTGCTGCAGCCGGCTGGTACCGGGGGTCGTGGGCAAGGAGGAATCGGTTGCCCGCGATTCGTTCTTCGACGGTCTCCTGGATCATCCGCACTACACCAAGCCCCGTGAGTTCCGGGGGCTTGGCGTGCCCGAGGTGCTGCTGTCCGGGAACCACGCGGAGATTGACCGCTGGCGGAGGAAGCAGTCGCTCAAGGCCACGGCTGAGAGAAGGCCTGACCTGCTGGCCCTCGTCGAGTTGTCGGAGGCAGACCGGAGGTTGTTGCGGTCATGAGCATGACGTTGCACGTGGCACTGTTGCACTACCCGGTCTACGACAAGAACCGGAGGCTGATTGCGACTGCGGTGACGAACATCGACGTCCACGACCTTTCCCGTCAGTCCGCCACCTTCGGCGTGCGCCGCTTCTACGTGGTCACACCGGTGGAGCAGCAGCGTGAGCTGGTCGGCGAGATGCTGCGTCACTGGACCTGCGGGGCCGGGGCGCAGTACAACCCACGGCGCCGGCAGGCCATCGAGCATGCCCGGGTCGTCGCTGATCTGGCTCAGGCCGCTGCCGATGTCCGGGCGGAGACGGGGTACGACCCGGTCATCATCGGTACCGGGGCCAACGTCCGAGAGCGGCTCGTTTCGTACCCGCGCATGCGGGAGATCCTCGAGGAGCGGGACGGAGCCGCCATCCTGGTGTTCGGCACCGGATGGGGGCTCGAACGAACCTTCCTGAACGCATTTGATTTCGTGCTGGCCCCTGTGGATGGGGTCGGGGAGTACAACCACCTGTCGGTCCGGTCGGCTTCGGCCATCATATTGGATCGGCTGGCAGGCGGAAGATAGGGTGGAGCAACGGTATCGAGGAGGGTAGCAATGGACGTTCTCAAGGAAGTCGGAATGGAATCCAGGCGGCAGGATCTCCCGGAAATCCGCTACGGAGACACGGTGCGCGTGTTCGTGAAGATCGTGGAGGAGGCAATCTCCAAGAAGGACAAGCCCCGGGTTCGGCCGCAGATGTTCGAGGGGACGGTCATCCGCAGGAAGAATGCGGGGGCCGCGTCGACCTTCACCGTGCGCAAGGTCTCCTACGGAGTGGGCGTGGAGCGCGTGTTTCCGCTGTTCTCCCCCCGCATCGAGAAGATCGAGATCGTGAAGCACAACAAGGTGCGACGGGCCCGGCTCTACTACCTCCGGACGCTGCGCGGCAAGGCCGCCCGGCTGCGCGAGGTTCGGATCGACAGCGAACAGGCCGAATGAGCCTGCTGTTTCCGCAGCACCGAGTCCCGCCAGGAGAGATAGAACGCCATCTGGTGCGCCAGGGTACCCGCCGGCTTCTCGGAGTCGACGAGGCCGGGAGGGGTGCGCTCTGCGGGCCGGTCGTTGCCGCGGCGGTAGCCCTGCCGACAGGTACCGGGATTCCGGGGCTGGACGATTCCA
>VGRX01000737.1 GCA_016875215.1 Deltaproteobacteria bacterium
TTTTGGCACCATTGCCACTGAGTTCTCCGTAGGGTCGCACGGCAGCGCGCTCCTGGCCGGCAACCTCGACGTCCCCGCGTGTACGACCTGTCACGGCGATCACGACATGACGTCCCTGAGGACCCAGAAGACGGGGCAGCGCGACCTGGCTGCCGTCGCCATCTGCGTGTGGTGTCACGGCAACAAGCGGATGATGGAGCGGTATGCGCTGGATACGTCCCCGGTCGAGAGCTACATGAGCGACTTCCACGGGATGGCGCAGCGCGGGTCGCTGGGAGCGGTGGCCACCTGTGCGGACTGCCACGAGGCGCACTACTGTCTGCCTTCCAGCCACGAGCGCTCTCGCATGCACATCTCGAACCGGGGGGCCGCGTGCGGAGAGTGTCATGGAGAGTCGACCGAGACCTTCGTGATGAGCTTCACCCACAAGAAGGCGGCCAGGGAGCCCGAGTGGGGAGTAGTCAAGGTGGTGACCGTGGTCTACGTCGTGCTGATCCTGGTCACCATTGGCGCGATGCTGCTGCACAACGCGGTGATCTGGCTCTACTTCGCCCGGAGGAAGCTGCGCTACCAGAAACGGCACGGAACGGTCGGCCGCCTCAACACGTTCGAGCGCTTCTGGCACTGGACGATGCTTGTCTCCTTCACCGTGCTCTCAGTGACGGGCTTTGCACTGTCTTTCTCGGAAACGACGGCGATTCGCTGGTTGTACGAGATGGGCTTCACCGAGTCGGCCCGGGCATTCCTGCACCGGCTGTTCGCGGTGGTCCTGATCCTCGATTCCCTGCTGTTCTTCGGCAAGACGCTGCTGACCCGGTCGGGACGGCGCAAGTGGTGGCTGGGCATGCTGCCCCGGTGGCAGGACTTCAAGGACTTCTTTGCCACGATGTCCTACCACATGTTCGCCAGGAAGGAGAAACCCAGGTTCGGGATCTTCAACTACGCGGAGAAGGCGGAGTACTGGGCGTTGTGGTGGGGGACTGCGGTGATGGTGCTTTCCGGGTTCATTCTCTGGTTCTCGGTCGACCTGCCCGCGGATGCTCCCCTGTGGCTGGTTCCCGTGGCCAAGGTCGTTCACTTCTACGAGGCGGTGCTGGCGGTGGGGGCCATCATCGTCTGGCATCTCTTCCACACGATCTTCCATCCTGAGGAGTACCCTCTGGGCACCAGCTTCATGACGGGGAAGCTGACGAAGGAGGAAGCGGAAGAGCGGTTCACGTCCGAGGCAGTCGCTGAGCAGACGCTTCCGCCGGAAACGTTCCATGTCGATGCGCTGCACAAACCCAAGTGGCAGCACGACGAGCATTCCTGAGTTCGGGTTCGGGAGCGGGAGTCAGCTTGGAGCGGCGGCAGCGCTGCCGGGCGGGACGTGAGAGTCGCTACTTCTTGTGGCACTCGTTGCACTTGGTCGGCACCTTGCCCGCCAGGGCGGCGTCCTTGGCCAGGGCTTCCTTGTGGCAACCCGAACAATTCTTGTGGAAAGCGTCTTTGGCTGTCGGGGTCGACGCTGCGGTGTGGCACTTGGAGCACTTGGCGTGCTTGTTGTCGCCGTCGGGCTTGTGATGGCACTTGTCGCAGGCCACCGCAGCGTGCTTCGAGTGGTTGTACGTCACGTTGCCGGGCTTTGCCGTCAGCACGATGCCGTCCTTGGGGGCGTCGGCCTGGTATACACCTCCCGCTGCGGAGCTGGCGCCTGCATGGAAGACCGACACAGCCAGAACCACGAGACCTGCGAGCAAGACCGTCACCAGCAATTCTCTCTTCATCGAGGGACTCCTTTGTTGAGTTGTGGCCCGGCGAGACGCTCGACCCGGGCCGGAATTCAAACCAATTACGTAGGAATATTCTGTCAACGCGTCTCCACTGTCAAGGGCGAAGAGCAGGAAGACGGCTCACGGAGCCGAGCTGCCCAGTTTGGTGGCTCGGCATCGTGGCGCGTTGACGAGCGTCGCTGGCTCGGCTATTCTCCATCGAAACCCACCGGAGAAGTGCTATCCGGG
>VGRX01000738.1 GCA_016875215.1 Deltaproteobacteria bacterium
ATTTGGCCGGCAAGCACCGGCCGGACAAGGAAGCCGTCGAAACCGGCAGCGCAGGCGTACTTGAGGTACGTCGAGCATGCCGGTCGGCGGCTGACGCAGTCCCGCCGGATGATTGACGGTCAAGGCGACCATGTTTAGAAACCGGATGGGCCTTCTTGTCCCCGCAGGGGAGGGTGCTCCGCGCCCGACCACCACGGCCCAGGCGGTTCTACAACCAGCGCTGGCAGACGGATCCCTGCGCATCCTGCTGCCAGCTCCAGCTTCCACGCATGCAGCATCAGTCGGGGGGCGCCGCCCACGGGTCGGGGATTCCCGTAGCGGGTGTCACCCAGCACCGGGTGCCCCAGAGCATACAGGTGCACCCGGATCTGGTGCCGGCGTCCGGTGACGGGATGGACCTCCAACAGGGTTCCACGGGGCACGGGCGCGAGCACCCGGTACTCCGTGCGGCTGGGCTTGCCCCGCTCGTCCACGGCCACCCGCCCGCTGCCGAACTCCCGCAGCGGCAGGTCGATGCTCCCGGCTCCGGTCATCTCCCCATCGACCACCGCCAGGTAGGTCTTGCGGACCTGCCGACGCTCGAAGGCCAGGCTGAGCTCCCGGTGCGTGGCGGCGTCGAGTGCAAACAGCACCAGGCCGCTGGTCTCCCTGTCGATGCGGTGCACGACGAACAAGCGGTTCCCGAGTTGGTCTTCCAGCAACTCGACGAGCGACCGCTCCCGCACCGGTCCCCTGCCCGGTATGACCAGCATGCCCGCCGGCTTGTCCACTGCGAGGACGTGGTCGTCCCGGTAGATGTCGCGCCACTCATTCACGGCCGATCCCCCTGTTCTGAGCTGCTGAGCCTGCCGAGGTTGCGGCCGGGGAGGTACCGGGCGGCCAGGTGCCGACTGGCGGGACGAAGTCGACCGCGGACGTGAGCGAGTCAGCCAGGGTGACGCCGGAAGTCCTCACCAGGGACAGGTCCGAGACCACGACTCCGAAGACCGGGATCTTGTCCCCGGCTGCCATGTGTGCGGACATGGCATGGATCACGTAGTGGCGGCCATCCACCTCTCCGAGGTAGATGAGCGTGTGCCCTTGCAGGAACAGGCTGGCACTGGCGGGAACGAGTCCGAGCCCGCTCTGCCGACGTCTCTCGTCGCCGAGCACCACCCTGCGGCCCGGAATCTGCTCCTGCCGCCCGCTGTTCCGGGGAAGCGTGAGCCCCAGGGTCCGGTACACGCCGGCGATGAACGCAGAGCAGTCCACGGTTCCCCCCAACCCTCCCCAGCCGTAGGGTTGCCCCAGCATCCGGAAGGCCTGCGAGATGACATTGGCCCGGGTGTATGGCAGATAGCCTTTGTGGACGACCCCGGTGTCCGGCACCATCACCGCGGCGAAACGGGCCGTTCCGTCCGCATCACGCCGGGGAAGACGCACCACGTGGCTTCCGGCGCTGGGGCGGCCCATGATGGTCGCAGGAACCGGCTCGGGCCAGAGCGGAAGCCGCGCCCCCATGAGGAAGAGCGTTCCTTCCAGCGCCGGGGAACCGCAATCCGCCCCCAGCTCGATCCGATTCCCGGTCACGACCAGAAAGCGTTCGGGAGACACCAGGAAGAGCCAATCCGTCCGGTTCGGCACCAGCGCCACCTGCGTCTTCGGCAGCCAGCCGTCGCAGTTGACCGCCCGCACGAAGTACCAGCGCTGGTCCGCGCTTTCGTGCAGCACCACCAGGGGCTCGGCCGGGTCCAGCGCTGTGGCCTGGAACACGTCGAACCGGTCGTCGTCCGCCTCTTCGAATGCGGGCACCGCCGTGGGCCACATGCGCAGGTTGCACCGCTGCCAGGTCGTTCCGAGACGGACCGGATTGGAGTCCAGGATTCCCGCCTCGTTGCGATTGAGCGCCACGGCGTCGAGCTCCGTCCGGTCGATCTCGAGGCCATCCCGGAAGAAGGGAGGATCCCCCGGTTTCCACGAGGTCGTACGTCGGAGCAGCTCGTCACGGGGCAGGCT
>VGRX01000739.1 GCA_016875215.1 Deltaproteobacteria bacterium
CGTCGGTACGCCGACACGTTCCGCCGGGGTATTCGGTTCAAGCTCAACCTGCTCGACAGCAAGATCGTGACGCATCTCAAGGGCGGATTCGCCTGCTCGGATCGCTGTGACTTCGGTTGCCAGGAGCTCGCCGTCTCTCCATCCGGCAAGCTCTACCCGTGCGACCGGCTCATCGGCATGGACAACCGGGATGACGTCGTGATCGGAACGGTCGAAGACGGCGTTGACCCGGTTCGGCGGGATGCCCTCATCCGGGCGAAGAACGCCATCCTGGCCGAGTGCGCCGAATGCGAGTACGTGTCGCGCTGCATGCACTGGTGTGGTTGCGTGAACTACGCCATGACCGGATCGGTAGGCGGGGTCTCCGGGCTGCTCTGTTGGTTCGAACAGGCCCTCATCGAGCAGGCCGACCGGGTGGCGGAAGCGCTCTTTGCAGAGAAGAACCCGGCTTTCCTTGAGAGGTTCTACGGCCCGGTGATCGAGTAGAGTCGGACTGCCGCAACGATTCCTGCTCGGACGATGAATCGAATTGCGACGACCGGGTTCAGAAGCCTGGGGCCGGCATGTCACCATCCAGCGGAGGCTCCTCAGCATCGACCTCCCCCTTCGCGTCCTGCTGGGGCTGTGGCGTGACGTCCGGGGCAGGCATGTCGCCAGCCAGGGGAGGTACGTCCTCTTCGGTCGTGTCGGGCTGGGGCTTGACGTCCGGAACTGCCTCACCGGGCAGCGGCGGGAACTCGCCTTCGGCATCCGGCTTGCGGGTGCAGGTGTCGGGGGTACCGACGTCGATGCCGAGATCCCCCTGAACCTGGTAGTCCTTGTCCGGAGGAGTCCGGACGTCAGGATCCATGGGAGCGCCGCCAGACAGATTCCAGTCGGGCCCGTTGTCGGGCTCCACACCGATGCTGTCCGGGGCCACTCCACCCAACGTGTAGTCGGGCTCGAGCACGGCATCGGCTGCCGCATCGACCGGCAACTTCTTCTTGCTGCCGAATTCGCACCCGGCAACACCAAGAAGCGGTGCTGCCAGGAGCCCCCTGCCCAGCAGGTTCAGGAACCTGCGCCGATCCGACCGGGCTTCCTCGTGCGTCGGGTACTTCGCCTTGGATGTACCGGCCACCTTGCGTCGCTTGAGCTCCATGGACCCCTCCCACTACGTCCGCACACCCAGATGCAAGGATTGTACCACGTTTGCCGGCACGAGCAACACCGAGGGAGACCCCCCAGATCGCCCACTCGACGCCGTTGATGGTGGACTTGGTGTGAGTTGGGAACCCGAGGCTCGGCCCCGGCCTGATGGGAGGCCCATCGGGAGCAGTCGGGCATCGCCTTCGAGACCGCGGCCCAACGCCTTGCCTCGCTTCCCTTGAACCCCCGGACATCACGGGCCCGTCCCCCGGGGGCCCTGTGGAGAATGTGGACACGCCTCACTGCGCTGCGCAGATACTTCTCAGAGACCCCGCTGCGCTTCGTCACCTCTTTTCTGCCGGCGCGCCCGGTACAGCTTCTCGCTGAATCCGCCCTCTTCCAGGAAGTCCTTCTCCAACCTGCGGATCTGCCTGTCGAGGAGAAAGCAGGTCTGGTGGATCAGGCACACCACAGTGTTGGCCGCAACCTCGGCGGTACCCGATTCGACAAGTGCCCTGTAGTCCTCGTACGACCTCTGAAGCGAGCGGGCCAGATCGCGGATCGCCTTCACACGCGGGTCGGTCTTGGCCCACAGTTCCATCTTGTTGTGCCGCAGGAAGTCGTGGTAGTCCTCGAGCAGTTCCTGGAGACTTGCCCGGGCGACGCCGGTCAGCCGGACCTCCGTCTTCTTTGAGGTCGCTGACGCCTGACTCGCTTCGGCGATGTTCTGCTTGCCGCTCCGTGCTGCCTGCACCATCTGGTCCACCGTCCTGGAGCCACGACCGACGAACTTCCGGCAGAATGCAACCGTCGCGTCGTAGACGAACTCCGCACTCTCGAAAGACAGAAGCCGCCGGTAAAA
>VGRX01000740.1 GCA_016875215.1 Deltaproteobacteria bacterium
GTGAGGGTACGGTCCCACCGCTTGATGTACATCTCCATCTCCCCCACCGAGGCCTTGCCCCGCATGAGGTTCTCCATGTCGTCGACGATCTTCTCGGCCAGGACCGAAGGCGACGGCGCCTGAGACTGGCCAACGGACGGCCCGCCCCACGCGATCAGAAACGCCACGAACGCCGCGGCAGCAATGAACCTTGCCATGATGACCCACCTCCCGGTGTGAGCATCAATGTCCGCTGCCCGCCTGTCAAGCCCGGAGCGGATGCGCAGACATCTTTGACTTCCAATGCCGTGTCTGGTATGGAAACTACACTGGCAACACGGCTCGTGGAGCCGCATGGCGGGAGGGCGTGACGTGAGAGGACTTAGGAGGTTGCCCAAGACTACTTCGCCGTTACGACCGCATCCACCGGACGTCTGGCGGCTTGCGTCCTCGCTCGCTCGGTCGCCGTACCTCCTGGTACGGCTCGGTCGGTCGCTCCGGGCGCGCTCGCCATTCGTCTCGACGGCTGCGGCCTCACTTGGCGAAGTAGCTTCGATCAGCCTCCTTACATTGCTGGCCGGTGTTGTGCTGGTGGCCGCGTGTACGGGCGGCGGTGGCACGGAGTGCGTCAAGAGCCAGGAGTGCAGCCGTGGACTGGTGTGCGACTCCGGCAAGTGCATCGAGGTCACCTGCACCGGGCATGGCGAGTGTGCCCAACCTTACGCCGACACGTTCTGCTGGAAGGAGATCGGGTACTGCTCCGCCATCGAGTGCGGCAAGAGCTTCCCCCCGTGCCCGGCCGGGCAGGAGTGCATCGGCTGGCTCTGCATCGAGGCCAAGCCGGACTGCGAGAACAGCACCCAGTGCAAGCAGCCGGTGGAGAAGTGCTACAAGGGGAAGTGCCAGCCTGTGGATTACTGCGAGAAAAACACGGACTGCCCTTCCGGCGAGTGCAACCTGGACGACCAGATCTGCATCGAGCTGGCGCCGGATGCGATCATCGACGTCATCGAGATCGAGGAGGAGACTCGGGAGGAGTGCCATCCCGAGCTGTACGTCGACCCGACGAGCTTCCTGTGTGCGCCGTGCGACGAGGACCAGGATTGCGGCTGCGGCAAGGGGAAGTGCATCGACTTGGGAGGGGAGGGGCGCTGCTCGGTTCCCTGCAAGGACGGGGCAGGCTGTCCGTCCGGCTACACCTGCCAGGCGGAGGTGTGCAAGCCGATGGGCGGGCAGTGCAAGGGGTGCATTCCGCCACCCGGCTGCAAGGAGGGCGGGACCACCTGCAACTTCAAGACCGGGGAGTGCGTTGCCCGGGTGCAGTGGTGCGGGGCATGTGCGTTCGACTACGAGTGCGGCTTCGGAAATCGATGCTACATGAACGCGGACGGTGCGGTCTTCTGTGCGCCGGAGTGCGGTGCTGAGACGTTCTCGTGCCCGCTGGCCTCGGGCTGCCAGATCCGGGCTGACGGCATCTACATCTGTGTGCCGACGGGGCAGGACTGCTGCTATGGGTTCGAGTGCAACCCGTGCTCGTGCAAGGACCCCACGCCGCTGTGCACCGAGGATGGGGGATGCGCCCAGTGCCTCACCAACGGCGATTGCCCGGACGAAAAGCCGATCTGCGACCAGACCACCCGGACCTGCATCGCAAACTGCATGGACCCGACACCGGTGTATTGGGTCGATCCGGCAGACGGCAAGGAATACTGCATCCAGTGCGCCACGTCGCTCGACTGCCCGGAGAACATGCTGTGCGGGACGTTCAAGAACAAACCCGAGACCTACCACCAGTGCTATGAAGAACCGCAGTAGGGGTTGGGGTCTGACCTGCCCTGAGCGACCGGGTGAGCGAGGAAGTCGATGGGGGCTCGGGGGGCGGGTAAGCGATGCCCTCCCGGCAGCAGTGCTGCTTCTGCTCTCGGCGTGCACATCTTCTGCATCACGAAAGGACGCCGGCCCTGAAGCCGACGTGCGGGCCTTTGACTGCCTTGCGGAGAAGGAAAA
>VGRX01000741.1 GCA_016875215.1 Deltaproteobacteria bacterium
GCGGTCTTCTCGCGGGTCTAGCTGTCGGCTCCGGACGGGCTTCCGAGCGGCATGAACCTGGCCCGATGCCACCATGGCTACGACAACCTGTTCGTGGACGTGGAGATCGATGACGTCGTGCTGACCCCCGTGGACGGGGCGAGCACGAATGCGCTGCTCAACTGGCAGGATCACGGGTCCGGATCGCAGTTCGTCCGGGTGAGGCTGGGGAACAAGATCACGGTCCAGGGAGGGCTCCCCGGCTCGCTCGGCATCACGTTCATCTCGGTGGGCGGATACTGTTCCAACTGGCCAAAGGGGGTCAGCGGCATCCGCAACTGCACCGCCGGCAACCTGGACATCGCCAAGCTGTCCACGGGAAGCTCCTCGTTCACCGCGTTCAACTACTGGTGCTATTTCCCGTCGGAGAACGCGTCGGGAGTTGCCGTCGTGAACAACACCGTGGCCAACATCAAGGCCGGGAGCGTGACCGCGCTGACGGCATCGCTGGCGTACGACTTCGAGTTGAACGTGTCGAGCAACATCTTCGGGCCGTTCGAGGGGGCCAACTCCACCGGAGTGAGCTGCGGCTCGCCGCTGCTTGTGCACTACACCGACATCTTCGGCGTGACGATGCCTTACTCCGGGAAGGCCGGCGGCGGGGCGGGGAATATCTCGAAGGACCCGATGTTCCAGGCTCCGGGCAACGGGGACTTCCACCTGAAGCCCGGCTCGCCGTGCATCAACACGGGAGATCCGGCGCTTCCGGACATCGACGGATCCGCGGGGGACATGGGGGCTTACGGCGGGCCGTACGCAGGGTAGCGCATGATCCGGGAGTCGGCCTGGGCCTCGCAGGGCACACGCACGGCGGGCAGATCTGGCCTTTCAACCATGTCGTCGCCGCGATCAACCCGTACCTGTACGGACCGTACGAAGCGGACGGAATGACGAGCATCGTGACGCGGGGGGCGGGCACGTGGGGTCCCCGGATGCGGCTCTGGTCACCGGGCGAGATCGTCCGGATCACGCTGCGGGCGAGGTAGCCCCGGCTCGGACGGTCCGGGGCGGGAGCCCTACCAGTTGATCACGATCTTGCCGTTGCCGGTCTGGACGCCGGCGGAGCTGGACGGGTTGGAGCCGGAGTTGTAGGAGCCGCCGCCGCCCCCTCCCCGGATGAGGGGGGCGAGGTAGCCGCCGGGGCCGCCGCCGCTGTAGCCGCCGCCGCCGCCGGCACCGCCGGAGACGGTGCAGCCGCCCTGGCCGCCGCCGCCGCCGCCGAAGCCGCCGTTTCCGTCGTTGGCATGGGTACCGCCGAAGAGGCCTCCGTCTCCCCCTTCGAGAGGCCGCTTGGCCGGGGTGGCCAGGCTGCACGATGCGGTCGTATTGCCGGGATTCCCGTTGGTCTTCCAGCCTGCTCCGCCGCCCCCAGTGTACTGGTAGCCGGCCGGAGCCGTCCCGCCGTTGCCATCCACTCCGCCACCTGAAGGGAGCCCGTTTCCGTGCGTCCCGTTGGCCGCCGTCGTTGCATCGATGCCCGCGTTGTCGTAGCCCGCGCCGCCACCGCCCCCGGCCGCGATGAGGAGCAGGCTGGTTCCGTCGACCCAGACGAAGCTTCCTCCTCCGCCACCGGCGTTGGACTGGACGTCCTCCCCCTTGCCGCCCACGAGCACCCTGAGCGTGGTCCCGCCAGTCACGTTGAAGGTCCCTTTCATCCGTGTGCCCTTGCCCCCCGGGTGGCCTCCGTTATCGGTGTTCTTCCCTCCCTCCGCTCCCCACGCTTCGATGGTGAGCTGGGACACGCACTGAGGGACGACCCACGACGCGATGCTGCCGGCATAGTTGAAGGCCACGCTGTCCGCAGGGCAGACCACGCACGTTCCGTTCTGGCACGCCTTGCCGGCCTGGCAAGTTCCGCAGACCCCTCCGCAGCCATCGTCGCCACACACCTTGCCGGCACACTTGGGCGTGCAGGGACAGCTCTTCAGGCACCTGCACACCC
>VGRX01000742.1 GCA_016875215.1 Deltaproteobacteria bacterium
GTTTGTCCGCTTCATGTACCGAGATGTCCTTCTCGGCAATCAGCTCTACGATGGCCCGGCGGTCCACCGTGCGGTCCTCGATCACGAGCACGCTCCTGACGTCTCTCTCCGCGATGTCCTGGAGCCTGCCGAACAGCTCCTCCATCTTCGCCAGGTCAACAGGCTTGGTCGTGTGACCAATCGCGGCCCTCCGACGCGCCTCGACCCCTGCATCCTCGGCGGAGATCGTGTGCACAGGGATGTGACGGGTGCGCATGTCCTCCTTCAGGGCCGCCAGCACCGCCCACCCGTCAATCCCCGGAAGGGGGATGTCCAACAGGACCGCGGACGGCAGGTGCTTTCGGGCAAGCTCCAGCCCTTCCTCCCCAGTCGTCGCGGCCAGGCACTTGAACCCTTTCTCGCTGCACTTCCTCACCAGCAGCTCGGCGAAGCGCACGTCGTCTTCGACCACGAGCAGCAGGCGATCGTCCGCGCGGATGGACTCCCGGTCGTCGGGGATGACCCCTGTGGCGACACGGCTCGCTGCCTGTTCCAGGCGATTCCCCTGGAGGTCCGCTATGCCGACGCCCTCCTGCCCTGGCACCGCAACGGTAGGGGCGAGCGGGACCACCAGGGTGAACGTGGACCCCACGCCCGGTTCGCTCCGGAGGCGGATCTCTCCGCCCAGCAGCCGGGCGAGCTCCCGGGAGATCGCCAGCCCAAGCCCCGTCCCGCCGTAGCGGCGCGTGATCCCCCCATCCGCCTGGTGGAACGCCTCGAAGATGATCTCATGGTGCTCCGGAACGATGCCGATCCCCGTGTCACGGACCGCGATCTCCAGGCAATCCGACGGAGACGATGCCGCGTCGCTCGCGTCCACGGCCCCCAGGTCCCGCCGGAACACCACCTCCACCTCGCCGGCCTCGGTGAACTTGATCGCGTTCGACACCAGGTTGCGCAGGACCTGCTCCAGCCGCTTCCCGTCCGTGACCAGGCTCGCAGGCGCGCCCTCGGCTACCTCGACACGGAAGCCGAGCCCCTTCCTGTCCGCCTCGGGCCGGAATGACATCCGCAGCCTGTCCGCCAGGTCGTCGACCGTCACCAGCCCGGGGTGCAGCTCCGTTCTTCCCGCTTCGATCTTCGCCAGGTCGAGGATGTCGTTGATCAGGTTGAGGAGGTCACGGCCGCTGTCGTATATCACGCGCACGGCCTCGACCTGCTCGTCTGCCAGGTTCCCCTGCGGGTTCTCGGCAAGGGACTGCGCCAGGAGCAGCAGGCTGTTCAACGGCGTGCGCAGCTCGTGCGACATGTTCGCCAGGAACTGGGACTTGTACCGGCTCGCCGCAGCCAGCTCCTGCGCCCTCTCCTCGAGCATCCCGGTTGCCCGCTCCAGGTCGTCGTTGCGACGTACGAGGAGCTTCGACTTCTCTGCCAGCTCCTCATTGCTGACCTGGAGCTCCTCCTGCTGGGCGCGAAGCCTTTCCTCCGAATCCCGCAGGGCTTGTGCGTGAATCTCCAGCTCCTCGTTCGTCGCCCTCAGCTCCTCGTGCTGCACCTGGAGCTCTTCGGATAGCTGCTGCGATTGCTGGAGTGCCGCGGCCAGCGCCTCGCGGCCCCTGGCTGATTCGACCGCACCGGCCAGGATGGCTGCCCCCTGGGCGAGGAACCGCTGCTGCACGTTGTCGAACGGCAAGAGCGAGCCGAGCTCGAGAACGCCTACCACCCGCTCCTCGACGAGCAGCGGTACCACCACGATGTTGCGAACCCGCGTCTCACCGGTGCCCGACACGATCCTCAGGTAGTCCGACGGCACGTCCCTCAGCACGTGCAGGCGCCGGTCAAGCGCGGCCTGACCGACCAGCCCCTCGCCGAGCTCGAACGAGCCCGACGGGTCAGTCCCGGGGCTGAATGCAAACCCCCCGGCAAACTCGAGGACCGGCCCGCCGGTCCCCTGGTCCACGGTGTAGACTGCACCGACCTTCGCATCGAGCCGGCCGGCCA
>VGRX01000743.1 GCA_016875215.1 Deltaproteobacteria bacterium
GGGGGGAAGTCCCAGAGGAGCGAGACCACGGCCCCGACGGCCAGTGCGTTTCGAACGAACGTCGCCAGGAGGCCGAACAGCGCCACGTACACACCGCATCCGAGCACGATCGGGATCTGGGCGAGCAGAATGCGGTGGAGATGCCCGGGGCCGGCCGTGAACAACCCGACCAGGAGGTTCAGTGCGGACATGAGTATGACGAGGACGAGCCACGCTGCGGCGAGTCTGCCGGCCAGGACCATGGGCCGGGACAGGGGGCGGGAGAGCAGGTAGATCGCGGTCCCGTTGTCCACCTCGTCCGCTGCAGCCGCCGCGCCGAAGAAGAGGGCGGAGAACTGCAGCACGACTCCGGCCGGCCCGCCGAAGAGGAACAGGTAGTACAGGCCGAGGCTCTCCTTCGGGCCCGATGCCAGGATCCCGGCGACCACGAAGAGAAGGGCCACGATGGCCAGGACGATTCCGACGACGAACGTGCGCCTGGTACGGACGACCGTGTCCAGGTAGAGTCGGGCCATGAGGCGGGTGGTGGCGGGTATCATCCTCCTCCCCCCTTCACCAGGTAGCGGAAGACCGCTTCCAGGTTGCTGTCCGGAGACCAGAGCGCCTCCACGCCGAGACCGGATCCGGTCACGACGTCGGGAAGGTGCGCATAGAATTGGGCCGGGTCCCTGGTGGCGACGTCCACAGTGCGGCCGTCGACGAGCTGCACGCCGACGACGCCGTCCAGGACGAGCAGTGCGGAAGCGAGCTTTCGGGGCTCGGGGGACTCGAGTCGGACGGTGTGCGGGTGCTCATCGAGAAGGTCCCTGATCTCCTCGACCGTCCCTTCGGCCAGCAGGCGGCCCCGGTGGATGAGCACGACCCGGTCGATCGCGGTTTCGAGCTCGTGCAGGACGTGGCTCGATACCAGGATGGCCATCCCCTGCGCTGCCATGTCCTTGAGTGCCTTGAGGATCTCGACCCTGCTGACCGGGTCGACGCCGTTGAGAGGCTCGTCGAGGACGAGCAGCTCGGGGCGGTGGAGAATGGCCTGGCACAGCTTGGCTTTCTGGCGCATGCCCTTGGAGTACTGGCTGACCGGCTTGTCCATGGCGGGGGCAAGTCCGACGCGCGAGAGAGCGTCCTCGGTCCGTCGTGCTGCCTCGGCCGGCTCGAGCCCGGCATAGATGCCCAGCCGTGTGACGAACTCCCGTCCGGTCATCCCGGGCCAGACGTGGTCGCCATCCGGGCAGTAGCCGATGCGGCCCCGCAGGGGAGTGTCGGACCACGGGTCGTCGCCGAGCACCCGGATCCTCCCCGAGGACGGGGGCATCAGGCCGGTGACCAGGCCGATGATCGTGGACTTGCCGGCCCCGTTGGGCCCGACCAGCCCCGTGATCCCGGGACCGAAGGAGAGGGTCATGTCGTTGAGCGCCAGGATGGGGCCGTAGCGCTTGACCGCCCGAGTCATCTCGATGATCTGCCTGCCCGACGTGTCCGGGTGGCTCATTGTCCCTCCGCAGCATCAGCCAGCCGCATCACCCGCCTGCGGAGGAGCAGAGCGGCCCCGATTCCGAGGAAGGCGAGGATGACGAACGGCACTGCGCCCTCCGTTCTTCCTTCGATCAGCAGCTCGGCCCCCTTCCGGTAGAGACCGGGCAGGGAGAAGAGCTCGACCCACTTTGCGTCCAGCGCCTGGCCGGCCATGGCTGCCAGGATCTCGGACAGGTAGAAGATCCCGATCCATGCCAGCCCGACGTAGCGGGCCCGGCTCCCCAGTGAGCTCAGGGCCAGCACCAGCAGTGCGGTGACGAGGACGTGCACCGACGTCGTCGCCAGCGTTGCCAGCACGCGCAGGGCTGCGGCCAGGAACCCGCTGCCGGTCGCGACCATCAGCTCGAGCGCCACGTAGAGCATGGCGGGCACGAGGTAGGCGAGGCCGAGCAGGCCGACCAGTGCGAGGAGCTTGCCCGCAGCATATCGCACCGGGGACAGCGG
>VGRX01000744.1 GCA_016875215.1 Deltaproteobacteria bacterium
ACGCTGGCCGGGGTGAGGTTCCTGAAGGTCCACACGGCGTAGCCGGCGCAGGCGACGACGAGGACGACGATGAACAGCTTCTCAGCATAGCGAAGCAGGAACCCGCTTCCCTTGGCATCCGCCATGATGATCTTGCCTCTCTATTCTGCCGTTGACTCTATTCGATCTTCAGGGGGCCGACCTTGCACGTCACCCCGTTGTCTGCCGCGAACTCCATTGTCATGTCCCCCGTCTGGGGGTCGGCGGTCCTGAAGTCCTTCTCGCTGCGGAGTTGGACCACCAACTGCCCGCCCTCGGTCTTGGTCTTGGCGTTCGTCAGCATTCGACAGAGACAGGCCAGGTCGGAGTCTTTGGATGTCGAGTGCTTCTCGGCCCACTGACGCATCGCGTCTTCATTGGGGAAGGTTTCCGAATCGAACCGCACTTCCCGGACGGCGAGGACAGGGTCGAGATAGTCGCAGGTCAGCCGGATGATCTCGGCCTGCACGCCCATTTCCTTCTTCTTCCCGGCCGGCAGGGCAGGGCCAGAGACCGACGAAGGCAGCTCCCGCTCCATCGTCAACTCGCGGACTCGAATCCTCCGCGGCGACATCCACAGGGCGTTCATCAGGTCGCCGAGATCGGGGTAGCGCATGCGGAGCGTCAACTCAAACGAGGGTCGCGTGAAGTAGGGGCTTTTGCCGCTCTCGGCCGGATCGGCGACGTCGAAGGTCATGTCCACAAGTCCCAGGACCTTGCTCTTGGCGAGGACGTCGGCGACGGCTTCCTGGACCCAGAACTCCTTCATGCACAGCGGAATCTCGTCCGGCTCAGGGATTTCGGGACCCCAGTCGCGGAAGTCGAAGGACTCCAAGGACACGTCTTTGCCGGCGGCTTTGACGAGATCGACGAGCTTCCTGCCGCGGAGGATGTACTCGGCCTTGAAGACGGCCCCGTCCGGCACGGTGGAGCCGGGGGGCCGTTCGACGAAGTAGGATTCGAGCTGCTCATCGATCGCCAGGAGCAGGAGCGAGGCCCTTCCAAACGTGCTCTCGCTCTTTGCTCGCAGGCCGCGGGCGTTTTCGATCTTGGGCGGCGTGGGCAGATCGGACTTCTTGAGCAGCGCCTTGATGCCGTCGCTCAGCTTCGATACGTCGGCAGACAGCGACCGGTTGGCCCTTTCGGTGGGGAAGACGAGGATGAAGTACAGTCCGATCAGGACCACGACTCCGATGATGCAGGCCAGCCAGAACGGGTGCTTCTTCAGGAAACTCATTCCTCACCCCCTTCGGTCCTGGCCGGTTCCGGCTTGCTTACAGCGCTTTCTCCCACGGCGCGATCGGCATCCATCAGCAATTGAATTGTGAAGAACGTCTTTCGGGCGCCTTCCGGCTCGGCGGCGGGCGCTCCCGCGTCTGCTCCGGGCACTCCGGCGGGCAACGCCGCACCCGGGCCCGCGCCTTCCTCCCAGAACTTCGTGACGCGCACCCCGTCGAATCCGGGCACCTTCGCCAACTCCGGTTCGATCATCTGCTTGGGGAAGCTCTGCCCCTCGTTGGTCTCGCCTTCCAGTGTCACGGTGAGGCAGGTGAAGCTCGGCAACTCCGCGTATTTCCGCCTTTCCTCCGTGGTCATGGGTTTGCGAGAGACCTCTTCCCCTTTGATCTTGGCTTCGAAGTCCGGCTGCTTGAGCGTCTCGCTGTAGCTGGTTTTCTTGCTGAGCCAGACCTTGTCCTTCAACTCCGGCTCCTGCAGGATGCGGTTCAGTTGGTCGAAGACATACTGCCACCGGTTGTAGCCCAGGGTGGCCGACGTGAGGGCGCCGACCCGGCCCTGGAGCGCCGCCGTGTCGGTCACACTGTCCCACTCGCCTTGCCAGCCCTTGACGGTATCGTACTGCTTCTTGCCGTTGGCGTAAGAGGAAGACAGCCGCTGGTTCAGCACGCCGCCGGCGTAGTAGAGGGCGCCGATCAAGCCAGCGATCACCACCAGTCCG
>VGRX01000745.1 GCA_016875215.1 Deltaproteobacteria bacterium
TTTTTCACACGCTCCGTCCATGCACCGGTCGAATGCCGTGCAGGCATCCTGGTCGTCGCAGGGGGTCAGGTCCGGGACGTTCCCCTCGTCGCACTGGCCGGTGGCCACGTTGCACGTCACCTTCGCGCACTGGCTCGACGGGGCGGGGCAGGGATTTGCTCCTGCCGGGTCCACCTTGCACCCGAATGGGACGGCTGACGTGTCGCAGAACAGCTTGCCCACGCAGCCGCCGATGAACCCGAGCCCCGGGCAATCCTCGTCCTTCATGCACGGGCAGACGCTGAGCCCCCCCGCACACTGGCCCTTGGAGCACTTGTCCCCCGACGTGCACGGATCGCCATCCTCGCAGGCCAGCTCGTTGGCCGGGAACTGGCATCCCGCAGCCGGATTGCAGACATCGTCGGTGCAGGGGTTGTCGTCGCTGCACGTGGCCTCGTCCACCCACCCGTCGCAGTCATCGTCCTTGCCGTTGCACAGATCCTCGGCCGGCTCGGGTGCGTCGCACACGGGCGTCCCTCCCGCGCACAACTCCGTTCCCTTGCAGGTGCCGTGCTCATTGCTGCTGATGCACTCGACCGGGCCGATCCCGTCGTCGGCCACACCGTTGCAATCATCGTCCTTGCCGTTGCACGTCTCCTGGACCGCCTCGCACGGCGGGTCCCCGGATGGGATGCAGATGAAGGTGCAGTCCGGACAGGAGCCTGGCACGAGTCCGCATTGCCATCCTTCCGGACAGTCCTCTACACACACCATCGTGCACACCTTCCCGCCTCCCATGCTGGCGGGTACCTGGATGCAGTAGCCGGAAGAGCACTCGGCATCCGTCTGGCACGGACAGAAGAGCCCGAACGGCTTCTCTTGGCACTGAAGGAAGTCATCCTGGACTTCGGGAAGCTCGAGCAAGTCGAGATGCAGGTCGAGGATATCCGGATCCGGTCCTGCCTCACGCGTCTCGACGTGCGACACGCTGTCTGCGACAACCTCGGGCGACGCGTCCGGCTTGGAGTCCAGCGATGTTTCGACGCCCGTGCCGCCGCAGGACGCTGCGACGAGCAGAAGCAGAGCGGTCCCGGCCAGGCAGATTCTCGCACACATGGGTCTTCCTCCCCGAAGCTCAGAGTCCCATGCTACTCCGGGGCGGGCTGTCGGGCAACCGTTGTGCGTAGCGACGTTGCGCAAGGACGATGCCGCGGGTACGATGGACCGGGCTTCCTGGGGGTGGACATGGACATCCGGGACTTCGGCGGCGAGTTCAGGCTCATTGACGACATCGTGGCCGAATTCCGCAATCACCACGGCGTTCCTCTCACGGTGGGCGATGATGCCGCGGTCGTCCCCTCGGGGCAAGGGGACTTCCGCGTGCTCACGACCGACGCGCTCGTCGAAGGAGAGCACTTCAAGCTTGGCTGGAGCACACCGTACCAGATCGGCGTGAAGACGCTGGAGTGCAACGCAAGCGATGTGGCTGCGATGGGAGCGGTACCGGAGTTCCTTCTGCTCAACCTGGTCATCCGCGACGGGCTGTCCGTCGAGTTCGTTCGGGAGATCTACCGGGGCATCCGGGAGCGGTGCGACCTGCACGGAATCACGCTGCTGGGAGGGGACACGACCAAGGGGCCTGCACTGATGCTGTCCGCCACGCTCACGGGCAGGACGAAGCGCCCCGTGCTGCGCTCGGGAGCCAAGGTCGGCGACCTCATCTGCGTCACCGGCGATGTCGGAGGTGCGGCCGCGGCCTGCGCCCTCATGAAGCTCCTCACGAAGGATCCGACGTGCATCGTGGGAGAACGGAACCTCGTCGAGGCCCAGTTCCCCCGCCTGTTGAGGCGACACGCCGAACCGCACTGTCGGCTCGATGCTTCGTCGGTTCTGGGCCCGGTTGCCAACGCCATGATCGACGTCAGTGACGGCGTGGCATCGGAAGTTCGCCACGTCTGCAACCGAAGCGGAGTCGGCGCGCTGA
>VGRX01000746.1 GCA_016875215.1 Deltaproteobacteria bacterium
CACCCACGCCCTCACCAACCCGCCATGCGCATCGGACACCCCCTCGCTCGCCACCGACTGCCCAAGTCCCGGCCCGAAACCCCAGGGGGTGAGGGATCAGGGAAACCCTCCCGGCCGCACTATTTCAATTGACAGCGCGCCTGAACGGCCCTATAAGTCGGGCGGTTTGGGGTCTCGTGGAGAGGAGTCTCGAATGCCCGTCAAGATACGCAAGAAGAGCGAAGGCGCAGACGTCAAGCAGCCCGATCAGGTGATGACCGGATTGCAGACCACCTACGGCATGCTCGACAAGTTCAAGTACCACCTGGCCGGAGCGTTCGTCGCCCTGGTCGTGATCCTGCTCGGGGTGTCCTGGTTCATGTCGTACCGGGAATCGAAGAAGGGCGACCTGGCCAAGGCGTTCTTCGATGCCTTCAAGTTCATGGATTCGCCGGTAGGCGAGGACGTTTCGGCGGCTGGGGGCCTTCCCTCTTTCAAGACGCAGCAGGAGAAGTACGCCCGGGTTTCGGACGAGCTCGGCAGGTTCATCGAGGAGCACGGCAGTGCGGACATCGGTGCTACGGCACGGCTCGTCATGGCGGGTGTGAAGATGGAGCTCGGCGACTACCAGGCGGCCTACGACGGGCTGAGCGGGTTCGCTTCGGAGAATGCGGACAGCCCCCTTGCGCCGCTGGTCTACGAGAACCTCGGGTTCGCCAGCATCCGCCTCGGGAAGATCGAAGAGGCCGTGCAGCACTTCACTCGGATGAAGGAGCTCACTTCGGATCCCTACCTCAACGCCCGTGCGCTGCTCCACCTGGGGGATCTCTACAACCCCGGCCAGACGTCCACGGACGCGGGCAAGGATGCGGCCAAGGCCCGCCAGTTCTACGAAGAGGCGCTCGAGCTGCTTCCTGCCGAGGGGACTGCCGAAGAGCAGGCGTTCGATCCGGCCCTCTCCTTTGCCCGCCAGGAGTTGGAGCTTCGGCTCACCATGCTCGACCTGGGCTGATCCATGCCCCTGAGACACCATTTCGGGCCGTCTGCGGCGTTGCTCGGTCGCCGCCTCACTGCGACGTGGCTTGAGCCACGCCTCATTCGGACGGCTCGTTCGCGCCTTGCACCCGGCACCGAACTGGTGTCCAGGGATTGCCACAACGGGCCGTCTGCGGCGCCTGCCCCGCCTTCGACAGGCCCCGAGGGGGGCCGCTCAGGCCCCTTCGAGGGGAGCGAAGTCGAGGGGTTGCTCGGTCGCCGCCTCACTGCGACGTGGCTTGGGCCACGCCTCGCTCGAACGATACTGTGCCTCCTTCTCTTGTGCATCGCCGTTCTGGCGACGGTATCGGCTTCCGCGGATCCGGTGTTCCGAGTGGCCTACCGGGTGCGCGTGTCGGACCGGGGCATCTTCTCCCTCGGTCCCCTGGAGGTGGCGTCGCCCGCCGTGACTCAGGACGGGTTCAGCGTGGTCGTAGGGGGCGGGAGCGGCCGCCTCGTGGTTCTTGACGCGGCCTCCGGCGAGACCTCGTTCGAGGTGCAGCTCGACGGGGGGATCTCCGCCACCCCGCTGGTGCTGGCGGACCGGTTCGTCGTGGGGACCGACAACGGAGGGATCTACCTGGTCGGTGCGGACGGGCGCATGCTGTGGCCGGCGCCTGCACGGATCAAGGGGGCTGTGAGAGGACGGCCCGCATTGTGGCACAGCTCGCTGATCATCGTTGCGGACGACACGAGCTCCGTGCATGCCGTTTCGATGGCGGACGGCAGCGTGGTCGCGTCGTTTTCGGCGCAGTCGTACGCCCGTCGGGGATTGTCTCCGTTCACGGTGTTCGGCTATCCGGACCCCCTGGTGGACGGGGATCTTGCCTACGTGGGCTTCGAGACCGGCGCCATTGCCGCACTCAAGCCGAAAGGCACGGACGGAAGCGATGCCGTGTCGTCCCTGGAGCCGGCCTGGCAGGTGGGGCCGTGCTCGGCCCC
>VGRX01000747.1 GCA_016875215.1 Deltaproteobacteria bacterium
ACCACGCTCGAGCGGCGTGACCAGTGGACAGGCTCTTCCGTCGAGAGAGAGAGAGTCAGGTCCCGTTCGACCAGGAGGTGATAGTTGGCTGGTGCAACGTACACGGCCCCCCCCGCCACCCTCTCCTTGTCGCACGGCTCGATGGTCGGTATGCGGCACCTGCTGCGGAAGAACGCTGCGAAGTCCGAGAGGTCCCGCGGTTCCCGGTGAAGCACGGCCAGCACCGGCGCCGGGAAATCCTCGGGCAGTGCGGAGAGCAGCACCGTCAGGGCATCAAGTCCTCCGGACGAAGCCCCGATGACGACGGCCCGGTACGAACCAATACCCCTGGCCCCGGCCCCTTTTGGCCCCCCCCATCCGATACCGCTGCCCGGCCCTCCCCGTCTCACATCTCCACCATCTTCTTGTACACTCTGGCCGACTCGTCAACCGGCTCGAACCGAGCCCTTGTCCGCCAGAAGCGAAGACTCTCCTTGGTCCCGATGCAGAGGAACCCGCCGTGCACGAGGCTCTCGCCCAGCAGGTCGAGCACGCGGTCCTGCAGCACGCGGTCGAAATAGATCAGGACGTTGCGACAGATCACCAGGTGCATCTCTCCAAACGCGCTGTCCGTCGCCAGGTTGTGGTTGGCAAACGTGACTCGTTCCCTGAGCGACCGGTCCATGGCAACCGCCTCGTAGCGCGCATGGTAGTAGTCCGCCAGGGACCCCTTGCCCCCCGAAAGCTGGTAGTTCCTCGTGGCATCACGTATCGCTGACAGCGCGTAGATCCCCTCTCGCGCCTTGTCCAGCACCTCGTCGTTGAAGTCGGTCGCGTAGATTTCCCCTCGGAAAGGAGAATCGCAAGCGAGTATACCTCCTCTCCGCTGGCGCACCCCGCAAGCCATATCTTGAAGTACGGCCACGTCCTCAGCACCGGCACCACCCGCTCCCGCAGCACCCGGTACACGAACGGGTCCCTGAAAAGCTCGGTCACCGAGACCGAGAAGTAGCGGACCAGCCTCGACAGGTACTCCTCGTCCCTGAGGAGCCGCGGGATCATTGCTGAGATGCTCTCGCACCCGGAGAGCGCCAGGAACTGCCGGCACCGTCGCTCGAGGGAAGCCATCGCATACTCGCGGAAGTCATACCCGGAACGCTGGTACACCGCCTCCAGCAGCAATCGAATCTCGATCCTCTCCAGCTCCGCGGCGTCCATGAGCGCTCGGTCCCCGGGTTGTCCATTCATCACCGGTACAGCCACACCCGCAGCATCGAGAGCAGCCGGTTCTGGTCCACCGGCTTGGCCAGGTAGTCGTTGGCTCCGCTGGCCAGAATCTGCTCGCGGTCCCCCTTCATCGCCTTGGCCGTCAGCACCAGGATCGGCAGCTTTGCAAACCGCTCCTGCGCCCGGATCCGCGTTATCGTCTCGAAGCCGTCCATGCCCGGCATCATGATGTCCACCAGCGCGATGTCGATGTCCGGCTCCCCCTCCAGGATCTTCAGAGCCTGCTCCCCCCCCTCGGCCTTCAGGGCCTTCATCCCGTGTGCGGCCAGGAGCCGGGCCACCGCGAACGCAGTGCGCATGTCGTCATCCACGACCAGCACCTTCCTGTCCCGGAGCTGCTGGTCCGAGTCGTGGAGCCGCGCGATGATCTCCCTCTTGCGGGACGGCATGCGGCTGACCACCTGGTGCAGGAACAGGGATACCTCGTCCAGGAGTCGCTCGAGCGATCGGACGCCCTTGAGCACGATGGCGTCTGCGTGCTCCTGGAGCTGCCGCTCCTCCTCCCTCGTCACGTCACGGCTCGTGTACACGACCACCGGCGGCAGCTCCAGCCCTTCGTCGCGCAAGCGTTCGAGCACCTCGATGCCGCCCATGTCCGGCAGCGTCAGGTCGAGGATCACGCAATCGAAGCGCAGCCGTCGCAGGGCATCGATTGCAGCCGCACCGGTGTCCGCTTCATGTACCGAGAT
>VGRX01000748.1 GCA_016875215.1 Deltaproteobacteria bacterium
GCGGCCACGCTACCGTCGATGACCTTGGGAGACTGATTTCGGCAATCGCCCCCAAGACCGTGGTCCCCATCCACACCTTCTTTCCGGAGAAGTACCACGCCATCTCGGACCGAGTGGTCCAGGTTGAGGATGGGGAGGAGTTCAAGGTGTGAGGCGGGACGGCGTTTGCAGAAGGTCGACCGGAACCGGACAGCTCTCACGGAGAGGCCCATGATGAAGATGTTCCCTGCCCACCATCCTGTACTGGACGAGGTTGTCGAGTTCGTTTCGCCGGGCCCGGGGCGCCTTCGTGTCATGCGTGATGGCAAGAACATCATTCGCAGCCAGAAGATCCCCAAGCCCGTTGTCCTCGTTGACACGCGGGAGCAGACCCCGCTGCCTCTCCATGCCAACCATCCCAATTGGATTGGCGGCGAGCGCCGCACCGCCCTGAAAACGGGTGACTACTCTGTGGATGGGATGAGAAAGCTCCTTGCACTGGAGCGCAAGAGCCTGGCGGACATCGTGTCGTGCACCGTCGCCAGCCGGGAGAGGTTCCTCGAGCAGTGCGAGCGACTTGCGGGGTTCACCTGGAAGGCCATCCTGATCGAGGCAACCCTGGAGGACATCAAGCGGGGATACGGCGAGCTCGACATCCAGTCCGAGGTCCATCCCAACGCTGTCTGCGGCACGCTGGACGCCGTTGAGGCGAGGTTTGGCATCCCTGTCATCTATGCGTCCTCTGTGCGGGAGCTCGCAACGGAACGGGCCGCCAGCTGGCTCTCGAAGCACTTCACGTACTGGTGGCTGGAGCAGAACGGACTCGGCCGGGTCCTCATCGACTCGGACGGGCTTTGAGCGGCATGTTCCTCTTTCCCTGGGAGCCCCTCGATAGCGAGGGTTTCGGGACGTACGGTCTTCACCAGATGATCCTGCTTGCTCTGGGCAAGTTGAGGGAGGATCCGAAGCTGAGGGTTCAGGCGTTCACGGTGCTGGCCGGCGACCATGGGCCGAACCTCTCCCACCTGGCCATCGGGTATGCTCCGTCCGACCTCGACCTGGCCCGCTACTTCCTCAAGCATTGGAAGAAGCCGTACATGGACGGCCCTGTCCACAGGGACATGAGCTCGCTGATGCCGGTGTACCGGTACGACCACGGCCCATATCATCGAGTACAGCCAGGAGCGGGAACCGGGAACCGCACACGTCGACGGCGAGGACGACTACGAGACCGGGCTGACGCTCTACGTCCGAGGGTTTGATCTGACGGACGGCAAGTCGAAGTACGGGAAGCTGGTGGAGGGGTAGGAGGCGGGCGGCCTGAGGCCGGCACGGCAGTTCAGCGGAGACAACACGAAGAGAGCCATGGCACCCTTGCCAGAAAGTGGCGGAGTGGCTGCGCAAGTTGTTCTTGTACGCGGCAGCGGGCAGGGGCATGATGGGGCCACGGGGAAGAGGTGCCGACGCTGATAGCGGGGTGGCGCTTCAGGTCTTCGAAGGCCGCGGTATCAATTGGTCCTAACAAACGGAGGAGTTGCAATGAGAGGATCGCTTGTTCTTGTTGTAATAGTCGGAATTCTCAATTCGTGTGGATATACTGGTGGGTTTCTGCGAGATTCTGTCACGATGCACCAAATGAACTACAATATGAATTTTCAATTTGTCCAATTCGTGAGAACCGTGAAGGGTCAGGCCTACGGGGGGGCGGTGTTTTGTGTCATTCCTGTTGGCGACGACCTCTATTCTTCTGCTATGGAAGATTTATATTTGAATGTTGGGAAGATGGCTCCAAATCAGATGATCATAAACCTAAGGGAAGATGTGAGGCACAGGGTGTTTGCCGGATTCTACTGTGACAAGCGAGTTACAGTCTCCGGAGACTTGGTTCAGTTCTCGGCACCCTGACCGCGTCGTCTACCTCCGCCGGCCAGTATCTTTGTGCGTTCGCAGCATAGTCCAGCATCTGGCCTA
>VGRX01000749.1 GCA_016875215.1 Deltaproteobacteria bacterium
GAGGGCGCCCGGGTCGGGGGGCGGGCGCCTGGAGCGTAGCGGAAGGCGGTCGCCCCCCGACCCGGGCGCGGCGGCGCCGGGGGTGTCAGGGGGAGGGGGCGCGGAGGGAGGGGCCGTCGATGCGGACGGTGTGGCAGCGGTGGCGGAGCCGGTCGAGGAGGGCGGCGACCATCTCCTTGCGGCCCAAGAAGGCGTACCAGTCGTCGTAGTCGAGGTTTGTGGTGAGGAGGGTGCTCTTGCGGCCGTACCGGTCTTCCATGAGCTTGAAGAAGATGTTGGTCTGCTCGGGGCGGAGGTTGAGGTAGCCCATCTCATCGATCAGCAGGACATCGTAGTGGACCAGGCGCTTGAGCAGGGCGCGGGTCGAGCGGTCGGCCAAGGAGGCGTACATCTCGTCGAAGAGGTCCTGGGCTTTGATGAACAGGCCACGGTAGCCGTTCTGCAGGGCCTTGAGGAGGATGGCCGAGGCGAGGCCGGTCTTGCCGACCCCGGTCGGCCCGATGAAGACCAGGTTCTGGTTCTGGGGGATGAAGTCGAGCTCGGCGAGCTGCCGGAGGGTCGCGGCTCTCACGCCGGGCTGGCGGTCGAAGGGGAAGGTGTCGAGGCTCCAGCGCTCGGGCAGCCCCGCCAGCTCGATGCGGTACTCGAGGCTGCGCTCCTTGCGGTACTGGTACTCCTCCCGCAGCAGTCGAGCCAGAAACTCCCCGTAGCTCGGATGGAGTTCGGTCGCGCGGGCGAGCTCCCGGTCGAGGACCTGGTGCATCCGTTTCAGCTTGAGGTTCTTGAGTAGCTGGTCGAGATCGTCATCCATCGTCGTCCTCCTGGTCGGAGTAGAAGCCGGAACGGTCGTCGTCCTGCGCGGGGAGCCGGAAGAACTCACCGGCCACGGTGCGCAGCACCATGCGCTCGATGCGGTCGAGGTCGAAGAGCCCGTGGGCGACGGCGGTGCGGACCGCGGCGACGAGCGGTTCGCGGGGGTACTCGAGGAACATCCGGTGCAGCGTCCGCACGGCACGCACCGCCCGGCCGCCGTGGTGACGCTTGAGCGCGTCGACGAGCTCGCCGAACGCCGCGTCCTGGGCCCTGAGGGCCCGCTCCTCGGGAAGCGGGACGGCCACGCCGCGGGCCTTCCAGACGCCCTCGGGCCGGTGCTCGGGCTGGGTGCGCCGCTGCTGCGTCCCCTCGTGGAACCGCGGGTGCTCGGCCACCACCTGGTGACCGACCAGGACCCGCACCCGCTCGTAGCTCTCGCGCACCTCGACCTGCCGGCCCACGAGCCGGTAGGGAACCGAGTACCGGTTCGCGTGCAGGCTCACGTACCCCTCGACGTCCACGAGGCGGGGATGGACCTCGTACACCTCGGGCACATGCAGCGGCAGCCGCTTGAGACATCCCCGCTCCGCCTGATACAGGTCGAGGGGCCGCGCCTGGAGCGACCGCCGGTACTCGCCCCGGTTGCGCTCGCACCACGCCCGCATCTGCCCGTTCAAGTCGGCGAGGTCCGCGCACGTCCGCCCCGGATAGAAGTTGTGCTCGACGTCGTGGAACGGCCGCTCCACCCGCGCCGACCGGTTCGCGTCCCCCAGCGCGTGCGCCTCGAATCCGAACCCGAACCGCGCTCCGAACGCCTCCATCTCCGGCGCCGCCACCGCGTCCTTCCCCGTCCCCCTCGCGATCACCACCGAGCTGTTGTCCACCATGCACCGGCCCGCCGCCCCCTCGAACGACACCAGCGCCTCGGTCAGGAACACCTTGCACAGAAACCGGTTCCAGGTCGGATACACCTGCACGTGCCGCACCCGCGAGTAGCACAGCACCAGCGACGCGCAGTCCACCTTCACCCACCGCGTCCCCAGCTTCACCGTGTGCGGAGACGTGTCGTGCTGCATCTCCTGGCCCGGGGCGAACGTGTATCGACCCGACACGACCTTCGCCGGCGTCCCGAAAA
>VGRX01000750.1 GCA_016875215.1 Deltaproteobacteria bacterium
GGCCTGCGAATCGAAGCCCGTGCCGGAACCTGCAGGCAAGCCCGACCCGGGCAAGGTCCCCGAAACAGAAGCCAGTGCTCCCCCTGCAACACCGGGATCCGACCCGGCGCTCAGGCAGGATCAGGCGGCCGCAGCAACCCCGGGAGCGACGGCAGCGGAGGCCAACGCGGAGAAGAAGGAAGAACCAGCGGTGTCCGGCACAGAACAGGCCACCTCGGTCGGGACCGGTAAGGGGGCTTCTACGGGGACATCGGAGGGGTCGGCAGAGGGTTCCCCGACAGCAGAGACGGCAGCGCGCAAGCTTGAGCGGAAGTCCGAAACCGTGACCTCGCCCAATGCCCCCACGGGCATGGAAGGGACCGTGGCCTGGAGCGGCCAGCAGACCATCTCCGTGGAGGAGTTCCAGCAGTACATGCTTCGAGTACCCGCTTTTCAGCGACGGGAAGTCTCCAGCCTCGAGAAGAAGACCGAGGTGCTGCGGAACATGATCAAGTTCGAAACCCTGGCCCAGCAGGCGGTGGAAGCGGGATACGTGGACAACGTGGAAGTGCGTCTGGCCATGAAGACCGAGATGGTTCGGCAGTTCCTTCGGGACCGCTTCGAATCCGAGGAGAACTTCCCTGTGACGGACGAAGAGATCCTTGCCCGCTATCAGAAGGATCCCTCTCGGTTTCAGCGTCCCGAGCGAGTCCGGGCTTCCCACATCATGGTGGCGGACCAGAAGCAGGCCGAGGAGATTCTGCAGAAGCTCCGGGAGAAGGTGACGGAGCCAGGAACCAACGCCCGCCGGGTATTCCGGGAATTCGTCCGGGCCTACAGTCAGGACGAGGTGACGAAGAAGCGGGGAGGAGATCTCCTGTACTTCGGTCGTGACGGGACCACCGACGGCGACGGACTGGTGGATCCCGCCATCGTCGCTGCGGCGTTTTCCATGCACAACACGGATCAGGTGAGCAGCGTGGTTCGCAGCTCCCGGGGGTATCACATTCTGATGGTGACGCACCGCCGGGAGAAGGTAGATCTCTCTCTGGAAGCCGTCACCGATGAGCTTCGGCAGGAGATCCGTGCCGAGAAGCAGGAGCAGGCTCGCCGCCAGTTCCTGGAGGATGTGGTAGCGGAGGATGCCTGGCACATCGAAACATCGGTTCTGGGGTCGGTCACGGTAGACGGGATGCCCGACTCCTCCTCGCTGAAGGCCCGGGTGAAGAGTATCGAAGAAACAGAGGTATCGGAGTAGCACTCCGGACAGAGGAGCAACCATGCGGTGGTTATTGGGGGTGCTGTGTGTGACCGGCGTGATGTGTCGGGCGACGCCGTATGCGTCGGGGCAGGAAGCTGCGGACGGAACGAAGATCGACGGTGTGGTGGCCATCGTGGGGGAGAAGGTCGTGACCCGCTCTGATCTGGTTGCGGCCATGGAGTTTCAGGTGGCTCTCCTGAGGGCCCGACAGGCCGGAGGAATGGATGCCGACGAGGTCCAGCAGGAATTTCGCGAGCTTCAGGCGGAGACCCGGGACAACCTCGTGAACAACACCCTCATCCTGTTGGAAGCGGAGGAAGAAGGGCTGTCCGTGGACGATCAGGTAGACCGACAGGCCGGGAAGCTGCGCGAGGCCATGACAGAGAACCCTGCTGAGGTATTGGCGTTCCTGCGAGCCCGGGGCTACGGGTCCCTGGATGAGTATGTGGCCGCCATGCGTGAAGAGGTACTTCGCCAGCGCATCGTGATGCTGCGGGTCCGGGCCCGATCCGAGGTCACCGACGAAGAGCTGGATGCGGCGTTCGCCAGGCGGCACGGCCACACCGCCGGTTCCCGCTGCAAAGGCGCCCGTCTGATCTCGAGCTCCGTATCACAGATCTGGTTTCCCCTTCTGGCTGAAGCGTCCATGGAGCGTGTCCTCGAGATCTACGCGCAAGCCTACCGGTGCTACAAGGCTCTGGAA
>VGRX01000751.1 GCA_016875215.1 Deltaproteobacteria bacterium
TCGGGGCTGAGCCTGAATCACGTCGACGGGCAGGCGCTGGCGGGCCAGTCGTGGGTGGGGGTTCCGATCCAGGTGTACGAGCAGACCATCGGCGTGCTCGTGGCCTGGTCGCGCGAGCCCGAGTCGTTCACGGATGCAGACCTCGGGCTGGTCAAGATGGTGGGGCTCCAGGCGGCGGTGGCGCTGCAGAACTCCCGACTGTACGTGCTGGCCACGGTCGACGGCCTGACCCGCCTCTTCGTGCGCAGGTACTTCGACCGCCGCCTGGCCGAGGAGGTGGCCCGCGCCCGACGCTACAAGAGCCACTTCACGCTCATGCTGCTCGACTTCGACGACTTCAAGGCAGTGAACGACCGCTACGGGCACGCGGTGGGGGACCTGGTGCTTCGCAGGGCAGCGGACATCCTGCTCACCGAGGTCCGCTCGATGGACATCCCCTGCCGATATGGCGGGGACGAATTCTCTGTCATCCTTCCCGAGGTGGATGCGGCAGGTGCGACCGTGCTGGCGCAACGGATCCTGCGGCGCGTGGCGGGGGAGCGGATTCCGGCCGGGGACGAGAGCCTCTCGTTCGGGATGTCCGTCGGCCTGGCGAGCTTTCCCGACCATACGCGGGAGGATGCGGCGACGCTCATTGCCCGGGCCGACGAAGCGCTCTATCACATCAAGCACACGGGAAAGGGCAAGATGGCCATCTACGGGGAGTGGGACGACGGCCCCATCCCTCGGGACTGAGGAGACTGACCGGCATTTCTTGGCCGCTACGAATTCTCTGCACTGGCCGTGATCAGCAGGAGGACCGTCGGCGGACGTGGAGCACCACGGGCTGCTCGACCGGAGTGAACCAGAACACCTCGTTTCCCTGCATCTGGAAGACGAAGTTCTCCTCGGGGTTCAGGAGGCGCTGGACGAGGTCCCGGAAGAACCCTGCGAATCTGCCCCAGATCCAGATGACCGGGGAACCGGCCTCCACGGGCAGGGTGCGCGTTGCCCGGAGCGCCGGTCGAGTCCCCCCATCCTCCCAGTAGCAGACGGTCACGGGCACGGTCTTGCGTTCGCTGGTTTCCATGACATCCGTCCCTCCTCCAGTGCTGCCGGCATGGTGTCCGCTGCCGGCGTCTTGTTCCCGCCGCACCTGTTATCGTCATGATGACGCAGGAGTGTCGGAAACTGGCTCACTTCACGTTTGTTTTCGGTTAGTTGCACCGTTCTTCCCCCAACGGGTGAGCGACGGGCGGATGGGTACGAACCGGGGTTTGGATCGGTTCTGAACATGATGCCGGCGAGACGCCGGCGGTCTTTCAGAAGGACGTCAGGAGGTCTTGTTCCCCTGCTCGAAGGCCTCGAGCCAGGAAAGGAAGTTCTCTCCGAGGATTCCCCGGATCTCCACGTCGTCGAAGCCGACATCGATGAGCGCCTGGGTCACCTGGGGCCAGTCGGAGGCATCCCGGAATCCCATCGGCGTGTAGGTGTAGCCGTCCATGTCGCTCCCCAGGCAGAGGTGCTCCACACCGACCAGCTCCGCCACGTCCGCGGCCTGGCGGGCCACGGAGCGGATGTCCCGCCCCGAGCGCCCCAGGTACTTCGGGAAGAAGATGAGTCCGAACAGCCCACCCTGCTGAGCCAGCGCCCGGACCTGGTCATCCGTCAGGTTGCGCTCGATGTTCTTGTAGCGGCGAAGCGCCCCGTGCGAACAGAGGAGCGGACGGGTGGCAATCTCGAAAACCTGGGACAGTGCCTTGTCGGTGCAGTGGGCCACGTCCACGACCATGCCGACCCGCTCCATCTCCCGGATCACCTCGCGGCCAAAGCCGGACAGCCCTCCCAGCGGCCGGTACGGGGACCAGTTGCCATCCGCGATGCCGTTGGAGACGAAGTGCGTGATGGTGAGCATGAGCACGCCGCGGCGGTGGAAGTGCTCGACATTCTCGAGCTTGCT
>VGRX01000752.1 GCA_016875215.1 Deltaproteobacteria bacterium
CCCCCCTCCGCCTCGGCCAGGATGCTCCTGGCGGTGTGTTCGTTGATCTCCGAGTGCCGCGGAACCACGACCTCCCGCTCCCCTTTGCCCCAGAGATCATGCCGGCTTCCATGGCGCAAGAGCTGCCAACCCAACTTCCGCAACCTTCTCTCGAGCTCCCGCCGCTTCATGCTCAGTTTACACCAATCCGTGTAGACGTCAACAGGGCATCTCCCCGGACCTGTTATCGTCACGACGCGTGATTTCGCGCGGGGGGGTCGCCACAATCGCCGCTCGCCCGTGGAGCAGAACCGTGGCATGATGGCCCGGTGGAGGTCGGGGAATGGCAAAGCCTCTGACGCTGCTGTCCTGGAAGCGAACATTCGAGCCCCGCAAGGTCGGCGAGATGGTGCCGCTGTCGTTCGAGGTGCCGCCCGGTATCGAGCGCCTGGAGATCCGCTGCCGACTGGTACCCGGGTTCTGCCGGGATGCGAGAGTGGACAGTGCGGCAGTCTACCGGGCTGCCGACCGATACGCGCTGCAGGCATGGCCGATGCTGCAGCTCATCCCGGATGCCGTCATCCGGATGCGGGGGCTTGAGAAGCTCCTGGTCGCCGTGGCGAACCTGCTGAACGTGACGGTGCATGATCCCTCCGGGCGCTACGTGGGCCGTTGGGACGCCCCGGACAAGGAGCATGCTCCGCCCGCGTTCCTGTGCGCAGCCGGATCATCGCCCGGCTTCGTTGCCGCGGAAGTCGTCCCCGGGACGTGGCGGCTCGTCGTCGAGGCCTGGTACATCTTCCACGTTCCCGCCCTGGCCACCCTGGAGATCCTGGGCCACCAGGGCAGGCAGGGCCTGCTCCCATCACGCCTCGGGCGACCGCACCCACGGACCGGCGAGGACAATGCAGTCGGTGAGCTTCGCTCCGATCCGGGGACAGGCTCCCGGCTGCCCCGCAAGTCCGGACCGCGAATCCGCAAAGTAGGGTTCCGGCCCCCGCGCCTTCGCGTGCCCGGTGTGTTCGTGGGGGAGATGCACTCGCACACGAGGCACTCGGACGGGGTGTTCGGGGTGGCCGAACAGGCGGAGCGGGCGGCTGCTCTGGGGCTCGACTTCGTGGCGCTGACGGATCACAACACCACCTCCGGCCATGCCGAGTTCTCGCCCGACGCGCCGGTGGTGCAGATTGCGGGCGAGGAGATGACCACGTTCTTCGGCCACTTCTGCAACTACGGGGTGACCCGCTGCCACGAGTGGCACGATCTGGACGGGAGGCAGCGGATCCGACAGGCCATCGAGGAGGCGACGGCCGAAGGGGCCCTTCCAAGCCTGGCCCATCCCCATGCCATCGACCCGCCCGCGTGCGTCGGCTGCGGGTTCCGCAAGGGGACCGTTCCCTACCGCCGATTCCGCCTGCTCGAGGTCTGGTCCGGTGCGTGGAAGGTCCGGACCCCGGAGATCATTGCGACCCGGACGCTCTGGGACCGGCTCTGGGCCCAGGGGATCCGGCTCGTTCCCATCAGCGCCCGTGACTGGCACTCGGAGCGGCAGGAGGATACTCCGTCGGTGCGGTTTCCGGTCACGGCCGTGCTTGCGGACGAATGCAATCCGTCGAGCATCCTGGCGGCACTTCGAGCGGGACGCGTGTTCGCGACTTCTGGGCCGATGGTGCGATTCTCTGCCGAGTCTCACGGCCGCACCGCAGGCATCGGGGAATGCCTGTCCGGCCGGCAGCGGTCCCAGTGCGCACTCGACGTGCAGGTGGAAGTACCGGAGAGGACCTCGGGCATTCTCGCCATCCTGCGCGACGGAAAACCGCTTGCGGCCCGTTCCCTCGACCGGGCCACGGAGGCAGCCCTGCGCTTCGAGACTTCCCGGCCGGGCCGTTATCGGGCGGAGGTCTGGAGCGCGGACGGTGAGCTGCTCCTGATGACCAACCACATCACCGCGGGGGG
>VGRX01000753.1 GCA_016875215.1 Deltaproteobacteria bacterium
CAGGTGTTGGTGGAGAAGGCCCTGGAAGTCAGGGCCCTTCGTCGCAAGGCCGGCGAACGGGACTTCTTCCTGCGCATGGCCCAGATGGATGGCCTGACCGAGCTCTTCAACCGCCAGACCTTCCTTGCCTTCATGGAGCGGGAGTTCGGTCGGGCCCGGCGCACCGGCCGCGCCATCAGCCTCATCCTGGCCGGAATCGACGGCTTTGGTCGACTCTGCCGGAACGAGGGACAGCTTTTCGCCGATAATCTCGTCCGGCGGCTTGGCCAGGCTTTCAAGAGCAACTGCCGCGACTACGACATCGTCGCCCGCTTCGGCAACGAGGAGTTCGCCCTGCTCGCCCCCGAAACCCCACGCCAGGGAGCGCAGATCCTGGTCCAGCGGCTCAACGATGCCGTCACCCGTCTACCGGCCTGCGGCCCGGAGCAGGTGAGCTGCTCCTTCGGCCTGGCAGCCTTCCCGGAGGACGGCAGCGCGCCCGATGAGCTCCTCGAGTGCGCCGCCCGAGCCCTCCGGCCGGCCCTCCAGCCGGCCTCCTAAGGGTCCGCCGCAAAACAAACAGATCGAACCGAGGATGCCGAGGCGCCCTTCCGGCAAGGCGCAACGACGAGGCATAGTGGTGCTATGTCGAGGAGGGCCTGCCACGCCATAGCCGCAGGCGACGGCGGGCGCAACGCCGCCGGAAGGGATGCATCGGCGTACGAATTCCCCTGGTTGACTTCATGGCGGACCCTAAGGAGTAGCCGGCGCCGACGGGTTGTTGCACAGGAATTGGGCGGTATCCAGTCCGCCGGCCGGCTGGCAGAGGATGTTCTTGCAGTAGACGCAATCCGCACCGATGTTGTTGGGCCACTGCTCGCAAGTCAGCCCGCAGTTCCACTTTCCCTTCGGCGTCTTGCACTGTGTGGCATCGGTCGGGCTTCCCGGGTTCTGGTCGAAGCAGGCCTGGTGCACGGTGAAGCACTTGGCCGGGCCGACCTTGCTGCAGGAGTTCCCGCAGATATCCGTCCCGTAAGTGGTTGCTTTGCATGCCGCGGGCGGTGCATCGCATGTTCCCGGTGGCGTCGGGCCGGGGATGCACTCCACTGGGATTCCCCCCACGCAGTTGTCCACGGTCACGACACAGGGTCCCTCTCCGCAAGTGGTCTGCCCCAACTCCTCGTCCGTCTCGCCGTCGCAGTCGTTGTCCAGGCCGTCGCAGATCTCCGGTGACGAGGCCTCGAGCGGGATGCACGCCGGTACAACGCCGTCCTGGCAACCGGGCACTTCCGCTGCGCAGAGACCAAGCCCGCACGAGATACTCGCAATGCCGTCATCCACGAACCCGTTGCAGTCGTTGTCAACTCCGTTGCACAGCTCTTCCGCACCGGAAAAGACGGCGGCATCGGTCGGGTCGCAATCATCGGCATCGGGCACGCCGTCGCCGTCCTGGTCCGGATCGCAGAGATCGCCGAGGCCATCCCCATCCAGGTCCTCCTGGTCGGGGTTGTGGTCAAAGGGGCAGCTGTCCATGCAATCGGGTACGCCATCCCCGTCGGTGTCATCCTGACCGCAGTCCGGGGAATCGTCGCCCCAATCCTCCGTCTCTGGACCCCCTGCCGTCTCCGCACCGGCGCCGTGCTCTTTGGTCCAGAGGTCCGTCAGAACTTCAGCTAGCACGATGTCGCCTTCGGCCCACTCCTTCACGCCCCCGTCCGGGGCCACGCAGCCGGCACCGTCACAGAACTTCGCTCCTCCCTCTTCCTCCATTCCGTCAGCAGGCGCCAAAGGAAGATCCCAGGCCCCGTTGCCATCTCCGACCAGCCGGGGAGAAGGAGTCGACCCGCACCCCGCAACCAGAGCAAGCGCAACAATGCCCGCAAACGACCAAAGCCAGCGATTTGCCCCCGGAACCATGGCTCCACTATAGGGGACTCGGATCTGAGTATCAACCCC
>VGRX01000754.1 GCA_016875215.1 Deltaproteobacteria bacterium
CCCCCTGCACACGGTGCAGAACTGCAGCGACGGCCTGCCCCGGACTTGCGACCCGATGCAAGGAGCGACCGCCGAGGTCTGCAACGGCATCGACGACGACTGCGATGACGTGGTGGACAATGGCCTGGGGACCACGACATGCGGCTCGGGCGCATGTCTGCACACGGTGCAGAACTGCAGCGACGGCCTGCCCCAGACTTGCGACCCGAAGCAGGGTGCGACGACGGAGGTCTGCGACGGCACCGACAACGACTGCGACGGCGAAGCCGACGAGGGCAACCCCTGTCCCGCCAGGCAGGGCTGCGTGAACGGCCACTGCACGTGCGAACCCGGGTACGAGTTCGTTCCGGCCGGAACCTTCACCATGGGCTCGCCGCTCGACGAGCCGGGGCGTTCCCCATACGGGCCTCTCGAGGCGCAGCACAAGGTGACGATCAGCCGGGGGCTCTGCCTCAAGGCCACGGAGGTGACGGAGGACGAGTGGCAGACGCTGATGGGCTACGCCCCACCGTTCAAGCAGTGCGGGGCATGCCCCGTGGTGCACATCTCCTGGTGGGAGGCGCTGGCCTACTGCAACGCGATGTCCATCGCCCGGTCCCTGCAGCCCTGCTACGACATGTCGTCGTGCACCGGGATTCCTGGGACGCTCGACTTCGAGTGCCCGTCAGACATCCCGTTCGCGGGCCTCTCCTGCACGGGCTACCGCCTGCCAACCGAAGCCGAGTGGGAGTACTCGGCGCGTTCCGGAACGACCTCCGGAACTTACAACGGAACGTCGCCCGTGGTGGACTGCACGCAGCCGAACCCCGTCCTGGATTCGATAGCGTGGTTCCAGGGTAACAGCGGCACGAAAGCCCCGAGGCCCGACTGCAAGGACAACCCATCTTGCATCACGCATCCGATGAAGGGCAAGCAGCCAAACGCCTGGGGCCTCTACGACATGCTCGGCAACGTGGAAGAGTGGGTCTGGGATTGGTATTCTTCGTACTCGACGCAGCCCGTGACAGATCCCCTCGGCGGCCCAGCGTCGGGCACTGACCGAGTGGCCCGCGGCGGCCACTACCTTTCGAACGCCGGGCAAGTTCGGGCTGCAAGTCGTTCACTTGGATCTTCGCAGTCGCCATTTATAGGCATGCGCCCCGCAAAGACGGTCCCCACGCCGCCCGAGTGCGACGACAGTGACCCGTGTACGCTTGACACCTTCGACCCTGCAACGGGCCAGTGCGGGCATCTCAACCAGTGTTGACGCCCACGTGGCATCGTGGCGAAGTTCCCGGGTAGCTCGCAGAGTCCCGGGTTGCACCGTGGACGGTCCAGTCGCGTACGGGCGGTGGCAGGGTCGTCCCGACCTTGAGCCCGCTTGCCCGGGAGTGGTCAAGGCGGATCGCGGGCGCGGCCGCACTGGGGGCGGTGGTTCCGGCGATCTCGGGGGATAGGCTTGTGCGCCTGCAGGTCGAGCCCCGGCTGCCGCAGATCTTCCTTGGGCTCGGACACGAACTGGTCGCCGACCACGGCCATCTCGATCTTCTCGAAGAGCGGGCAGGGCGCGACCTTGACCGCCTTCAAGCAGCGGTGATGGATTCGGATCATCTCGGCGCGCTGGGACGTGTTGCTGCCCCGGCGTCGCGAACGGGGTCGCGCTCGCGCCCGCCGAACGGCTGGGGGATGACCTGCAACCCCTGGCGACCGCCGCGCGAAGTGCGGCGGGCGGGCGGCGCGACGGCTGCCGGCGCCGTCGCGATACGCATACGACGCCCCTGCACCGACCGCGCCGGGGCGCCGCAGGCGCCTGCCAGCCGGCGTGACGCCAAGGGGTTGTCAGGTCCATCCCTGGGTTGAACCAACCCGCTTCGCGGGGGTGAAGTGGTGGGAACGCTTTCCGGACGCGGCGTTGCGAGTGGCGGCAGGGGGACGCGGTATCGACGCCGGGCAC
>VGRX01000755.1 GCA_016875215.1 Deltaproteobacteria bacterium
CCCCCTCGCGGGAGAAGTCCCGGATGTCCATCTCGCCCAGGCGCAGCATGCAGATGACCAGGTCGAACGGGCGCTGTCGGAGGATCTCGAGTGCCTCGGGGCCGGTGGAGACGCGCTCCACCCGCGGTGCGGTGCTGAGGTTGAGTGCGAGGTATTCCGCCAGGATCTGCTCGGAGAGCGCACCCTCCTCCTCGAACGTGAAGGAGTCGTACAGGCTCGAGACGAGCAGGATCCGGGTGATCCGGCGCGGCATGAGGAGGTGCAGCGGGACCTTGCCGACCTCCCGTTCCTCGACGATCCGCCGCATGATGTGGTCTCTCATTCGGACCTCCCTCTGGGCGTGTAGGATAGCGGTTTCCGGATCACAGTCAATTGATTGCCAGAAGGGGCCTGTGTGCGTAACATGGTGCGGTGCGGCAGCAGGCTGCCGGTCAGGGAGGTGCGGCTCATGCGGGGTTCGGGCTTTCGGCTTGCTCTGGCGTTGCTGGGAATCGGGCAGCTTGCGCTGTCGGGGTGCGAGGACGGTCCTCCTGCGATCTTCCCGGTCACCGAGCACCAGCCGATCATCGGAGGGTCTCCGGACACGGGGCACCCCGCGGTCGGCGCGGTCATGACGAGCTCGACGCTGTGCACCGGGACGCTGATCTCTTCCAAGGTCGTCGTGACCGCGGCCCACTGCATGGCGGGCGGGCTGGTGCCCAAGTGGTTCACGCTGGGACAGGACATCTACTACCCGTCCACCACCCTCACCATCACCAAGTCGATCCCGCATCCGCAGTACGGCCAGCAGCCGGTCGACGGCTACATGCTGGACGTTCACGACATCGCGGTCGTGATCCTTAAAGACAAGGCGCCGGTGGCTCCGATGAAGTTCCGGACCTCGTCGCTGGTGGGGACCGAGGGGAAGGCGGTGACCTTTGTCGGCTTCGGCAAGTCGAGCCTCTACCAGAATCAGAGCGGCTACAAGTACTCGGTGGGCAGCACCATCGGAGACGTGAACTCGCAGGGGTTCTGGAACTTCACCAGCTCCAACAATCCGAAGAACACGTGCGTGGGCGATTCGGGGGGGCCGGCGCTTCTCAACGCCGGCGGCACGGAAGAGGTGATCAGCGTGGTTTCCGCAGGGGACCCGAACTGCACCCAGAACGGGTGGAACACGCGGATCGACGTCCACGCGACCTGGCTCCAGGGGATCATCAACCAGTATGACCCGGGCGGGGTCGAGGCGAAGTGCGGCAACGGCTACTGCGAGGCCGGAGAGACCGAGCAGAGCTGCCCGCAGGACTGCACGACCGGAAACGAAGGGAAGCTCGGTGCCCCCTGCTCGTCGGGCAGCGACTGCCAGTCGGGCATGGTGTGCGTCCAGTCACAGACCGGGAACTTCTGCACGCAGTACTGCAAGGACCCCAACGGCGGTACCGGCTGTCCGTCGGGCTACACGTGCGTCAAGCTGACCACCCCTCCCCCTTCGGGCGAAGGGGTCTGCTACGACACCGGAACCGGACCGACCAACTGCGGCAACGGCAAGTGCGATGCGGGAGAGAACGCGCAGACCTGCCCCAAGGACTGCAGCGGCGGGGCGTGCGGCAGCATCTCCTACCAGGGGTGCTGCGACGGGGAGACCCTCAAGTACTGCGAGGGAGGGGAGCTCAAGCAGATCAACTGTTCGAACAAGCCGTTGTGCGGCTGGCAGACCGGCGCATCGTTCTACGATTGCGGGACCAATGGCACCGGCGATCCTTCGGGGGACTATCCCCAGGATTGCAGCAAGGTCACCGGCCCGGCCTGCGGAAACGGGAAGTGCGAGAGCGGGGAGACCACGGCGACCTGCCCAGCGGACTGCAAGACCTCCACCACCTGCGGGGACGGCAAGTGCGACGCGGGGGAGACTGCGTCCACGTGCTCGCAGGATTGCGGGCCGCAGACACCC
>VGRX01000756.1 GCA_016875215.1 Deltaproteobacteria bacterium
CCCCTCCCGCCCCTCCAACGGCTGCTGGGACAGCACCTACACCATCAATGCCGACAAGACAGCGTCTGACAGCACCTTTGCACGCACCGACGGCATCACCGACGTCGAGCACTACAACGCGTTCTCGTTCTGGGCCGGCGTGGACATACAGCCGATCAAGTATATTCAAATCGGTCTCAAGTTTCACCTCGCCTACGTCACCCCCCACTTCATCACCTTCGCCGATGCCGGCAAAGACCTCAACGGCGACGGCGTCGTGACCGAAAAGGCGCTGATTGACTACGACAGCGATAAGAAGCCAATCTACACGAATGAATACAATCCGAAGTACATAGAGGGCCTGGACGAGGTCGGGAACCGGTTCCGGGCCAGCCAGACCCTCCAGTGGGCCACGATGTTCAACCTCTCGGGCAGATTCTGATGTCTCCGGCCGGCGACAGCAGGAGTGAACCGCCCCGGTCCGCCGAGGACGACAAGTTCAGACTGCAGGTCAAGGATATCCTCGGCAAGGTCGGGCAGGCGCTTGCCGGAGTCGCTGCCAACCGTACGGTAGTCCTCCGCTGTGCGACCATGGAGCAGGCGCAGCAGGCCTTCCAGCTCCTGAACCGGGCGTTCCCCAAGATCAGGTGGGAATGCCTGGTCGTGACCTCCCGCCCCTCCTTCCAGAAGCTGCTCCAGGAGGTCGTGGCGGACGGCACCGCCGAGGAGCGTGCGTTCTTCCTCCACGGCTTCCCCGGCGAGCAGGAATCCAAGGGAATGACCGAGACCGCCGCGGAGCTGATTGCCGCTGCCGCCAAGGCCGGACTCGGCAGGAATCCGCTGGTCCTCGCCGTGGCCCCCGGGTCCGTTCGCGTCCTGGCGGACAAGGCGACCGCGTTCTGGAAGTCCAAGGCCGGGTACTTCGCCTGGCCGGCTCCCAGCAAAGAACCCCTTTCGGACGCGCCGGCTGCGCCGGCCCCCCCTCCTCCGGTCGACGCCACTCCGCTGAGCGATGTCCCCGAACCGGAAGAGACCCGCCAGGTCCTCGAGAACTTCCATGGGAAGGAAGCGGCGGACTACCTCGTCCGCGTTGCCCGGACCCACATCGAGCGGGGGGATGCCGAGCAGGCCCGCCTCTTCCTCCTGAGGGCGGCACAGATCTACTCGCAGGAGGCAGACCTCGGCGGCATGGCCACCTGCTACCACTGGCTCGGGATCAGTTCTCAGAACCGCGGCGACTACGATTCCGCGTTCGAGTGGTTCGACCAGGCAATCGACAACTTCCGGATCATCAACGACCGCGCCCAGCTCTCCCAGTCCATTGCGCAGAAGGGATACGTCTACTACCTCCGCTCGCGCTTCGAGCAGGCGGTGAAGGCGTTTGACGAAGCGCTCAAGATCGACCAGGAGCTCAACCTGACGGACCGCGTCTCCGCAGGCTACCGCAAGATCGCCATGGTGCTCGAGATGGCCGGCAAGCTCGAAGCCGCCGAAGACCTCTACCAGAAGTCGCGGGCGTTGGAGGAAGCCGCCGGAAACAACGCCGGCGTCTCCCGCGTCCTCCATCACATCGGGCGGCTCAGGGAGGCGCAGGGCCTCCAGGCCGAGGCGCTCGTCACCTACCACGAATCGCTCGAGATGAAGACCAGGGAGGGGGACCGGGCCGGAATGGCAGCGACCCTCCACCAGATCGGCAACCTGCACATGAAGCGCGGCGAGCTTGACGATGCCATCACCCACTATGGCCAGGCCCAGGAGATCGAGCGGGAGATCGGCGACCGGCCCGGGCTGGCCCGCACGCTCGCACAGCTCGGCCTCGCGTATCGCGACCTGGGCCGCATCGACGACGCACTGGCCGCGCTCGTGCGCGCCTTCCAGATCTTCCAGAAGATCCGCTCACCCGTCGCTTCCGAGGTCCTCGCCAAGGTCGAGGAGCTCCAGGATCTCG
>VGRX01000757.1 GCA_016875215.1 Deltaproteobacteria bacterium
CCCCTCCGGGAGGACCGATCTGCCTCCACGCCGAGTGTGATCCGGTCAGCGGGAAGTGCTCTTCCATGCCGGTCAACGACGGGGCCGCCTGCGATGACGGGAAGACCTGCACGGTAGGTGAGAAGTGCCTCGCCGGCGTGTGCGGAAGCGGCGTCCCCCTGGCATGCGGCGATGACAACCCGTGCACCGACGATTACTGCGATCCTCAAAACGGCTGCGTGCACAACGCCAACAACAAGGCCTGTACCGACGGCGATGCCTGTACTCAGCCCGACGTGTGTGCGAACGGTGCGTGCAAGAGCGGTCCTCCGATGTCGTGCGACGATGCGAACGAGTGCACCGACGATTCGTGCGACCTGCTGACAGGGTGCAAGAACAAGCCCAATGCCAAAAACTGCGACGACGGCAACGCTTGCACGGCGGGTGACCAGTGCCAGGCCGGGAAATGCGTGGGGAAGACTGCGGTGGATTGCGATGACAAGAATCCCTGTACCTCGGACACATGTCTTCCCGGTGGCGGATGCCTGAGTCTGCCCATCGCTGCGGCGTGCGACGACAAGAATCCGTGCACGGTCAACGACCAGTGCGTCAATGGCGCCTGCACGTCAGGCCCGGCACTGGACTGCGACGATGCCAACCCATGCACCAAGGACTCGTGCGCACCGCTCGGCGGATGCCAGCACGGGCCGCAGGACGCGGCGTGCGACGACGGCAACGCGTGCACCGAGGGTGACGCGTGCGACAAGGGGAAGTGCGTGTACGTCTCGGTCAAGACCTGCGACGACGCGAACATCTGCACCATGGACCTGTGCGACCCGCTGACCGGGTGCCAGCACAAGCTCAACACCGTCCCGTGCGACGACGGCAGCGTGTGCACGCTCTCCGACAAGTGCGAGCTCGGCGTGTGCAAGGGGAGCGGCTCTCTCACGTGCAACGACGGCAACGTGTGCACCGACGATTCCTGCAGCCCGAAGGTGGGGTGCGAGTTCGTTCCCAACCAGAAGGGGTGCGATGACTCGAATGCGTGCACGACGGGGGACAAGTGTGGAGGCGGGAAGTGTGGGGGAACGCTGCTGTCGTGCGACGACTCGAACCCCTGCACGGACGATTCGTGCGACTTCGCCACGGGATGCGTGCATACGGGCAACAACCTTCCGTGCAACGACGCCGATGCCTGCACGTCGGGCGAGGTCTGCGCCGCGGGCAAGTGCGGAGGCGGAAAGCCGGTCAACTGCAACGATGGGAACATGTGCACGACGGACACCTGCGACCCGAAGACCGGATGCGGGCACCAGAACAACGCGGAACCGTGCAACGACGGGAATGCCTGCACGCTCAAGGATGCCTGCACGGAGGGGGTGTGCAAGGGGGCGGACCCGCTCGACTGCGACGACGCGAACCTCTGCACCACGGACAGCTGCCACCCGGTGACGGGGTGCGTGCACGTCCCGGTCCCGGACAACCAGGTGTGCGGCGCTGCCATGCACTGCGACGCGGGCAAGTGCGTTCCCGACTGCGTCGTCCAGCACGGGACTCAGACGCTGAGCTACACCGGGAGCCTTCAGGCGTTCACCGTCCCCGCATGCATCGAGTCAGTCACCATCGAGGCGTTCGGCGCACAGGGGGGAAAGAACAACCCATGCTCGCAGACCGGCGGCAAGGGGGCCCGGATGAAGGGGACCTTCACCGTGATTCCCGGCGAGGCCCTGTCCGTCGTCGTGGCCGGGCGGGGCAAGGACCGCGGGGGCGACACTTCGAACCAGTCCGGTACCGGCGGCGGAGGCAGCTTCGTCTGGCGTCCGGCAGGGCAGAAGCTGCTGATTGCAGCGGGTGGCGGCGGAGGCGGGGCCATCTGCACGAGCGGCGGCAGCGCGGCTTACGCCCAGGGCAAGGACGGCGTGACCAGCCCCAACGGCACTGCCGAAAA
>VGRX01000758.1 GCA_016875215.1 Deltaproteobacteria bacterium
GGGGGGAGACACGAGCGGGGCGGATGAAACTATCCGGCGGGAAAGGGGGGGACTACCACTCCCAGGACACTTCGATGTCGTTCTCGCCGGTGGCCCACTCGGACTCGATGTTCCACAGGCCGCCGTCGGTGCCCAGGGTGATCTTGTAATCCTCGACCGTGCCGGCCACGTCGGGGTTGTACATCTCCCACACGTGCACGCTGTCGCCGCAGAGCGCCTCGACGCCCGCGTCGAAGCCGATGATGACCGCACCGCCGTTCAGCGAGAAGTAGCCAGTGAAGGTCCCGTTCTTGGCAATGCCGTTGGGGGGGCCGAGCACCTCGTTGGGGTCATCCTTGTCGTTGTCGCACACCTTGTCGGCCCACGGCTCTTCCTCGACCGTGGCGCCGCAGCCCTTGAGGACGTCGTCGTCCGGTCCAGGCTCCCCAGCATCGGGTCCGTAGATGCAGACGGCGTCGATGTCCGCACCCGGGTTGCCGGCCTGGCAGTTGCCCTCTTCGAGGCTGGGGTTCTCCAGGCTGTCCTCGATCCGGACCTTGGTGTAGCCCGCGCTCTGCCCGACGGTGCAGGTGCCCTCGAGCACGTCCTCCGGCGGGGGTTCGGTCTCGTCCGGTTCCGGAGTGGTCTCCTCGTTCGGCGTCACGGTGCCGTCTTCCTCCGGTTCGCCGAAGTCGCATGCCGCTACGAACATTCCCAGGACCAATGCCGCACTCACTGCCAACAGCTTCTTCATGCTCTTTCCTCCTCTGGGGTTCATGGTCAGGCGGTCCTACCGCCGTGCTGCCTCTTCATCTCCTCAAGAAATACTTCAAGGTTGTGCCGACTATATTCATCCTGGCGGGTCCTGTCAAGCTCGGCTTGACTTCGACCGTGCGGCGGCTAAAGTCAGCAGCGGCCCGGGGCGAGCCCGGCGATGCCCGCAGCCGGCGTCGGGGCTTGCGCGGACCGCGGTGCAGTGCGAGGCTGTCGGCCGGCATTGCAGGAGGATTGGGCGTGGCGGAATTCCGCTGGACCATGGATCGTGAGGATGTCGGGACCGCGGCCCGGCTCGGACAGGTACGCACCGCGCACGGCGGGTTCGAGACGCCGGTGTTCATGCCGGTCGGGACCGTGGGATCGGTCAAGGGGATCGCCCCGTGGGAGGTGGCCCGTTCAGGAAGCGGGATCCTGCTGGCCAATACGTATCACCTGTACCTTCGGCCCGGGATGGACGTGGTCCGGGCGCTGGGCGGGTTGCACCGGATGATGGCCTGGAAAGGGGCGATACTGACGGACAGCGGGGGGTACCAGGTCTTCAGCCTGAGCTCCCTGATGAAGCTGGAGGAGCAGGGGGTGGTGTTCCGCTCCCACATCGACGGATCGAAGCACGAGCTGACTCCGGAGAAAGCGGTCGAGGTCCAGGAGACGCTCGGCTCGGACATCATGATGGTGCTGGACGAGTGCCCCAAGGCGGACGCGGACGAGACGTATGCCCGCAGGTCGATGGAGCTGACCACCCGCTGGGCGAAGCGGTGCCTTGCGCACCGACGCAGTGCCAATGCGCTGTTCGCCATCGTCCAGGGGGGGATGCATCCGCACCTTCGCCGGGAGCATGCGGCGGAGCTGTCCGCGTTGCCGTTCGACGGCATGGCGATCGGCGGACTGTCGGTGGGGGAGAGCAAGGAGCAGATGCTGGAGATGCTGGCCGCTTCGCTTTCGCGGCTGCCGACGCACCGCCCCCGCTACTTCATGGGAGTGGGACGTCCGGAGGACATCCTCAAGTCGGTGGCCATGGGCGTGGACATGTTCGACTGCGTGCTGCCGACGCGCAGCGGGCGGACCGGCCTGTTGTTCACGTGGAACGGGGAGATCTCGGTCAAGCAGGCGGCCTGGAGGCTCAAGGACGAGCCCCCGGACCGGGAGTGCGGCTGCCCGACCTGCCG
>VGRX01000759.1 GCA_016875215.1 Deltaproteobacteria bacterium
ACCGGGGCTGGTACTGTGCGGACCTGCACCACCATTCCGACCACGCGGACGGGACGACCTCGCCGGAGCAGCTCGTGCTGTCCCAATCCGCAGCGGGGCTCGACTACTTCTACGTCAGCGACCACGACTTCGTCGGCAACCACGCCGCGATCTCGAGCCTGGCCGCATCCCGAGGCCTGCCGTTCATTCCGGGAATCGAGGTATCCCCTTCGTTCGGGCATTTCAACCTGTTCCCGCTCCCGGTCGGAGCGGACCCCGGGCTCAACAGCGCGGACACGACCCCTGCGGAGATCTTCGCCGCGGCCCGCAGGCTGGGAGCCCTGGTGCAGGCCAACCACCCCATGGACGGCGGCAACGCCTACCTGCGCAGCGATCTCCAGGGAACGGTGCCGGGCGGGTTCTCCCTGGACTTCGACCTCATCGAGCTCAACGCGGACGACGAGTTCGACTCGAGCGACAACGAGGCGCTGGAGCAGGCGTTCAGGTTCTGGGATGCCGGCCGCGCCTTCTGGCTGTCCGCCGGCTCCGACACCCACGACGTGCATGCCGTCGAGAGCGACGAAGCCTCCGGGAGGGCCCGCACCTGTGTGCACGTCACGCAGGACGAGCCGGGTGTCGTTCCATCCCCCCGGGCTTTCGCCTCTGCGCTCAAGGCCGGCCGGGCCGTGGCCACGTTCGGGCCGCTGGTCTACCCGGCGTATGAGCCCGGCGCCGCCGTAGCCCCGGACCCGGACGGCATGCTCCGCCTCCCCGTCTCGATCCATGCCGCCTGGGGCATTGCCGAAGTGCGGGTGCGATCGTCCAAGGGGATCGTCTGGTCCTCGGTGGTGGCGGATTGTCCTCGGCGGGCCGACCTGACTCCCGCGCTTGTCCCTGAATTCCTCGCCTGGTACCTGGTCGAGGTCGTGGACTGCCAGGGCAACCCGGCCTTCGTGAACCCGATCCGGCCCCAACCATAGCCTGCGCATGGGCCTTGCGTGCCTTTCCCTATGACATGGGGCGTCGTCCCTGCTACAGTCGGCGGGTTCGTTACCCCGGGGATGCCCCCCGGACTCGCGGAGGGACTCATGACCGGAAGACCGTCTCTGCTGTGCTCCAGCCTGCTGTGCCTCGCCCTGACCGCTGCGTGTGCACCCCCGCAGGGAACCGGGAGCATGCCCTCGCCCAGGAAGATCGCTCAGGCCATCCACGTCCCCACGTCCACCTGGAAGCTCGACAACGGACTGACCGTGGTCTTCCACGAGGACCACTCGGATCCGATTGTCGCGCTGGCCGTGCTCTACCACGTGGGCTCGTCCCGTGAGACGCCCGGCAAGACCGGCCTTGCCCACCTGTTCGAGCACATCATGTTCCAGGAATCCGAGAATGTCGGCCAGGACCAGTTCTTCAAGAAGATCCAGGCCGCGGGCGGCACGCTCAACGGGTTCACGTTCCAGGACGGGACCATGTACTACGAGGTGGTCCCGAAGAATGCGCTCGAGATGATCATGTGGATGGAATCGGACCGCATGGGCTACCTCATGGGTGCGCTCGATACCACCGCCTTTCTGAACCAGCAGGGGGTGGTGATGAACGAGAAGCGCCAGGGGGTGGACAACCAGCCGTATGGATGGCGGGACTACGTTGTCGCGAGCTCGCTCTTCCCCGAAGGGCACCCGTACTCGTGGGACGTGATCGGGAGCATGACGGATCTGGCCAACTCGTCGGTGGAGGATGCCAAGGCCTTCTTCCAGCGCTGGTACGGCCCGAACAATGCAGTACTCGTGCTGGCGGGCGACTTCGACCCGGCCACGGCGAAGGAGTGGGTGGTCCGCTACTTCGGCGAGATCCCGGCCGGCCCCGAGGTGGAAGACCGAAAGCCCATGCCGCCGAAGCTGGAAGCCGAGCGCAACGTGTACTACGAGGATGCGCTGGGGG
>VGRX01000760.1 GCA_016875215.1 Deltaproteobacteria bacterium
CGAGGACTGCGAATTCGGATACGCCTGCGGCAGGTAGTCCCGGCTGCTGGTGCTCGACATCGCCTCTTCCCCCAGGGACGGCGGGGAACTCCCTTCGGGCTCATCATCCGGAGGGGGCTCCCCGCCGTCCTGCTTCCACAACCCCAACAAAGGAGGAACTCCGTGGCAAAGTCCACTGTCTTCCCGGACCTGTGCGACCCGATCTCGTTCACCCGAGCCCTGGCCTGCAAGGTCACGAGGATGTATCCCAGTTGCATTCACATCGACGACGTCGTTGGCCAGGGCCTGCTTGCCCTGGTGCTCTGCCTGGACCGGTTCGACCCGAGAAGGGGGACGAAGTTCAGCACGTTCGCCTTTGGCAGGATCCGAGGGGCGATGCTCGACTACGTCAGGACCGAAAGCCGGCGCCGGAGATTCGTGATGAGCCAGGATCTGCCGGACCTTCCGGGCGATGTCAGCGTGGAGGATGACGTCATCGACCGGGAGATCGTCGATCATTTCCACCAGGATGTGTCCGGGCTGCCGGCCAGGCAGTCCCAGTACCTCCACGGGCTTCTGGGAGGCCACTCCGAAGTCCAGGTGTGCCGGCACATGGGAATCACCCGGGGAGCCGGTCGGGAACTCCGTGAGCGGGCGGTTGCAAATCTCCGGAGGAATCTCCGGGAGGACCAGGAGCGGTGCGTCTTGTAGCGCACTCCTCGGGGACCGGGAGATCCTGGAGTAGGGATTTGGCGAAGCTCTCCAAGGTGGACTCCGGGAGTTCAGGACCGGAAGCGAGGAAATCGCCACGGTCCTACCTGAAGTCTCGCTTGGGCAGGCCGGAATACACGAACTACTTCTCCGCCGACGTGGGTGTCGCCCCGTGCGGCGGTCACGATAGCCTGACCTTGGATGGTGCACACTTGCGAGGTGCTTCATGCGGTCGGGCGGGAGGTTTCAGATGTTGATTGAACTACTCGAATCGGTCGGGAAGGCATTGGTCCGCTCCGCGTTCCTGGCCATGCTCAACGCAGTCCACTATGAGCGGCACGATGCCGCACCGAAACCCCAACAGTGGTTCCCGCAACTTCCGGGCTTGGGAGCCGATCCGATCCTTCTGGAACACCTCGACCGGCTGGACCTGCAGGAGTACGAGGCCAACCTGCGGCTGCAACGGTGCGCCAGGGATGACTACTGGTAATGTGCTTCGGGGGGGCCGGTGGCAACGCCGGCCCCCCCGGGGACACACTCTTCGATCTGGGTGACTGAGTCGGAGCGGGGCTACTTCTTTACTTCGGCCCCGACCAGGATGTCGACGATCTTTGCGATCCGGACAGCCATGGCTACCGGAGCGTCCTCGATCTGCTTTGCAGCCCGTTGCGCCAATGCCTTCTTCCGAGATGGGGGCTCCGTACCGAGGTCGAGGAGGTCCTTGAGTCCGATGCCGAAGGCACCGGCGATTCGCTCCAGCGTGAGTAATGATGCGCCCTTGAGCCCTCTCTCGATCCGGGACAAGAACTCGGTGCTAACGCCGGACAGGTCGGACAGCCGGGCCTGCGACATCCCGACCGCCTCCCGCAGTTCCCGAATCCTTCTGCCGACCTTCTCGAAGATGTCGCTCATGCCAATTCCTCCGCCAGAAGCCTATGGCGACGGACCGGACTTCGACAGGAACCAATGGGCATCGAAGTCATTGACCATGGGGCAATGGCTGTCATAGGATGCAGGTGCCCCGGATGGAGGGGCCTTGTACAACTGAACGACGACAGTTCGGGCAGCAGGAACTGGTTGCTCCCGGCTTGTTTGGTCGAAGCTCAGGACAGATCCGAGGGCAGCCCGAGCGATGCCTGGAGGTACTCATGAAGCTCAGCGACTCAGTGCAATTCATGGCTCTTCCCGGAGTGCTGGTTCTCCAATGGACGTTCCTCTTCGGAT
>VGRX01000761.1 GCA_016875215.1 Deltaproteobacteria bacterium
TTTTAGCTTCCGTACCTGCCGCTTCACCAGGGTGGTCTTGCCGATCTGCCGTGGCCCTCTCAACACCTGGATGCCCGTCGAATCGTGGGCGATCTGCTCCTCGACCGGATGCCCCAGCTTCAAAGACAGGCCGTCGTAGCGCACCAGGTGGGGATCCCTGACCAGAGACGCCTCATCTCCCCACCAGGGGTTCTGCTCCGACATCCTCTCCAAGTCCATGGTTTGCCTCCGCCGCCGATTCCGTTGCCGCTGCTTCGGTCAGCCGGCACCCGTCTTCCAGGATGTGCCGATGTTCATTGTAGTCGCCAATGGGCAGATGGTCAATGGCCTGACCATATCTCCCAGCATTTGGTCAACCCATGCGCTATCTTCGGGGACGTGGTGTGGCTGTGAGCAGGGCGCCAGGCTTCCGCTCACCCGTTCCCCCTCTTCTGCAGATCAGCCAGGACCAGGTCGTACCGCACGCGGTGCCGGCGAGCAGGTGCCGCAGCTTGACCACCCTTTAACCTGGACGTCGCAACCGGCGACCGATTCCCAGCGGTCGCTGCCCTACTCCCCGGCCGGCACCGTCCGCACCAGCCGGAATCCCACAGGGACGGCCACCGTGAGTATGTTGACCGAATCCGTTGGACGCCCCAATCCTACCGACGGAGACAAGAAGGGAGGTTCCATCTTGAAAGTGCCTCCCTTGTCCATCACCGTTCCGGCGATGACTGCCAACTGCCCAGGATCGACTTCCAGGGGGGGAGGAGGTAGCTTGTTGTCCTGCTTCTCCGTTGCCACGAACTCCTCTGCGTTCCCGATGACATCAAACAGTCCGAAGGCGTTCGGGGCGAGTTGGGCCACGGGGTGGACCCCACAGCACTTCTGGTCGCCGGAGTCCTGTGGGATGCAGCCTTCGTAGTGGATCTCGCAGTGGTACCGACACCAGGCATAGGAGAAATGAAGATCGGAGCAGCACAGCGTTCGGTCGTCGTAGACGTACGCAGGACCAGTGAGCATGCACTTGTCCGAGGTGGCACCGGCGGCCAGCTCCCACTCCGCCTCGCTCGGGATTCGGTATCCCGAACAATCCGGCCCGACGGCCGCCGCCTTCTCACACCAGAAGTGGCCAACCGGATCAAAAGTGCATCCGACCAACTCATAGCAGGGCTCGAAGCCGTCCAGCGCACCCCTGAGGTTGGCAAAAACCAGTGTGTCCCAGAGCGTGATGCGGACCACCGGGCACTGAGGGCCGCAGGCTGCGAACCACGAGGTATTGGGGACTTCGTCCTTCATGACTTCCGTCCACTCGGCCTGGGTCACTTCGGTCTGCATGATGTAGAACGAACGCGTCAGTCTCACCGGTCGCGTCACGCCGTCCACCGGGGGTCGTCCGCCCACCAGGGGCAGCCCTCGTTGACACCCATTATGAAACTGCCGGCCGGAATGCGGCACCATCCGTCCTTGCAGTCGGCAACGGGAACCTTGCACTTTCGAGTCGCCTCGTCACAGAACGTGTAGTGGACCGCGAAGAATGGGTCGTCGGATGTGCCGGGGGCCGGCGTCGCACAAGGGGTACAATACCCTCCGCATCCATCCTCGCCGCATTCGCCCGGCTTGCAGGACGGGATGCAGCCTGCCTCAGGTGAGCGACCGTCCATATCATCGGTCCGCCTCCCGTCCTGGCCCGAGGCGTCCCTCTGCGCCACATCGACACGGGCCGGAGTTTCGTTAGCCAAGTCAGGAACCTGGGGCGTGCCTCCACGGTCGGCGCAGGATGCCAGGAGGACTGCCAGGATCTGCAGCACTCCCCGATGCGCCCGGAGACTGGCGATTATCCGCGGTCGCCCCGGGTCAATCATTGTGGTACCCGCCGTCGAACGTGTAGCTGTTGTCCGCGGCTCCGATGCCCC
>VGRX01000762.1 GCA_016875215.1 Deltaproteobacteria bacterium
CAATTCGTGAGACTGCGATACAACTAAAGAGAACTCAAGCGAAATTCTACCCCCGGCAATCCGCTTGTCAACTATGATCTACTCTTGAGTTCCCTATCGTGGTATTCTGCGGCTATTCGGCAATATCGAAGTACAGGAGATGAGAAAGTGAGCACCCCGTTCGGCAACCGAGTACGCAGGTTGCGCCTGGAAAAGGGGATGACGATGGAGCAACTGGGCCAGGCGGTCGGGGTGTCCAAGAGCTACATTTGGGAACTCGAAAATAAACCAGCTCAGCGTACCTCGGCAAATGTCATCAACAGTCTCGCCAAGGCGCTCGACGTGACTCCGGCAGACTTGATGGGCGAGGCCCCGCCGGAGCCTCTCGGCGATGAGGCCAATCCAGAAGACGTCGCGTTCTTCCGCAACTACATGGGCATGGACACCGAGGATCGGGAAACCTATCGGAAGATGCTGGAGTTTTTCAGGAAGCAGAAAGAGAAGTGAGCTAGAACAAGAAGAAGCGAGACATGACCGGTGCCAAGGCGGCCATGGAAATCTCCCACTGGATCGAGCCCTGGGGGGATGCGCGTTTCCCGGTCGATGTCGATGCCATGGCCCCCAACTGCCATACGACCTATGACCGCGACGATCCGATCACGCAGATCCACGGCGCGCCGTGGAAAGGTGTCGATGGGTTCCTGCAACGGAACCCGGATAACGCCAAGGAGTGGTGGCTCACCTATAGCACGAACGTCAGGCCGGAACGCCAGCGGTTCACCAAGGCCCACGAACTCGGCCACTACATCCTGCACAGTCAGAAGCAGGACGAGTTCCGCTGCGAGCCTGACATCATCACCGAGAAGGATACCGGCGAGCCCGACATCGAGGCCCAGGCCAACCAGTTCGCAAGCTACCTCCTGATGCCCGCGAACCACGTTCGCCCCCGCATCGAGAGGGTGCAGATCACCCTCGAACTCATCAGCGAACTCGCCGGTTTCTACGGCGTGTCCTTCGAGGCCATGTGCATCCGCGTCGTCGAGATCACGGGCGAGCGTGCGGTGCTGGTCTATTGGGACAATGGCATGATGAGGCGATGGTCGCGCAGCAAGTCCGCGAAACTGCAACGGCTCTGGATCGAGGATCCGAAGAATCGACCGCTGGAACCATTCCCCGGAACCGTGGCAGCCGACATGTCCGTGCGCCAATGCCCGGAGGGAGAGATCGTGCCGGCCAACCTGTGGTTCAAGAATGCCCCAGAAGGGGAGATGCTGCGCGAGATGAAGCACACGTCCGACACCTTCGAGCGCGTGCTGTCGCTCCTCATCGTTCCCAAGTTCGAGCCGCGCTGGGGGCGAGACTGGGAGGAGAACACCTACGATACCTTCGACCGGTTCATCGAGCGCGGCCAGTATCCGGTGCGGTAGGACGGCTACTGGTAGTTGTCATTGCCAATCTGCTCGACCGAGGCATTGTGAATAAGGCTGATGATGCCCTCGGTGCAACGCCAGCGGCGAAACGCTGTACGAAATGCACGCTTCTCGGCGACGGTGTCGCCGCGGGCATTGTTGAGTTTCGTCCCCATGGCTGAGTCCTTCGCCCAGCCGGAAATTAGCCACCAGGGGTAAAGGCATCCAGAACGGTGATCGTGTCCCCGCCCGATACGCCCACTACGGTTCCGCTCAGTGTCTTGCACAGGCGGCGATGCTCGCCACCGGCTTAGGGGTAACAGCAGATTTCTCGCATGAATTATGTCTCCCCTACTCCCTGCTACTCCCAAACTAGCAACTCGGACCAACTCGCGGTCATATTATCTCTAACGGTCTGCCCCACCTTAATGGATACCGAAATGACCGTCAAACTTACTCCACCCGAACTGCAGTCGCCAAGAGAGCGTGCCTGCGAAGCAGCGG
>VGRX01000763.1 GCA_016875215.1 Deltaproteobacteria bacterium
CCCGTGCACCAAGGATTCCTGCACCCCGGCAACCGGCTGCTCGTCCACACCTCTCACCGGGACGTCGTGCAGCGACTCGAATGCCTGCACGACGAATGACAAGTGTGCGGACGGGAAGTGCACAGGGGCCGCACTCACGTGCAGCGACAGCAACTCGTGCACGACGGACCTCTGCGATCCGGCCAAGGGGTGCATCTTCCCGCCCGTTCCCGACTCGCCCGCGCAGAGCTGTGAGGACGGCAACAAGTGCACCGTCGGCGACGTGTGCTCCGCCGGTGTGTGCAAGGCCGGCCCACCGCCCAACTGCGACGACGACAACGTGTGCACGACGGACGTGTGCAACCTCTCCAACGGCCAGTGCGGGCACACCAACAACCAGGTCGCCTGCAACGACAACAACGTCTGCACGCAGACCGACAAGTGCAGCGGGGGCACCTGCGTCGGGAGCAACCCCGTGAGCTGCAACGACAACAACCCGTGCACCAACGACTCGTGCGACCCGGGCAAGGGATGCGTCAGCGTCGACAACGGAACGTGTGAGTGCAACTTCGCCGCCGAATGCAAGGATGACGGAAACCTGTGCAATGGCGTCCCTGTCTGCACCAACGGCAAGTGCGTGGTCGACCCTGCTTCGGTCCCCCCGCCGTGCAGCACGACCGGGGATACCGCCTGCCTGAAGAACAAGTGCGTCCCCGCCACCGGGCTGTGCGTCAAGACTCCGGAGCCCAAGGGAACCTCCTGCAGCGACGGCTCGGCCTGCACCGAAAAAGACCAGTGCGACGGGACAGGGAAGTGTGCGGGTACCGTCATCGTGTGCGAAGACAACAACCCCTGCACCGACAACAAGTGCCTGGCGGCCTCCGGGTGCAGCTTCCCGAACAAGACGGGAAGCTGCTCGGACGGCAACGTGTGTACGGTGGACGATTCCTGCACCAACGGAGCGTGCGTCGGGAAGCCGTATGACTGCAACGATTCCAACCTGTGCACTCAGGACGTCTGCGTGCCGGGCACCGACGGGATGCCCTCCTGCTCTCACCCCTCGGCCTCCGGTCCGTGCGACGATTCGAACCAGTGCACGGTCGGCGACGCCTGCGTCAACGGGACGTGCACCGGCTCCCCCCTGGTCTGCTCCGACGGAAACGCTTGCACGGACGATTCGTGCAACACTGCGACGGGGTGCGTATTCTCCCCGTCCCCCGACGGAACGGCGTGCAGCGACGGAAACCTGTGCACCACCCCGGACGTGTGCAAGAGCGGGGTCTGCAAGGCAGGCCCGTGGGCCATCGCCTGCTGCCTTCAGCCCAAGGACTGTGACGACAATTACCCCTGCACCACGGAAACCTGCAGTGCCAACCAGTGCATCTACACCCTCAAGAGCTGCGGCCAGGCCAACGGCTGCCTGGCCGGGTACTGCGACCCGGCCGGCTCGTGCAAGTCGGCCCCGGCCCAGAGCAGCGTGACGCTCTACGAACAGAGCTTCGAAGCGGGCTCGCCCGGTTGGCTCTTCGGCATCAACGGGGGCGGATCGCCCGACATCTACTGGTCGGTCTCGAACAAGCGCTCGGCCGACGGCAAGTACTCGCTCTACGCTGGCAACCCGACCGACTACTCCTACGACCACGGAGTCGGAAACGCTGTGGCGCTGAGTCCTCAGATCGCACTTCCGGCCGGCATGGAGGCCACGCTGAAGCTCGCCTACTACTCGCTGGTCCAGGAGAGCGGCTGCAACTTCGACAACCTCGTGCTCCGGGTCCACGACGCGGGCGGAGCAGTAACGGACCTCAGCCCCAAGCTGTGCGACGCGACTTCCGGGTTCGTCAACACCACCTACAGCCTGAAGGGCTTCGCAGGCAAGACCGTCCGAATCGCCCTGGTCTTCGAGACCCCC
>VGRX01000764.1 GCA_016875215.1 Deltaproteobacteria bacterium
TTTTTCTGCATGACCTACCACCTCCCGGGCTTCCGGGCCCGGAACATCGCCATCCGCCCCGCCATCCGGTATGCCGACTCCGATTGCGGGTGCCAGCACGGGGAATCCTGCCGGTTCGACGCCGCCCGCCAGCGCCACCCCTCGTCCGTCGTCACCCCCGACTCCGAGACGTCCAGAGCCTCCAGCAATGCAGCGACGACCGCTGCCTTCTCCAGCTCCTCCATGGTCCCCCTCACAGCGGAATGTTGCCGTGCTTCCGGGAAGGACGATCCTCCCGCTTGTTGCGAACCGCCTCCAGGGCCGAGATCAGCCGCGCACGCGTCGTCCTGGGCACGATCACGTCGTCGATGTACCCCCGCTCCGCGGCAAAAAACGGCGTCGCGAACCGATCCCGGTACGCATCCACCAGCTCCCCGTGGCGCTTGCCCTTGTCCTCCGCAGCATCGATCTCCTTGCGGAACACGATGTTCACCGCACCGTCAGGCCCCATCACCGCAATCTCGGCCGTCGGCCACGCAAAGTTGTAGTCCGCCCGGATGTGCTTCGAGCACATCACGCAGTACGCCCCGCCGTACGCCTTTCGAGTGATCACCGTGAGCTTCGGCACCGTCGCCTCGCAGAACGCATAGATCAGCTTCGCCCCGTTCCGGATGATCCCGCCGTACTCCTGGTCCGTTCCAGGAAGGAAACCGGGCACGTCCACCAGCGTGATCAGCGGGATGTTGAACGCATCGCAGAACCGCACGAACCGCGCCCCCTTGATGCTCGCGTTGATGTCGAGGCAGCCGGCCAGCACCGCAGGCTGGTTCGCCACCAACCCGACGCTGTGCCCGCCCAGCCGGGCAAACCCCACCACGATGTTCTCCGCCCAGTACGGGTGGACTTCGAGGAACTCCCCGTCGTCCACCACGCGGCCGATGACCTCCTTGATGTCGTACGGCTTGTCCGGACTGTCCGGAACCAGGACGTCCAGATCGGCCTCCTCACGCCCCGCAGGATCCGTCGGCGTCACGAACGGCGGATCCGACAGGTTGTTCGACGGCAGGTACGAGAGAAGCTGCCGCACCAGCTCGATCGCGCTCTTCTCGTCCTCCGCCACCAGGTTTGCAACCCCGGAGCGCGTGCTGTGGGACATGGCGCCGCCCAGGTCCTCCATCGAGACCTCTTCCCTGGTGACCGACTTGATCACCTGCGGGCCCGTGATGAACATGTGCGAGCTCTTCTTGACCATCACGATGAAGTCCGTGATCCCGGGCGAGTAGACCGCCCCGCCCGCACACGGACCAAGGATCACGCTGATCTGAGGAATGACCCCCGAGGCAATCGTGTTGCGGAAGAAGATCTCAGCGTACCCGCCGAGGGCCACCACCCCCTCCTGGATCCGGGCGCCGCCCGAGTCGTTGAGCCCCAGGTACGGCGCCCCGACCCGCATCGCCAGGTCCATGACCTTGCAGATCTTCGCTGCGTGGGCGCCGCCCAACGACCCTCCGAACAGGGTGAAGTCCTGAGCGGAAAGATAGACCAGCCGCCCGTCCACCTTCCCGTAACCGGTCACCACGCCGTCGCCGAGAGGCCGGTCCTCCTCCATCCCGAACTCGGTGCACTGGTGCCGGACAAACGTGTCGAGCTCCACGAACGTCCCCGGATCCAGGAACGCCTCGATCCGCTCCCGGGCCGTCATCTTCCCGGCCTGGTGCTGCTTGGCGATCCGCTTCTCACCCCCGGCCTTGAGCGCCTCTTCTCTCGCCTTGATCAACTCCTCGATCTTCTCACGGGTCCCCATCGGCTCCCTCCAGTCTGGCAAGCAGGCATGATAGCCACGCCACGCACTCAGTTCAACGACAAACCAAACCGGAGCGGGAACAGCAGGCAGGGCCACGGGATATT
>VGRX01000765.1 GCA_016875215.1 Deltaproteobacteria bacterium
GGCCACCGCCTACGTCGGGCGCCGAATCACGGTGCTCCAGGCGGGGGATACGCCGAGCTTCGCCTTCAAGCTGGAGTAGATCGTGGACTACCTGAACATAGCTGCCTGCATTCCCTGCACCGAAGCTGAGGGGCCCGGCAAACGTTTTTCCCTCTGGCTGCAAGGGTGCCTGCAACGATGCCCAGGCTGCTGCAACCCGGAAATGCAGGAGTTCGTGCCAAGGAGAATCGTCTCTGTCGACGAAGTCCTCCAGCGAATCGAGCAAGCAGCAGCAATGGGGATCGAGGGCATCACTCTCCTGGGGGGGGAGCCCATGCTGCAGGCAAAGGGGCTGGCCGTCATCGCGAGGGAATGCCGTCGGCGGAGTCTGTCGGTCGTCGTGTTTTCAGGCTACACGCTGAGGCAACTTCAACGAGATGCGCTGCCCGGAGTGCACGAACTGCTCGCCCACTCCGACATCCTCGTCGACGGTCCCTTCATCGCCACCATGCCGGACCTGACCCGTTGCTGGGTGGGCTCCACCAACCAGCGGTTCCACTTCCTGTCCGGCAGATACCCCAGCGGAATCGAGAGTGCCGGGCCGTGCCGCGATGTTGCCGAACTGCGCCGCCTGCCGAACGGGGCGTGCGTGATCAACGGGGCACCCCGGATGTCTCACTTCCTGCGGAGCTGAGAAGCCTCTCCCTATCCAGTCGACCTCGTTGTTCCTCCTGGGATTCTCGACGTGCGTGCGATGACTGCAACTGGCCTCCGTCTCTCTGGAGCCTCGGTTCGCCGTGAACCCAGAGCGGCGCCCTGGGCATATGCCGTCCGTCGGCTTGCAAGTTGGCGCATCGGAGATCCCTGTGGCGAAAGACGGTGGGAGTGGACATTCCACCGACCTCCCTCGCAGTCACAGCGTGCAAGCCCTCCGACCAGTTCAGGTCGCCACTTCCCTGGCTAGTCCGCTATTTCTTGTTCTCGCGGGGGCCGTCCGGTGGTCATGGCCCCCTTCAAGATGGGTCCAGCGGGAGGATGGGGAGGAGTGGCGTCCAGTCAAGTGGCCGATGAACAGGTCCGGGCATGGCGTTGTCGAAGGCATTGCGGACCCCCGAAAGCCTCTATAATATCGGGGCCTTGATGGGGGTTCAGTTCGGGCCGTGCGCGGAGGAAGCAGTGAAGGGCAACTCGACTTGGGGGCTTTTTGTCGATAAGCCCGGGGAGTGCGGGGACGGACCGGGCGGCGTGGCTGGGGGACCTCCGCTGCGGATTGTCTTTGGAGAAGACCCTTGCACCACGTAGGGGAGAATGGACATGACCGAAGACAGGTCCGCCGGTGACAGATCGCTTGCATGCGCCCTGAGGTGGGCAGCAAAGAAGCCCGAAGAGCTTGCAGCAGAAGAAGCGGAAGAGCGCAAGCGCATGTTTGGCGTGTTGTACCGGGAAGGGATGCGATTGTGCCGGAAGCTTCCCAGGTGCCCGTCAAAACCGGGAGGCAGCGGTGAGGACTGGACCAACATCCTGCACAATCGTCTGCTCCGGCTCTGGGAAAACGGAATCGATTGCCGGCGCGAGCTTCCCGCCACCGATGCCGGGGCACGGGCCTACCTTAGAGCTACGTTGTTCAGAGGAGCGTTCGACCAGTGCAGGGCGGCGGCCGCAAGGCCTCGTCTTGCAACAGTTCGGCAGACCCCCGGTGGGGGGCGCACGGGAAGGGACGATGAACCTGCGGTTCCCGCCCCGCAGGCACACGAGACGCAGCAAGCCGTCGAACTGAGCTCTGCGGAAAGGGACGAGGAACGGTGGCGGAATGCCGCGCTCCGGGAGCTCTACTGCGAGGCGAGGGAGCTGCTGAGTCCACTGCCGACCGGAGTCGGAACGACGCTCGCAGTGACGCTTCGCTTCC
>VGRX01000766.1 GCA_016875215.1 Deltaproteobacteria bacterium
AAAAACGAGGCCGCCCCGCCGCCCGCAGCGTTTTAGGTGACGGTCCGGTGCCTCCAGCTACCATCGACCTCCTCGACATGATTCCCCGCCGCCTCGTCGGCCACGTGCCCGGCGACGACGGCCTCGTGATCGTCGTTGCCCCCCGCTTCAAGAGCGACTTCTGGCGGGAATTCGCCCGTCGCTTCGGCATCAAGCCGTTCGTTCACGTCCGGCTCGATCGCATCGGCAGCGCGGCCTGGCAGGCCATCGACGGGCAGCGCACCCTGCGCGAGGTCGTCACCGTGATGGAGGGCGAGCTGGGGCCGACGCCGGAGCTCCACGAACGGCTCGCCCGGTTCGTGCTCGACCTGCGCCGCAATGATCTGCTGGCGCTGGCCGAGCCTTCCCGGGAAGCATCCACTGACTCGGGCTGACGGCAGGGACGACGCAACCGTATTGACGCTGGTCCCGTCCTGTGGGATATGCTGGTGCCATCCGGCACCAGGACGGCAGAGAGGTGGTCGTGTCGAGTTCCTATCCGGTCCGCTACTACAGCTACACCGTTCCGGCGGCAGTGCTGTCGTGTGCGATCGTGGGCTACGTGACCGCTCTCGATGTCGATCCTGCCGGGACCGACTGGATATCGCTGGCCGGGTTCACGCTGCTGGCCCTCCTGTCCAAGTTCCTGTCGTTCCGCATCATGCGGGTGGTCACCCTGACGATGGATACCGCGGTCTACGTGACCGCGCTGCTCTGCCTGGGCACCGTACCGGCGGCCTGGGCGGTGTTCCTGTCGAGCTTTGCCAAGGTGATCTGGGACACGGTCGTTCGCGAGCGGCGTAAGGGGGAAGAGAGGCGCCCGCTGGCGGAGAATCTCACCGCCCCGTGGTTCCAGGGGGGCACGACGGCCCTGGCCATCCTGTGTGCGGGCCGCCTCCTTCCGGTCGACGAGTTCCTGGCGGGAGCCCTCTCTCCCGCACTCCACGTGATCTGGCTGGCACCGACGGCTGCTGCCATCTTCCTTGTTCTCCAGTACACGATCGTGCTGAACAAGTACTGGCTTCGGGGATACTCGTGGCGAAACCTGTTCAGGGAGGTCTTTCTGCCCGGCGTGGGAGCGGAGATCCTGCTCGTGCCGCTCTCCATGATCATGACGCTGGCCTGGCTCGGCGGAGCCGCGCACTCGACCGCGGCGCTGTCGGTCATGATCGTGGCCTACCTGGTGGTCAACGTCCTGTTCGAGCGTCATTCGGATGCCTTGAGCCAGTTGGACTCCCGGCTCAAGGAGCTCGAGTCGCTCAACGAGCTGGGACGTACGCTCTGCTCGACCCTGCAGGCCGACGACCTGATCCCGGCCCTGGCATTCCAGACCCGGACCCTTCTGCCCGGTGCAGACGTGGCGATGGTGTTTGTCTGGGACGACGAGAAGAGGGAGTTTGCGTCGCACGTGGATGTTCGAGACGGCTTCCCTGAGGCCCAGTTCGACAGAGTACTGGCAGGCCGTCTGTCCGACTGGGCGATACAGAGCCGGTTGCCGTTCGTCGTCTCGCCCAGAGGTGCGGTGCGTTCGGGGCTGAGCCTGAATCACGTCGACGGGCAGGCGCTGGCGGGCCAGTCGTGGGTGGGGGTTCCGATCCAGGTGTACGAGCAGACCATCGGCGTGCTCGTGGCCTACTCGCGTGAGCCCGAGGCCTTCACGGACGCGGACCTGGGGCTGGTCCAGATGGTGGGGCTCCAGGCAGCGGTGGCGCTGCAGAACTCCCGACTGTACGTGCTGGCCACGGTCGACGGCCTGACCCGCCTCTTCGTGCGCAGGTACTTCGACCGCCGCCTGGCCGAGGAGATGGCCCGCGCCCGACGCTACAAGAGCCACTTCACGCTCATGCTGCTCGACTTCGACGACTT
>VGRX01000767.1 GCA_016875215.1 Deltaproteobacteria bacterium
GAGGCCGCTGCAGTAGCCGAGAAGCTCCGCCTCCTGGTCCGCGGCACCCCTCTCGTGGCGATGGAAGAGCGCTCGCTGGGCATCACCATCAGTGCCGGAGTCTCGTCGACGACCGATCGGCCCGAGTCCTCCCGGCAGCTCGTCGAGATGGCCGACCACGCTCTCCTGATCTCCAAGACCACCGGCCGAGACCGGGTCTCCTCCTACGGTACCCTTGCCGAGCTTCCGGTTCCGTTGTCGGACGCCACGAATTGAACGCCTTGGGGCAGGCCCCTCAGAAGAACTCCGACTGACGCAGGATTGTGGAGGATGGAAGCGGAAGAACGATCGCCGTCCGGCAGGGGTGGCAACGGGTGCCCCCCTGCCGGACGACGGGACAGGCCTACAGCTTGTCCTTCAGGGTCGGCGCCGGCTTGAAGGCCACGGTCTTGCTGGCCTTGATGGTGATTTCCTTGCCGGTCCGCGGATTCCGTCCCTTGCGGGCCTTCCGCTTCTTCACCGTGAAGGTGCCGAACCCCGGGTAGGAGAACCGGCCTTCCTTCTTCACGGCCGCTGCGAGGGCGTCGAACACAGAATTGACCAGCTCGCCGGTCTGCTTCTTGGTCAGCCCCTCAACCGAACCCTGGATCTTCTCAATCAGTTCCGCCTTGGTCATCCTCTTCCTCCACATGGAATTGAGTTCCCGGCTTTGGGAGCCCTTCTCCCGCTGCCTGAGCCCACATTAAGAGGCCGGATCCATCGTGTCAAGCGAAAAAAAACGCACGGCGGCAAGAAAAATCAACGGGTTGCCGATCAGCCCCCCCGTTTCCCCCCCTTTCCATGCCGAATCGAGCGATGTCACCCCCCCCATCATGGCTGTGGGCAATGCTCTCCTGCGATCGCAGCGATCGTTTTCCGTCCCGGGAGGCATCACCCCGGAAATGCGGAAGGCGCACGCCGGCTGACGGGCATCCGCCCCACCTCACGCTATTACATTTAATAACGCAGTTCGCACGCCGGCTTGCAGGGTTTGGGAAACACGGGCGACAAGAGAGCGGACGATCGGGGAGCGCGGTCACGGGATGCCCGGAAAACCGAGGCGCTCCAGCGCATGGTAGACCACCACATGCACGGCAGCCGCAAGGTTGAGGCTGCGGATCGACGGCCTGACCGGAATGCGAAGGCACGCATCACCGTACCGTCCGAGCACCCAGTCGGGCAACCCGGTGCTCTCCGGCCCGAACACGAGCACCTCTTCCCCGGTCCACGCCACGTCGGTGTACCGCCGTTCCGCCTTCTTCGAGAGGAAGTAGACCGGCCTCCCGGCAAACCGCGTCAGCAGGGAATCGAGGTCCTTGTGCACGCCGAGGCAGACGTCACCCCAGTAATCCAGGCCGGCACGCTTGAGGTAGCGATCCTCGAGGGAGAAGCCAAGCGGACCCACGAGGTGCAGACCGACTCCGGTTCCTGCGCACAGGCGTGCCACCGACCCCGTGTTCTGTGGAATCTCAGGTGAGAAGAGCACCACGTCCATCTACCTGGCCCCCCATCGGCACGGGCGCCACCCGCATCGCATGAATGAAGGTGCGGTTGTCCTCCGCCGGACTCCGGACCCCGGACCCTGGACCACGTTTCTCACTAGAACCTCCACCACACGTCCAGCCACGGGTAGACGTAGAGCGGCTTGTCCAGCACTTCCGGGAACTGCTCCGTGCCGAATCTGCCGAAACAGGCGCCGAATCCGAGCCGCGCCCGCCCAAGCTGCCTTGCGAAGATGAGGCTCCCCGTCGGGACGGAGAGATCCTCGCCTGCAAGCATCTTGCCCCTCAACTCCGCCAGCACGAGGTTCACCTCCCTGAACAGGAAATCGGCGCCGACCCTCCAGTAGAGCCCCGTGAAAAA
>VGRX01000768.1 GCA_016875215.1 Deltaproteobacteria bacterium
TTTTCGGTGCGTCGATCATGTGCACCGCACGGCTGGCGGCTTCGATCCCCTGTTGAGCCGCCTCCCGCATTGTGCACGGCCAGTGCGCCGAACCGACCACGAACACGCCCCGCTCCGGATGATCGACCGGCCGCGCCCGCATCAGCGGCTCCGCAGCAAACCCGAACCGGTCCACATCGAATCCCAGCATCTCCGCCAGTGCGACCGTCCCTCCGGCCGGTACCGTCGGGGTCGCCAGGACCGCGAGATCGTACGGGATCCTCTTCGACTCCCCGGTCAGCAGGTCCTTGACCTCCACGGCATCCGCTCCCACGACCGGCGGATTGGCAGGATCGAACCGGGCAAACCCGATGCCGAACCCCGGCGCGTGGTACAGCAGCTTCACGAGCGGCGTGCCCACCCCGCCGGTCTGGAGGTCCCGGAACAGCACCGTCACGTTGGCCTCGGGCCAGGTCTTCCGGACATACGCTGCCTGCTTCATCGCCACCATGCAGCAGGTACGGGAGCAGTAGGGAACAGACTTCTCGTCCCGGCTCCCGGCGCACTGGATGAACACCAGGTTCTTGACCCCGGCAGGCAGGCCGGTGGGCAGTTTCTCCTCGAACGCGCTCTGGGTGATCACCTTGGACGAGGTCCCCAGCCCGTACAGCCCCCCGGCCTCGGACTGAGAGGCGCCGGAAGCCAGGATCACGGTTCCGGCCACGATGTCCCGCTCCTGCACCGGCCCCTGGACCGTGACCGTGTACCGGCCGGCGGTCCCGGAAAGCCGCGTCACCTTGCTCCCGGTCAGCACGCTCACCTTGGGCGACATGGTGATGAACTTCGTCCACTCGGCCAGCTCCGAGGCGGGCAGCGGCGCATGCCCCAGCTCGACCTTCAGCTTGAGCCCCCTGCCGCCGATGCGCGGGCCGTTCTCCACGACATAGGTCCGCAACCCCGCGTTTGCTGCCACGTACGCGGCCGCGATTCCGGCAACGCCGCCGCCGATGACGACGAGGCTCTTCTCGATCGGCTCCACCAGCGGCTCGAGCGGCTCCAGCAGCCGGGTGCGCGCGACCGCCATGGCCACGTGGTCCCTGACTCGGGAAAGATCGTTGCCACCGCCCGTCGAGAGCAGGACCCCCTTCAGGTCCACGATCTCCACCAGGTACCGGTTGACCCCCGCGGCCCGGGCCGCATCGTGGATCCGGTGACCGTGGGTCCTGGGCGAGCACGAGACCGCCACGATCGCGGTCGCACCGCTCTCCTGCACGACCCGGGCAATCGCATCCTGCCCCGGCAGCATGCAGAGGGCCGGCACGATCTCCACCGCAGCCACCCCATCCAGGGCCGCCGCATGGGCCTTGAGTGCCTCGAAGTCGACCCTCTTGTCGAGAGTCAACCCGCAATTGCAGAGCAACACGGCAATCTTCTGACTCACGAGTCCTCCCTCCCTTCTTCCCCTGCCTCTCTCATCCCGGCCTCACGCTCCTGCACCCTGCAATCCCTCACGCCCCCGCCTGCTTGCGCAGTGCCCCCAGGTCGGTGAAGAACTCCGGCGTCGACACGATCGAGCCGCACAGACGGCAATGGCGGTGATCGGCCTCGTGCCCCCACCGGTGCCCGATGGCAATCGAGTTGATGTCTTCCACCCGGATGGCCTGGGTCGGGCAGATCAGCACGCACGTGGCGCACCCGATGCACCGGTCGGAATCCCGCATGAGCCCCGGAGTCGCCACCTTCTTCATTCCCCGGTTCGCGAACCCGATCGCATCGGCCCCGATGACCTCGGCGCACACCCGCACGCACAAGCCGCACAGGATGCAGTTGTCCTTGTGCCCGCCGGTCCCGCCGCGGATCGAGAAGGGAGGCTTGCCGCCGCCGTACTCCTCGTACAAGGC
>VGRX01000769.1 GCA_016875215.1 Deltaproteobacteria bacterium
GGGGGGGACCGGTGCAAGCCGGGCGACGTTCTCGGCCACCCGTCCGAAGAGCAGGCCGTCGAGGACCCCCTGGCCACGGCGGGTGATCACGATGAGGTCGCACTTCTTGCCCACCGCACCGTTGCAGATGGCCTCGGCCTCGTCCTGGCTGGTCGCGATCTCGTATCCGATGCGGTCTTCCGAGAGCAGGTCGGCCACGTCTTCCTGGATCGAATCGAAGCCGGAATCCATGGAGTGGAGCAACCTGGGAGGCATGACCAGGGGCGGCTCGCCGGGCAGCGCCGGGATGTAGGTCGGGACCTTGAGCACGTGGAACAGCTCGAGTTTGGCCCCGGTCTCCCTGCACAACCTCGCGGCATCGCGCGCACCGGCCACCGAGATCTCGGAGAAATCGGTCGGGTAGAGCACGCTCGAGATCTCGAAATCATCCGCCGGATGGCAGTGGGCCGAGACGAAAAGGATGGGCCGAGGGCAGTTGCGCAGCACGTTGGTGGACGTGGAACCCATGAGCAGCGCCTTGAACCCCTGCGTGCCGAGCGCGGAGATCGCCACGAGGTCCATGTCGGCCTCTTCGGAGTATCGGAGGATCTCCCGCGATGCCCACCCCTTGAGGCGGACCACCTCGCATTCCACCTCGTGCTCCCGGATCTGGTTGGCCAGGTTCTCCAGCCACGTGGTGCGGCGGGCCTCGACCGTCTCCAGGAATGCGACCAGCTCATCCGAGCTGTGGGCGGAGAGAGCCTGCTCCTCTTCGTCCACGTGGCACAGGTGGATGACCCCCCCGAAGCGTTGCGCAATGGCCAGCGCAGGCCCAACGACCTTGAGCGAATTGGGGGAGAAGTCGGTGACGACGAGAATTCTCTTCCACATGGCTGCGGCTCCTTTTCAGGTCCTCGATGCCATCATAGCAACGGCCTGAGACCGATGCAACGGCCAAAGTCCTTGACGGCGCACCAACTCGGATGGTAGAACCATTTCCCAGCGGTGGGGCAGTACAAAACGGATAGGACTGTGATGCTCAAAGGGAAGGTGAAGTGGTTCAGCGACCTGAAGGGGTACGGCTTCATCGAGGGCGACGGGGGACCCGATATCTTCGTCCACCACACCGTCATCATCTGCGACGGCTACAAGACGCTCCTTGATGGCGAGGACGTGCTCTACGACAGGGAAGAGCTCCCCAAGGGACCGGCTGCCACGCGGGTCCTCCGCGTTCGAGACAACCTTCAGTTCTGACTCGTCTGCTGAGGACGGGCAACCAGCACGCGTGCATGCCGGATGACCTGGTCATCCAGGCGGTAGCCTGCAAGGTAGGTCGCGTGCACTCGCTCCCCCTGGTCGGGCTCACCGACCGGAACCACGCCGATGGCCTCGTGCGCTGCCGGGTCGAACGGCTCTCCGGTGGGGTCGAAACGCTGCAACCCCACCGATGCCAGCGCATCCTGGATCCCTTTCTGAACCAGCGCCACGCCGTCCAGCATGGCCCTGACATCGCCGGCCAGGGAGGCAGCGGCCAGGCACCGCTCCAGGTTGTCGAGCGGTTCCAGCAGGCGTGAAAAGGCCCGGCTCTTCTCCTGGAAGAGTCTCTTCTCCCGGTCCCGCTCGAGCCGCTCCTTCGTACGTTCAAGCTCCTGCTCGCGGGAGCGGGCAGCGGCGAGGGTCTGCTCGCTCTTCCGCTCGGCCTCCGCAAGCCGGGATTCGAGGAAGCCGATGCGCTCTTCGAGCTGTCGCACGTAGGCGGGACTGGGGGGTGGGGGCTCGGGGGGCTGCGTCTCGGGGCCGCCGTCATCGGGCTGAGGGCTGGGGGTTGAAAGCTCGGGGGCTTGCCCTGAAAAGCCTGCGTCGTCCGCCTGTGCCGAGGAAGCGCCGGGGGGCCCC
>VGRX01000770.1 GCA_016875215.1 Deltaproteobacteria bacterium
GGGGCCGCACCGGGCGACGGTGTGGAACCTGCTCCCGTCGTAGAGCCGTCGAACATCATTCCACAGTGCTTGCAGCGGATCGCGGCGATGCGGATCTCCTCGTCGCAGAATGGGCAACGCCTGGTCTCAGACCCGCTCACGTCCGTCTCTCCTTCATCGAACACTCAACCGGCAGGCTACTGCGCCGGTGCGGACTCCGTTGCCATCCCCTGTGCAAACCCTTCAGCCATCGACCGCAGCAGGGACAGATCGCCGGTCTGCTCCATCTGGGCGAGCACCGTTTCGATCTGTGCGAGCTGAGCCATGGCCGCAGGTGCCGCGGTGGGCAGCTCCGTGGTCATCTCGGCGATAGCCTTCCTGGCCTCCGCCATCCCTTCGTCCCAGTCACGTGCCAGTCCCAGCGGAACCCACTTCCCATCGACCTGCACGAACACCTCCGATTCCTCGTCGCCCGTGATGTTGACGGCGACCGTAACGATCTCCCCGAACTTCTCGTCCCGCTCGCCCGACGATTCGGCCTTCACTGTTGCGGCGGCTAGGATGGCCAGGGCCGCATCGACCTGGGCCTTCTGCTGCGTGTTGTCCGCCAGCTTGAACACCAGGGCCGCTACCTTCGGGAGCGTGTCGGCAGCAAACCGGCGGGTGGAGAAGCTCTTCAGCCGTTCAAGGTCGGTGATACCGGCCTTCTCGAGCAGATCCCAGGCCTCGACCGTCGCGTCCAGGGCACGGCCCACATCCTCGGCCGACACGGGAACTCCGAACTCCAGGAGCATCCCGGCAAAGGCCGTCTTGTTCCTGGCGAGAAGGGCGATGCTCCGGTCGAGAAGGTTCATCACCTTGTTCCACAGCTCCTTGTCCATGCCGCGGGCAAACGTCTGGACGACGTCGTCGATGTCCGCCACGTACGAGTCGGGCAGCAGGCCGAAAAGAGGCGAAACATCCTTGGCCGTCAGGGCCTTGAAGGCTGTCTCCACTGCCTCCCGGGCACCTGCAGCCACGTCGGGCGGGGGCTCGTCCGGCGCAGCAGGAGAAACGATGTCTTCCTTCGGGACTTCGGCCGGTTCCGCGTACTGGAGCGGCTCCACCGCCGTGCCCATGGCAGCAAGCTGCGCTGCCTTCCGGGCCTTCTCAGCCTTCTCCACGGCCTTTCGGGCTTCGGCAAAGACCCGGTCCGCCTCCTTCTCCCTGAGCGATTCTGCCTCCGTTGCAGGCGTTGCATCCTGTCCGGACCGGAAGATCTTCGGACCGACGACGAGCCCCACCACGACCAGCACGACAGCACCCGCAGCCCACCAGCCGATACGGCCTCGCTGTGGGGGCAGGGGGGAAGAGACGTACGGCTCGGGCAAGGCCTCGAGCGGATGGCCGGCCACCCCGCTGCCTCTCTCCAGGTCAGCAGTCATCGTGGGCGCCAGCACGGGCAGGGGCTCCTTCCCGATACTTCTGTCGGATAGACCGGAGGGCGGGGAGGCCCCCGGCGTCCCGGACTCCATCCGGGGCCGGACCTCACTCTCCTTCTGCGTTTCCTTGCGAGTGAGCGCTGCAGCAGCTTCGAGAGCTGCAAGCATCTCCCCCGCGTCGGCGAAGCGCTGCGCAGGCAGCTTGGAAAGCGCCCGGCCGACCACCTGGGCCAGCCGTGCCGGACAATCGGGCCGCAGGGCCCGCAGGTCGGGCACGGGCGACTCGAGGTGCGCCTTCATCGTGTCCAGGCCCGAATCGCTCGCCTGCGGGAAGGGCACCCGCCCGGTCAGCAGCTCGAAGGCCATGATGCCCACGGCATACACGTCGGTTGCCGGAGAGATCTCGCCTCCCTGGATCTGCTCGGGGCTCATGTACTCGTAGGTCCCCACCACGCCCCGAGTCCGAGTCAGCCCC
>VGRX01000771.1 GCA_016875215.1 Deltaproteobacteria bacterium
CCCCCAGGCCACGGGACGGCCCCCCAGGCCGGAGCCCGCTGCGCCCAGCGCCGCGGTCGTCGCCGCGGTCGACGTCCCCCAAAGCCTGCTGGCCTACGTGTATGCACACCCCGGCTGCGTCTCCGGGGGCGAGGGTCATCGCCGCTACTCGGACGGCTTCCGTCTGCACATCCTCGAGCTGCTCCAGCTGCACCAGGACGTGATGCTCGAGGTGCTCGCCGGCCTGTTCCACGTGCCGCTGGGCACGCTGAAAGACTGGCTGCGCGGCGGCCTCGAGGCAGTCGAGCAGACCCTCGGCGTCGAGCCTGCCCCGCCCGCGGCGCGCGGGCCCCAGCTCGAGACCGTGCTCGACGAGTGGAGTCGCTGGGAAGGCGATTTCTCCAGCTTCTGCAACCACATCCAGCTGGGCTGCCGGATCCCCTTCGGCAGAGCGCTCATCGCGGAGATCCTCGAGCTGGAGGGCGTCCGCCTCCCGCGTCGGCGACCAGGGCGGAGCCCTGACGAGCAGGCCCTCCGGGACTCCTTCGAAACCTTCTTCCCGCACGCCCAGTGGGTCGGAGATGGCGCTCAGTTGCCGGTCCTCGTCGACGGACGCCTCCACCTGTTCAACCTCGAGCTCCACGTCGATGCCTTCTCCGCGGCGTCCGTCGGAGCCGACATCTCCCTGGTCGAGGACGCCGCAGCGGTGAAAAACGCCTTCCGGGATGCCATCGAGAGCACCGGAAAACGCCCGATCTCGCTGCTGCTCGACAACAAGCCCTCCAACCATACCGAGGAGGTGAAGACGGAGATGGACGACACCATCCTGATCCGCGCCACCCCGTTCCGCCCCCAGAACAAGGCCCATGTCGAGGGCAACTTCGGCCTGCTCAAGCCGACCTTGGAAGGGCTGCACCTGCAAGGGATGACCCCGGAAGAGCTGGCGGCGAGCTTCGCCAAGAGCCTGGTCACCGTCTGGGCCAGGATCGTCAACCACCGACCGAGACGGGACCGAGGAGGCAAGAGCAGAGCCGAGCTCCTGGAGGCCCCACCCTCAGCCGAGGAGATCCGGCAGGCGCGGCTGGCACTGAAGACGCGGCAGGACCGACAGGACAAGGCCCGCCAGACCCTCGCCGCGCGCCAGGATCCGGTCGTCCGGGAGACCATCACCAAGGCCCTCGCCCGACTCGACCTCGACGACCCCGACGGCCACTTCCTCACCGCCCTCGCCCGCTATCCGCTCGACACCGTGATCGAGGCCATCGCCACCTTTTTCGGCAAGAGGCGAGCCGCAACCCTCCCCGAGGGAGCCGATGCCCGCTACCTCCTCGGCATCGCACGAAACCTCGCCCACGACCGAGAGGCCATCGCCATCGCCATCGCCCTCTGGCAGGCCAGGGTCCAGGCCGGCGACCTCATCGCACGACGCCTCCAGGACCAGCTCGACCGCCTCGTCCCCAGTAACGCCGACCCCCGCCACGCCCTCGACCTTCTGCTCGACGCCGCCATGGCAACCATCTCCCGCGTCGAACGCATCTTCTGGCTCGACGCGGCCGTCCGCACCATCAACCGGGAGGACCACGCCACCCAACAGACGCTCTTCCTCCGGGCCGCCCGACGCATCGTCAGCATCCACGCCGCACATCCCCGAACCCGCAACGAGGCCATCCGCATCCTCGCGGCGAAGCTCAGGCCCGTGAACTGAACTCCCTCACCTGAGCTCGCGCAGCTCAGCTGCGCTGAGCTGCGCGCACCTACCTCTCGCGTAGGTGGCTGATCGGCCCTGCTTGTCACGCACCTCCCACCCGGAGCCCCTCCACGCTATCCGCACTTTTCTGCTGGAAGGTGGTTGACAAGCGCAAGTAGGTGCGTTGAAGGGCCTGCAGCTC
>VGRX01000772.1 GCA_016875215.1 Deltaproteobacteria bacterium
GGGGGGGCACTCCGCACACTCGCCTCCGCAGCCGTCGTCGCCGCATTCCTTGGCCGCACAGTCGGGCTGGCAGCACTTCCCCTGGTAGCAGCTCTCTCCCTCCTCACACACGCAGTCCACCGGGCAGTTCCCGCAATTCTCGAACTCCTCGACCTGGCAGGTCGAGTCGCCGCAGTTCTCGAGGTTCGCGCAGCCGCCGCAGTCGTCCACGCACTCGTCCACGCAGATGGAATCCCATTCGTAGTCGCAGCAGAAGGAATCCATTTCGCAGACGCAGGTCTCGCAAGGGCACCCGGCGCAACCGGGGTCAAAGCCCGGTACGCAGCCCGGCCCCGTCATGCAGACGCCGTCGGAGCAGACCCCGTCGAAGCAATCGCCGCACGTCCCGAAGCAGCCGTCGTCGCCGCACGTCTTTCCCTTGCAGTCGGGCACGCACGTGGACTGGCACTTGAGCGTGAGATCGAATGCTCCTTCGTCACCCGCATACCCGTCGATGACGAAGTAGTAGGTCGTTCCCGCCTTCACATCGAGGAGGGACTCGCCGGTCCAGAGCCAGTCCACGCACGACTGCTCGGCACACGAGTCGGTCAGCACCAGCAGGTTGAGGTCGGACCAGGGGTCCGCCGGCTCGAAGTCGACGCTCAGGACATCGTCGGAGTACGCAGAGAACGCATAGCCCACCTCGCCGCTGTTGAGGAGGTCCCAGTAGCACGGGTAGTCCTGGAGCATGTTGACCGCGCCCACGGTCGTCCCGGAGTGCGTCTCGTCGCAGTGGAACGCTGCAGCGACCTGGCAGAGCGGCACCTCGACGCACGTTCCGACGGGGGTGCACACGAGCCCCTCGTCGCAGGTTCCGCACGTTCCTCCGCAGCCGTCCTTGCCGCACTGCTTCCCGTCGCATTGGGGGATGCAGACCTCGCACAGGCCGTTGACGCACTTGAACCCCGGGGCGCACTTGGGGTCGCATCCGGCGCACTCCTTGGGGTTGTCACCGGACGGGTCCTCCCCGCCACCGGTCCCGCAATCGTAGAAGCCGGCATCCGCGGACCACCCGCATTCCGGGTTGAGCCCCGCGCAGTCGATGCAGTACAGGCCGTCGAAGTCGCACCAGACCAGCCTGCCGTCCTGGTCGCAGCATCCCTCAAAGGTCAACCCGTCGACGGCCGAGCAGTCGGACGCGCTGACGTCGAAGCTGCCCAGGCAGTCATCCGGGTAGTCGGCCAGAGCCGGACCCGGTGCGCACACGAGAACGAGGGCACACGACAGGAGCGCGGCCTCGACGGCCTGAACTGCACGAGTGTTCCTCATTCGGACCTCCCGCTGCCGAGGTTATCAATCTACATCGGGACGTCGACGAATTCCAGGACTGACCGGCCAGCAAACGGCCCCGGCCCAAACCCCCAGCTACCGGGCCTCGCACACGTCCTTCGGCGGCCAGTCCGGAAGCAGGTCGCACTTGCCGCCGATCGTCGAGCATGGATCGTCCATGCAGACGGTCGGAACTCCGTCCGGAACGTCCTCGAGAGCCAGTTCCGTGATCTGGAAATTGGCCTGGTCCGCGGGGTAGATGGTCACGTTGCCGCCCACCTCGTAGTAGACCTCCTTGACCGCGAGTGTGCCGTTCCACACCTCCTTGTCCCCGGATTGGTCGATGGTCCCGGTAGCGACCATGCCACGCAGCTCGAACGTGATCGGCCCGATGGTCTGCGTCAGGGTGAACGGCTCGCTCTGGAACGTGAGCTTGGAGTCCTTGTCCCGTTGGACCTGGCCCTTCATCACGAAGATGAACGACTCGGGGCCGTTGTCCCACTTGAGCTCCTTGGGATTGGACGTGTTCTTGGGCGCGTCCTCGATGGGGG
>VGRX01000773.1 GCA_016875215.1 Deltaproteobacteria bacterium
GTACAGGACGTGTGTACCGGAGGACAATGCGTTGGCGGGCCGGCTCTCGTGTGCGACGACGGCAACGTGTGTACTGCGGACTCGTGCGACGCGGTCAAGGGGTGCCTGTTTTCGTCGCAGGAGGGGAATTGCGACGACGGCAACGCCTGCACCGAGGGGGAGCAGTGCAAGGGGGGCAAGTGCGCACCGGGACTGGCGAAGGTCTGCGAGGATGGCAACGTGTGCACGGACCACACGTGCGATCCGACGGCGGGCTGCATCACGAAGATGAACCAGGCGCCGTGCGACGACGGGAGCCTCTGCACCACAGGGGACCACTGCCACCTGGGCGGGTGTATTGCGTCCGGGAAGCTCGAATGCAACGACGGGAACCTCTGCACGGACGACTCGTGCGATGCCAAGGCAGGCTGCCAGTTCAAGCCGAACACCGCGGCCTGTGATGACGGGTCGGTCTGCACGGTGGGGGACGTGTGCGCAGCCGGATGGTGCAAGCCGGGCAAGACGACCTCGTGCGACGACACGAACCCGTGCACGGACGATTCGTGTGATCCGGTCGGCGGCTGCAAGCACGTGAACAACCAGTCCGCCTGCAGTGACGCAGATGCCTGCACGCTGGGAGATGTCTGCCAGGGCGGGACTTGCGTTCCGGGGCCTGCGGCAGTCTGCGACGACAAGAACCAGTGCACCAAGGACTCGTGCCACAAGCTGCTCGGGTGCGTGCACGACGCGCTTGGAGGAGCCTGCGACGACGGCAATGCGTGTACCCAAGGGGATGCCTGTGTGGATGCGCAGTGCGTGTCGGGACCGGCGCTCAACTGCAACGACGGGAACGGGTGCACGGACGACTCGTGCGATCCGAAGTCCGGCTGCCTCCTCCAGCCCAACCAGGCGGGGTGTGACGACGGCAATGCGTGCACGACCGGAGAGAAGTGCCAGGGCGGCATGTGCCAGGGCGGTGTGACGATCTCATGCGACGACGCCAATGTGTGCACGACCGACTCGTGCGATCCCAAGAGCGGATGCGGGCACGTCACGCTGGCCGACGGCGAGACGTGTGCTCTCAACAAGGTGTGCTTCGGCGGGGTGTGCACGGCCTGCGGGGATCTGCACGGCCAGTCGACGTTCCAGCACACGGGCGGAGCGCAGACGTTCACGGTGCCGCAGTGCATCTACTCGCTGACGATCGACTTGTACGGCGCTGAGGGTGGCAACGGGCAGAAGGGGGCGGCCGGCAAGGGCGGCCGTCTGCAGGCTACGCTGCCGGTGGCCCCCGAGGCGGTGCTGAGCATCTACGTCGGAGGAAAGGGGGTGGATGGCAGCGGAGCGCCGGGAGGATGGAACGGCGGAGGGAACGGGACGCCGTCCGGCCCGGGTTGCTATGCGGGCGGCGGTGGCGGCGGAGGCACGGACATCCGGGTCGGAGGCGTGGCGCTGGCGAACCGGGTTGCAGTGGCCGGTGCGGGAGGTGGAGGAGGGGGGGACGGATGCACCTGCGATGCGCTCTGGGGCGGGGCCGGGGGAGGCCAGACCGGTGGAAACGGGCAGAACGGGGCGGGCTGCGCCGCGGACACCTGTGAAGGGAGCGGCAAGGGCGGAACTCAGTCTGCCGGCGGAGCTGCCGGCAAGTGGGCGTGCAGCAACTGCAACTCGACGGATGGGGCGCTTGGCCAGGGAGGCAGCGGCGACACGGTCAACAGTTGCGGCGGGACGACCGGCGGAGGCGGTGGTGGCGGAGGGTACTACGGAGGAGGCGGAGGAGGCCTCGGGGCAGGCGGAGGAGGCAGCAGCTATGCGGGCCCCACGCTGACCAACGTGGTGCACTCGCAGGGGGTTCGGTCGGGCCACGGCATGGTGACGAT
>VGRX01000774.1 GCA_016875215.1 Deltaproteobacteria bacterium
GGACAGCACGCGGTTCAGCTCCTGTGCCGGGACGACCACATCAAGTTCAGGCAGGGATAGGGGGGAGCTACGACGGCTCGATCTTGACCAGTCCCATCTGGCAGGGATAGGGGGGAGCTACGACGGCTCGATCTTGACCAGTCCCATCTGGCAGGGATAGGGGGGAGCTACGACGGCTCGATCTTGACCAGTCCCATCTGGTAGGGATTGGGCAGATCCCGGTGCCGGGGCAGGATCCGGATGGCGAACCCGATCTTGCCGCTCGTGGTGCACGGGATGATCCCTCGGAACAGGGAGTGATTGCGCTCGTCGGTACTTTCGTAGCGCATCGGCACTGCACCGGATTCCTGGATCTCGAAGTTCTCGTCGATACGGCCGTAGACGACCTCGACGTTGATGTCCTGCGGGAGCAGCGGTACCAGGTCGATCCAGGCGCGGATGCTGCCGGTGGAGCCGACTGCCGTACGGTCGCCGATGTCCACCTCGTGTCGGCTCACCCGGACCCGGGACCAGTTCGCGCGCACGACCTGCTTCCACTCGGCGAGCCGCCGGGCGGGCTCGAGCGATTCCGCGTGCAGCAGCTTGACCTGCTGGAGCGAGCGCAGGTAGTACTTCTCGGTGTACTGGCGCACCATGCGGTTCGAGTTGAAGACCGGGCACAGCTCCTTCATCGACTTCTTCATCCGCTGGACCCAGCCTCTGGGCATCCCGTCCTTGGCCCGGCGATAGAACAGGGGCACGATCTCGTTCTCGAGCAGGTCGTAGAGGGCCTTGCTCTCCACCTCGTCAGCGTAGTCGTGGAGCTCTTCGGGGTATTCCTCGCCGGCGCCGATGGTCCAGCCGAGCCCTTCGGATTCGACTTCGGCCCACCAGCCGTCCTTGGTGCTGAGGTGGATGGCACCGTTGGCAACGGCCTTCATGCCGGACGTTCCGCTGGCCTCCTTCGGACGGCGGGGGTTGTTGAGCCAGATGTCCACGCCCTGGACCAGGTAGCGTGCGATGTTGAGGTCGTAGTCCTCGAGGAAGACGATGCGGTTGGCGAGCTCCGGCCGCCGCATCGCCTGGGGGATGGAGCGGACGAGCTCCTTGCCGAACTGGTCGCGCGGGTGCGCCTTGCCTGCAAACAGGAACTGGACGGGGCGGTGCCGATCACCGACGATTCGGATCAGGCGGTCCAGATCCCTCAGCAGCAGAGTTGCCCGCTTGTACGGGGCGAACCGGCGGGCGAACCCGATGGTGAGCGCCTCGGGATCGAGCACCTCGCTGGCTGCTTCGAGCGTGCGGGCCGTTGCGCCATGCCGGATCAGCCGCTCCCGGGTCTTCTGCCTGGAGAACGCGACGAGCCGCTCGCGGCGCCGCTCGTGGGTGCGCCAGAGCTCCTCCATGGGGATGTTGTCGACTCGTTCCCACAGGAGTCGATCGCGGGGATCCTCCCGCCATCGAGGGCCCAGGTACCGGTCGAACAGCCCTCCCATGTCCACCGAGACCCACGACGGAATGTGGATTCCGTTCGTGACGTGCCCGATGGGGATGTCGTTGAGGGCGACTCCGGGCCAGACGTCGCTCCACATCTCGCGGCTGGTCTTGCGATGGAGCCGGCTGACCGCGTTCGTCGCATACGAGAGACGCACGGCCAGGACCGCCATGTTGAAGCCCGAGGCGACGTCGCTCGGATCGACACGCCCCATCTGGAGCAGCGTCTCCATGTCGATTCCGACGGCCTTCACGTAGTCAGCGAAGTAACGTTCGATCATCTGGCGGGGGAACACGTCGATGCCCGCGGGCACGGGCGTGTGAGTTGTGAAGACGACGCCTGCCTGGACCGCCTCCCGGGCCACCTGGAACGACACCTTGTGGCT
>VGRX01000775.1 GCA_016875215.1 Deltaproteobacteria bacterium
TGCCAGCGCCGGGTAGGGCCCTGCGGGCCAACCCGGCGCGTTCGGTTGTGGCACCCAGCCGCATGCAGCGGCAGGGTGCACGGCCGCTGGGCAAGATGGGCTGGGGAGGGGGCGAACGGCCGCTGGGCAAGATGGGCTGGGGAGGGGGCGAGCGGCCGGCGGGCAAGATGGGCTGGGGAGGGGGCGAACGGCCGCTGGGCAAGATGGGCTGAGGGAACAAGCATCGGCCCCCCTGCTGCCTCGGCCTATGCGGTTCCCAAGGCCGCCCTCGCCAGCGGTCTTGCACCCCGCCCGCGCTCGGGCGGGGTGCCACAATGCGACCCCCGGGTTGGCCCAAAGGGCCCTACCCGGGGGTAAGCCCTGCCAAACCCCCAATCCGATGTCCCCGCACCCCACGGCCGATGTGGGCGCACAGGCCGTCGGTGCAGGATCCCCACGGCCGATGCGGACGCACAGGGCGTCGGTGCGGGATCCCCACGGCCGATGCAGACGCACAGGCCGTCGGTGCGGGAATCCATCAGCCTGCGCGTTCTTCTCCGTCGTGACGATAACAGGGGATACCAACCATGGAGGTCCCACATGCCAAAGAGCCTCGCATCGATCCTGCATCACCTCATCTTCTCCACCAAGGGCCGTCGACCCTGCCTCACTTCTGACATCGCACCGCAGTTGGAGGCCTACATGGCCGGCGTTCTCAGAGGCCTTGGCTGCAAGGTCCTCGCCGTCGGCACGGCCAACGATCACGCGCACTGCGGTTACCAATCGCCTCCTACCCTCACAACGGCGATGATCGCACACGACCTCAAGATCGCGTCCAACCGCTGGCTCCGAGAGCGCGGGGGCGCCCTGCGCAACTTCAAATGGCAGTGCGGCTACTCGGTCTGGTCATGGTCCTACGGCGACCGTGCCAAGCTCAAGAAGTACATCCTGGGGCAGAGGAAGAAGCACGGGAGCTGAAGCTGGCCTCCGCCGGCCTCAAGCCCAAGACCGTGGACCTCCTCGAACTCCTCCGCCAGGATCCCTTCCGCACTCCCCCTCGTTTCGACAAACCTGTCGACGACCTTTCCGGTGCCTTCTCCCGCCGGATCAACATCCAGCACCGCCTGGTGTACCAGGTCCTGGAGTCCGAACGGATCGTCGAAGTCCTGCGGATGTGGACGCACTATGAGCAGGACAGGCCCCCAGCAGGGCAGTGCAGACGCTACGGCAGTAGCGGGCGGACGCAGCGGGCACCCATGCCCGCACCGCGGTCGCCGGGCGTGTTGTAGCCGCGCCCGGCGGACCGCAAGTTCGCGGTGTTGTAGAAGCTTCTGCCACGTACGACGCGGTTGGAGCCGGGCGGACCGACCCAGGCAGTACCGTCGGCCGGCGCCCCGGTGTACGTGTTGTGGTACCAGTCCTCGTTCCACTCCCACAGATTCCCGCTCATGTCCAACGCACCGCTCCACGCCGCACCAGCAGTCTTCGACCCCACTTTCCAAGTGCCCCCCTGGCTGCAACCGTACCCGCCCGTTCCACCCGCCTCGTTGAACACCGCCGTGTTGTTCGAGCACGTCGGAGCCGGCGAGTTCCCCCACGGGTACTTCAGGTGCACCGGGCCCGTCGCAGCGTACTCCCACTGCGCCTCCGACGGCAGCCCGCCGCCGGGCGCCACCCACGCACAGAAGTCCTTCGCCTGCTGCCACGTCAGCCCGTTCTGCGGGTGCTCCGTCTTTCCACCCACACTGGTGTTCGTCCCTTGCGTTCCCGGCCAGTCCGTCGTGTCTGCGGGAGTACACTTGGACGGGTTCACCGCTTGGCACGCCTCGTACTGCGCCACGACGATCTCGTACTTCCCGATGAAGTACCCCTTCGCAA
>VGRX01000776.1 GCA_016875215.1 Deltaproteobacteria bacterium
CGGGACCGACACGCGCATTTCGGAGCTGGAGGCCGAGGCTGAGCAGCTTGCAGCCGCTGTCCGGGCCAACAGCTTCGACCTGGTCCGCCAGGCCTGCACGGAGGAGGACGACCTGGCCGGGCAGCTCCGCAAGCGGGTGCGGGTCGCGGTAGATACCGTGTTGCGCTCCGAGGCCTTCTCCATCGAGGCAGCCGACACGTTCGTCGGCCTCGCTCCGAGCGGCGGCCCCTGCGAGTGGACCGGTGAGTGCGACATCCCGCTGATCTGCTCTGAGGGCAAGTGCACGGCCGCGGTCACGCTCGCCCGGGTGCGGCCCGTCCTGGACAAGGCCAGGAAGACGGCCGACCGTGGCTTGAAGCTGGTGCTTCACGATGACAAGGGGCTCAATCCGTCGGCCGAGAGCGAGCTCGACCGTATCGAGAAGGAGATCGAGCACGGCAGGCAGGGGCTCGCACAGATGGGGTGGCCGCAGGCCGTGGAGGCGTGGCGCCATGCCTATGCGGAATCGCTCACCGGCCGCATCCGGACGCTGCTCTCGCAGGCCGACACGACGCTTGCGGACTTCTCGGGCAAGGGGAGGGACTCGCTTCCTCCGGATTGCCGCAAGAAGGTCTCGAAACTCCGCCGGGATGCCGCGGACCTGCGGGCGCTGCAAGGTGCGCTGGGCAACCCGGACCCCGTGGCCGGTCCGTCGTGGGTCTCCCTCAAGGCAGCGGACCTGGCACGGTTTTCCACGGCCGTATCCGCATCGTCCGACGACCTCACGCAGACATGCCGCATCCAGGCCGACGAGAAGCCCCCTCTCTGGATCATCGTTGCGGCCGTGCTGGGATTCTCGGCCCTCTCCTTCATCGTCACCCTGCTCCTCAAGCGCCGGGTGCGAGAGGGTCTTCGCCGCAACGGGTTCTGAGCCTCGAAGCCCGAACGGTCACCTGCTCGACGGCCGACCGGTGCCGAACCTCCGCCGGAACAGGGCCAGCGCGACCACGCCGACGAGGACTGCGAACCACAGAGTGCAGATGCGCACGACCAGGACCGCGGTGACCGCGGCCGGTCGGGTTGCCTGCCGGAACAGCTCGACCAGCACGAACACCATGCTGGCCTCGGTGGCCACAAGCCCTCCGGGAAGCATGGTCACGGCACCGGCAATCGTCCCCAGCGCGTAGACGAACATGGCCGAGGCAATCGGGAAGTCGATTCCGGTCCCTCGCAGCACGAGCCAGAAGGCCGCACACTCCGCAAACCAGGCCACCGCCGAGATTGCGGTCCCGACGACGAGGCAGCGCCATCCAACCATGGTCAGCAGGGTCCGCTGCATCTCCTGGAACGACTCCCGCCGCACCTTCATGAACGGGAGCCGGGCCAGCAGCCGGAACGCCGCGTCCCCGGCACGGCGCCAGAGCGCGAGCACGATCACCAGACCGCACAGCACCGCGGCCGCTGCCAGGATGTCCCAGCCGTACCCTGACCCCGCCACCCCGAACACCGCCAGCACGAGCAGCGACAGCAGGTCGGTCAGCCGCTCCCCGACGACCACCGGTGCCGAGACCCCCACCGGCGTGCCGTCCGCCTGTTTCAGCAGGAACGACTTGAGCAGCTCCCCCACCTTGCCCGGCGTGACCGACATGGACAGGCCCGAGAAGAACACCAGCGCGCTGGAGACCACCCGTTCCCGCTCCCCTGCCCACTCGGGTCGGGCGCCCCTCGACTGCTGCTCCCCTCGGAGGGGCCTGTCCTCGACTCTGAGGGACGAGCCCCTCAGGCTCGGACTCGAAGAGAGCGGCCCCCCTCGGGGCCTGTCGAAGGCGGGGCAGGCCTGCACCCTCCCACGAGGGTCTTCCCCATCCCGATCCCCC
>VGRX01000777.1 GCA_016875215.1 Deltaproteobacteria bacterium
GGGGACCCCGAGCATGCCCATCGGACGATAGACCCCGGATGCCTCGAAAACCCCCGCCCGGAGGGCGGAATGCAGGCTGTGTGGAGTTCAGCGGGAACTACGTAAGAGATCGAGCGGACTGTCCATTTCCCGCTGAACCATTACACTGTGGCCGTCAGCACCAAGACCCTTGAGCGCACAGCGCAATGACAGGCTCGTGGAACTGGATACCTGGAGGGCGGCCATGGAGACAAAGGGGCCGCCACATGATGACCGGTGTTGGGTAGTCGGGTCAGGAGCGCAGTCGCTCGCTTCCGGCATCTTCTCCCTTCGGCGCAACCGCTGGACCAACCGTGTCGGACGAGTTTCTGACGGCATCACCACGTCCTTCACCGCCTCGACCCCCTCGCCGGTCAGTTCCTTCACGAGCCGCTTGCCGACGGCCACGGCCACATCGACGATCACCCGGCTAGCTTCCGAAGCCCCCATCGCTGCCACCCTCGGCCCACGCTCACGCTGCCCCCGCTCCTTTGGCTCCAGCCCCGTCACTGCCCTGACAGGTGGTGCCAGGACTTCAACACTTATCTCTCGCTACCTGAAACTTCGACCCGCCGCGCCGGAATGGCAGCAGCGATTCGAACGAGGATGTCGGCCGGCGGAAGCCTGCCCGTTCCCTTGCAGCGAGAACACTGAATGCGGCCCGTTCCTTTGCATTTTGAGCAAACCTGCGGCTCGGACCAGGCCCGTCCGCCGACACACTCCGTGCACTTCTTGTCGCCCCACATACTTCTCCGCCATCCTTCACCGTCGCACTCATCGCATTCGACCCGCTCTCTACGTTCCTTCTTTCCATGACACAGAGGACAGGTTCGCGACCCCGTGCGGCACCCGCACTTGCGACTTGCCTGCCGAATCAACTCTTTGATCTCTCGTCGTTGGGCCAACGACTCCTCAATCTTGCCCCGCAGCTCTTTCACTGCCGCTTGTACTCTCTCGGCAGCCTCCTTCTGCGCTCCGGGGGCTTCGAGGTATGTCTCTGCCGTCCGCAGGAATCTGCGGATGTGCACCAGGTTGCTGCCGATGGATCGGAGTTTGGCCCTCTCGATGTCCACAGCTGCGTCGAGCTGTGACAGCAGAGTCGCTTGTGTGCGGCGTCGGAACTCCTGTCGAGCCAAGTGCCTCTGGCACTGAAGTTCCAGGCAGCGCTCGGCTTCTTCTTCCTCCTTCTCCCGGAGATAGGTCTTGACGCTCCTGGCTATCCCCAAGAGACCAGCCACCGCGATGAGAGCGGGCAACATGGCATTACCTCAGGGATGCAAGTGCATGCGGCCCCAGCCGTTTCGCGAGGTCGGCGATCTTCTCGAATAGGTCGGCCACCTTACTCCCCGCTTCCGCAAGTCTCCTCTCCAGGCTGGGGTCGTCTGGGGCTCTCCCACCATCCTGCAGTAGTTGGGTATGCAGATGCACATATCGAGAAGCCTGCTCCCCGAAGAAGTCGATTGTCCGCAGAATCGACTTGCGGGTCTCCTCATTCTCCTTCGCCTGAGTCCGCAGGAACTGTATGTTCTCGTCGATCTGCTGCTGAAGCGCCACGAGTGCCAGTTCTTGCTTCCGGATTTCTGCTTCAAGAGTAGCTTCCAGGGCAAGCCGCTCTTGCCGAAGCTCAAGATACGACAGAAAGGTCTGCATCAAGCCCCTGGATGCCATGGCCGCGGCCTGGATGCCGATCTGGACTGGCGTGAATTGACCGCTGTTTCCTACTGCCGGTAGCTTGCTCTTCCCCATGCACTCCCCCTTTGGTGCAATGGACACCACAGCGTCCATCCATGTGGCGCCCGTTTATTCCTTCTGGCCAGCGGCCTGAAAATCCCC
>VGRX01000778.1 GCA_016875215.1 Deltaproteobacteria bacterium
TTTTGTTGCCCCTGGCCTCGGCCCTGACCCTGCCTGAGCGTGTCCCTCTGAACGACCGCGTCCTCGTCGTGTCCGCCGGAGGGCTCGGCCTGGTCGTCGCCGCGGCGCTCAAGCACCACCGGCAACCGGTATTCCTGACGCTGCCCCGTGAGGACGTGGTCGAATCGGTCCGGAAGTTCGGCCTGCTCCACGATCCGGGGGGACGGTTCGACCTGGTGGTCGCCGCATGCGATGGCCCGGGAGTGCTCGAGAACGCTCTGTACCGGGCACAGCCACGCGGGACCGTGGCCGTCCTTGGTGTACCGGCGTGGACCGCGGCGGGCCACCCGGCGAATGCCGCCACTGCCGACCGACCGCTCGGCTCAGGCTCCCAGTCCTCGACCGTGGCGCCCGGTTCCCTGCCGCTGCTGGTTCGCAATGAGCTGACGGTGGTCGGACTCGGGGAGGGGGACATCGCTGCTGCTCTGGAAAGGCTGGCCGCACGTGAGGTCTGCGAGATCCTCTCCCGCGGCCGACCGGCGGTCTTCCCGCTCGAGCGCGGCCAGGAGGCGCTCCATCACGCCGCCGACCCCAGGAATCTCCGGGTCGTCGTCGACAACCTCACCCACTGACCGGGGGGATCCTCAACGGTCCTTCTTCTCTTCCCGCTCGAGTCTCTTGTGAGCCCCCGACGCATTGTCCCGGATCTGCCCCTCGTCAGGGTACACATCCTCGTTCGTCGTCGCACACGCCCCTCCCCAAAGGGACAACAGGCCCAGCACCAGCAACAACCACCGTTTCATTGGTCCACCTCCTTGCCCTGGAAGTCACCCAGGACATGGTCCCTGATCTTGGCCACGAGCGGAACCGCGGCCCGTTGCTTCACTTCCTGCAGCGCCTTGAGCCGCGCAGTCTGAGCCGAGGGATGAGCGACTCTCTCCATGTGATCCACCGCGGCCACCGTCTCGTCACCCGAGCGTGCCTGGAGCATCACGTGGTACACGACCCGAGGCAGTTCTCCGCCCGGCTCGTCCCGCAGGTCGAGGGTCCCGGTGATCCGAATCGCCCCCGCCGCATCCGCCCGGGCAACCGCCATCCCCTCCGCCAGCAGAGCGGCCCTGACCGGCGTGGACAGCTCGTCCGGCATCCCCGCGACCGATACCATGAAGTGCGCCACCAGCAGCTCCCGGAGCTCGGCAATCGCTTCCACGCGCTCGGTCGGATCCACGCCTCCCCCCACGCCCAGCAAAGCGCGCTGCTTCATCAGCCTGGCACGCTCTCCCATCAGCCAGATCGCCCGTGCCAGCGCCTTGACCCGAGTCCCGGGATCGGTCCCGGGCTCGTCCAACCGCTCGGCAATCTCCAACTCCACGTCCGAAAGACGCTCGGACAGCCGCCGCTTCATCGCCACCTTGTCCAGCACCGCCAGCGAGTAGTGCAACCCCTCGCGCACCACCCGCTCCCGGATCTCCACCCCTTCCAGCTCCGCCTTCGACCGGACCCGGGTGAAGTACTTGAGGTCGAAATCGTGCGTCACCTGTGCATCATCCCCGGTACCGAGCTGCGCGTACCGCTCCGCCTCCAGGGTCGTGTTCTCCACCGCCGCCTGGAAGAACTTGGCCAGCTCTCCCCGCGCCCGGTCATCCGCGGTCGTGATCGTGTCTCCCCACCCCACCCCAAGCACGTATCGCCCCTGGGGATACTTCGGGTGCTGCCCCGAGTCCATCCAGTCGGCCAGCTCCGCCCCGCTGCACGCAGCCGTCACCAGCCCGAATGCCAGGAGGACAAGAGCCGCCCCCCCCTCAGTAGCACGAGGACACAAGCCACGTTCTCGTTCCATTGCCCCCCCTCACTGCGTCGAACCC
>VGRX01000779.1 GCA_016875215.1 Deltaproteobacteria bacterium
GGATGATCAGGCGGCCAGACGCAGGGAGCCCCGCCCCGGCAAGCGGGGACAGAGCCGGCCAACATCTCCCAGCAGCCAAGCGGGTAGATTGATCCTTGTCACGGTTCCGGTCCTCCTGTGATTCAGACTGCGAAGCCAAGAGAATCCTAGAGGACCAGCATCGTGATGTCACTTCCTCATGCCCGAATTACCCATGGAAAGGTCAGGAGAGCCGGATTTGTTGTTAGCGGTCATGGGAGCTGACCGGTGGACATCAGCCAGGCTGGGTTGTGGAGCGGAGGTGCTGAGCGACAATTATCGCGCGCGACCGGCGACAACTACACTTCGCGCTTTTTGGGGGGCTGACGGACCGATGGTACAAGCAATCGAAGACCGACAAATCAGGAGGTGGTCGATTGCGAAGTACGGATGGGCAAGTGCGGCGGCTGATGGAGGAATTGAGCCGTCATGGAAAGATCGGTGTGGCTGCCTTGCGGGCGGGTATGCATCCTGCGACTGCCCGCAAGTACCGCGAGCTGGGGAAGCTCCCCTCGGAGGTTCCCATGGAGCGTGACTGGAGGACAAGGGAAGACCCATTCGAGAAAGAGTGGCCCTTGGTGCATGGCATGCTGAAGGACGCTCCCGAGTTGGAAGCAAAATCCCTGTTCGAGTGGCTTTGCGGGCAGACGGGGCGGAGCTACCAGGAGGGCCAGCTGCGGACGTTCCAGCGCGGTGTGCGGGAGTGGCGGGCCCTGCATGGGCCGCCCAGGGAGGTGTTCTTCCCGCAGGAGCATCGGCCCGGAGAGGCGCTGCAGACGGACTTCACCTGGGCTACGGAGCTGGGTGTGACCATCGGGGGAGAGCTGTTCGAGCACATGCTCTGTCACCCGGTGCTTCCGTACTCGAACTGGGAGTGGGCGACGGTGTGTCGGTCGGAGTCTCTGGCCGCCCTCAAGGGCGGTATCCAGGCGGCGCTGGTTCGCCTGGGCCGCGTGCCGGAGTTCAGCCAGACGGACAACTCAACATCTGCAACACACACGCTGTCGTCGGGCAAGCGGGGCTTCAACGACAACTATGTTTCGCTGGTCGACCACTTCGGGATGAAGCCCCGCACGACCGGGGTGGGCAAGAAGGAGCAAAACGGGGATGTGGAGGCCCTCAACGGTGCCTTGAAGCGTCGCGTCAAGCAGCACCTGCTGTTGCGAGGCAGCTCGGACTTTGAGAGCGTCGAGGAGTACGAGACCTGGCTGGGGGTAGTACTCACCAGGGCCAACGCTCTGAGGACATGTCGGCTCGCCGACGAACTTGCCGTCATGAAGCCGCTTCGTGCCAAGCGCCTTCCGGAGTACACGGAGGATGAGTTCCCCGTCTCCTGCTGGAGCACCATCCGGGTGCTCTTCAACTCCTACTCCGTGCCGTCCCGCCTCATCGATGAGCGGGTCAAAGTGCGCATCTACGAGGACCGCCTGGAAGTCTACTACAAGGATGTCCTGCAACTGACTACGGAGCGTCTGGTCGGACGCAACGGGAGGCGCATCGACTACCGGCATGTCATCTGGTCGCTGGTGCGCAAGCCCGGTGCTTTCCCCAGGTACAAGTACCGAGAGGAATTCTTCCCTTCCGTGATTTTCCGCAAGGCGTACGACATTCTGGCGGAAGCGCTGGCGTCGGAGCGCCAGGCGGACATCAACTACCTGCGCATCCTCCACCTCGCCGCGTCAGAGATGGAGTGCGAGGTCGAAACCGCCCTCGAGCTTCTCCTCGAGCAGGGGACGACGCCCCTGGCGGACGAGGTCAAGGAGTTGGTCAAGCCGCGTGAGCCGGAGCTGCCGGAGATCCCCGTGCCCAGGGTCGACCTATGAAA
>VGRX01000780.1 GCA_016875215.1 Deltaproteobacteria bacterium
AAAAGGCGTGCCGAGGACCAGATGATGATGCGGCCGAGCTCTCTCACTCCCTTGACGAGGGTTCGACTTCGGCGCCAAGCGTGGTCCTCCTGCGTCACGGATTGACGGACAAGCACTCCGGGGTACGCATCTCTGAACACTTCGGCGGCCAGATGGGAAGCTTCGGGCCTACCTCCCCGGGCTACGCCGCCAGTCCTCTCGAGCTTGCTTCGAATTGGATCCCACTGGTGAAACACGATGTCCTGCCGGGGCTTCGTCGGGACCAACTCGTCGTCGAGGGGGGCTGCGCCAGAATCAGTTGAGATGGCCAATTGCCCGATCCGGACCTGGCCGGCCGAGATGGAGGTATCTACCTTGACGAGGCCGACCGAGCGAAGCTCATCGAGCGAGTGCTCGATGAGGGGGGCTGGATCAGGCACCTGGAGGTATCTCTCGAAAAAGCCGGCGAGGGACAACTCTTGCCAAGCTGGTTCGACGGCCAGTCTCCGAGCGACCATGAGCACCGCCCGCTCGATGGCTGTCGCCCTGCGTGGAGTGCAGTGCGTCACCTCGGACTTGAGCTGTATTCTGGGGACGCTCACGGAACCGTAACCTGCATCCATGGAACCATCACCTCCTGTTCGACATGTGGCATCTGGATAACGTTCGCTGTGTCCGTGATGTGACAGCACCGGAAGGCACGACTCGGCCCGTGGAATCGAGGCGAGTGAGGATCTCCCGATAGACCAGCCTTTCGGAAGAGCCCCCGCCGGACATGTGCGGCAGCGTGACGTTGTAGTCCCGGAACTGCTGCTCGGCCCCGACGATGACCAGGAGTTCTTGCGCCCTGGAGAATGCGACGTTTATTCTCTCGAACTGCGCCACGAACGCCTTGCTGGAGGTTGTCCCGCGTTTGGGGTTGCGCACGAGGCTGACGATGACGATGGGGCGTTCCCGTCCCTGGAACCGGTCAACAGTGTTCACGTCGACGGCGATGGAGCGGAAGGCCCCTGAAGAGGAGGTGCGGTGCCGAATGGCATCTCGGAGGGCTTTTACCTGTTTGCCGTAGAACGAGATGACGGCCACCTGTTTCTCTTTCGTCGATGTGCCGAGGCCTTGCCGGGCATAGTGTTCCTCCATGTGTTCGAGAATCTCGACGATCAGGTCGACCTCCAGCCGGTTGACCTTGCTGGTGCCAGCTTGCTCCTCGTACGCCGGCTTCCCGTCCGGGTACCTGGAGGAATCGATCCAGACGACATGGTTGTCGGGCCTCAGATAGGGGAGCTGATGTGGTCCCGCCAGTGTCAGCCCGTGCTTGCGATGGCTGCGGGGATCCGACCCGCTCCGTTGGCCGTCGGGATCGTCGAGTCCAGACTTCAGGAGATCCTGGTAAAAGCGGTTCACGACCGCCATGATGTCCGGATGCATGCGGTACTGGGTCAGAAGCGAACTCCGGTTGCCGTTCGGGGAGTTCTCGAAGAGGTCCTTGAAACGACTCGCAGTCACCAGCGCCTTGAATCTCTCGAAGTTCTCTCGGGTCAGCAGTGTGTCGTTGCCTCCCTCTTCTTCGTTTCGCTGGAAGAGCTCCTCGACGCTTCCGTCCTTCTCGCGGAAAAAGGGCGGGAGCTGCCTGTGGTCCCCGACCAGTACTGCCCGATCGGCCAGAGAGAGTGGCATCAGGAGTTCGAGAGGGGTGGCCTTGCTCACCTCATCGACCACAACCAGGCCAAACTCCTTAAACCCCTTGTCTTCGAGTGTTCTGCGGTCTTCGTTGCAGGTGGCGCCGACGACGTGGGCGCACTGAGCGAACAGGACGGCGAGGAGGTCCGCATCCAGCTTCTGGATCTCGGGGACAGTCAGC
>VGRX01000781.1 GCA_016875215.1 Deltaproteobacteria bacterium
GATCTGCTTCTCCAGATCGTCGGCCTGTCCGGGAGTATGGAACAGGACGATCCGGTCCACGTGCCCGACCAGTCCCTGGAGGATCCCCTTGTGAAACGCGGAGATCTTCCCGCTGGGTCTCAGGAGAACAGCCTGAGTCGGCTCGAACTCGGCGTAGGGCCGCACCGGGACGACCGGGGGGGCCGTCACGCCGAACCACTCGGGATGCGCCACGCGGTAGTCGTCCCACTCGTCGGCCTTGCCTGGGGAAAGAGCTTCCCCGGGTTGCTCCCAGGCCGGAAGCCCGCCCGTCGGATCGTCCGTTTCGTGCGCCGACGCAAACGACAAAGGAAACAGGCAGAGAAGGCATGCAGCAAGAAGATCTCTCGTTCGCATCAAGCCCTCCGAACCGGACATGCCCTTTCCCCGGGCCCCTCAGCGGCAACAGCGGGCAGCATATCCCCAATGCCGCCTCGGGGCAATTGGACTGCGATCGGCCTTGGAGTCGGGCGGGTGCGCCTTGCGGGCTCGATCTGGGCGCTCGCGGGAAACCCCGACGGCCGAACGAACTGGCGGCAATGAAAAGGTGGTTGTGTCCCGCACGCGGGGCTGGTATATGTTAAGCATGATTCTGTGGGGAGAGGAGTCGGGGCTCATCTCCCCCGGCCGCCTGCGAGGGCGTCCACGCAAAACCGAGGAGGAGGGTGCCATGTGTTGTCGCAACACGAATAGTCTCGCCGTATTCCTGGTCCTGGCTGTCCTGACCTGCTGGGCTCTGGCCTGCACGTCGTGCTCCAATCCGCCTGCTGGGTTCGGGTCGGACGCAGATGCCGATGTCCACGATGATGCGGTGGACTCCAAGGACCAGGAGGGGGACGTACCCGGAGAGGACGGGGACACCCCCAAGGTCGACGAGCTCGACGAGAAGACCGAGCCGGACGAGACCGCGGTCGAGCCGGACGCCTGCGAGTGCCTTCCCATCTGCAAGGAGGGGGACTTCCAATGCAAGATGGCGGGCAAGAAGATCGTCGTGTGCGAGCAGAACCCGGAAGATCCCTGCAAGTGCTGGAAGTGGTCCGCGATGCAGGAGTGCCCGACCGGCCAGAAGTGCACGGAAGACGAGGGATGCGCCTGCGAGTTCGGTGCCTGCGAGTCCGGTGACACCCTCTCCGAGGTTTGCGGCGGCAAGCCCCTCGAGCAGTGCGAGTCCTGGATCTGCCAGGACGGCTGTTGCGCGACGGCTGTAGATGAGGAATGCTGCCTCAGCGTCCAGGACCCCGTGGACTGCATCGACCTTTCGACCGGCGAGACCGTGGACTGCACCGACCCCCTCCCCGACGGGGTCGTCAAGAACCTCTGCACCCTGGACGTGTGCGAGGACGGCAAGTGCAAGCACTTCCCGATGGACCCGAATGACGGTGATCCATGCACACTGGACACGTGCGAGCCCCTGACCGGTTTCCCGGTCAATACCCCCATGTATGATGACGAGAAGTGCATCCTCACACCCTGCTGGGGGAAGGAGGGTGCGGAGGCTGACGGCATGTGCAACGACGACAACCTGTGCACGGCCGAGGCTTGCAAGTACGTGGACGGGTTCATTGCCTGGGAGGAGGCGCTTCCCCCCAACCTGATCGGCGAGGACCTCAAGCTGCTGCCGCTCGATGAGTGGCCCGCAAACGTCGGGCACTGCGTGTTCATCGACAAGGAGGAAATGGGGGAGTGCGACGACAAGAACCCCTGCTTTGACGATGACTGCGATCCGATGGTCGGTTGCACGCACGCGTATAATCCAAATGCCGAAGGGTGCGAGCAGTGCGACCCGTTCAAGCCGGTCGAAGAGGAATGCCCGG
>VGRX01000782.1 GCA_016875215.1 Deltaproteobacteria bacterium
GGGGCGACCTCCTCAGACGCACCATCGGGCTCGACGCGGCCGTCGGGTCCCACGGACCCGTCCTCGCCAACGGCATCGCCGGCCGTGCCGTCGTCGTTCACGGGGACGCGGCCGGTCTGCATGCAGCCGGCGGCCAGTGCCAGGGCAAGGAACAGAGCGACCGTCCCCGAGGCCAGGTTTCGCACTTCAACGTCAAGGTTCAGCATGGGTAGTCCTCCTCGTAGCGCCATCCAGTATGCCACGCGGCATGCATGGCGGCCAGCGTGGAATGCAGGGGTCGTGCCAGCGGGACGGGGAGGACCGTGCGGTCCGCCTGGGATGGGGGTTTCCCCGCGTTCGGGGCGGGAGATGCTCCGGCCTGGGGGTGTGGAGATTCTCGCCGCGGTGTAAAGGGGTGGGCCGTGGGGGCGGGGGCGTCAGGTCCGACACGAAGGAGTTGAAATCCTACGCCCGATCAGTATCCTGACGGGCGTGGGGCGGCACATCGGAGGCGGAAACGATGCAAGCGAAGCTGCTGTCGCTCGGTTTTTGGTGCCTGACCATTGCTGCGGTCGGGTGCGTCGAGAGCAACCCCCAGCCCTTTCCGGCAGGTCAGGAGGAGATGTCCGGAAAAGCAGACGTTTCTGCCCACGTCGTTGACGCTGTGGCGGATACGACGGCGATCCTGGCCGAAGATGGGAGCGCCGACAACGTCGCTGAGGTCGCAGACGCAGCTGTTCCGGACACGGACGCCATTCAGTCCACCGACGGCCCTATCGGGGGGGAGCTGGCCGCAGACGCGATCGGGCCGGCAGAGGTCTCCCTGAAAGACATTGAGACTGCTCCGGAACTCATGGATGACGCCTCGGCAGACGCAGAAGTCCCTCCATCGCTTCCTCCGCAGTGCGACCTCTGCGTAGAACCATACCCGGGATGCACACAGGTGAATGGAACGTGGGTTTGCGTCCAGTGCACTGCGGATGCCCACTGCGGTCCGGGAGGGCTCTGCGACCTGAGCGTGTTCACCTGCCTCGCCTCGAATGGCGGATCATGTAGCAAGGACGCTGACTGCGCTCCTGGCATGACCTGCCACTTGCCGTCGGAGAAGTGCTTCGACCCCAAGGGCTCGTGCGACTCCGTCGAGGCGTTCTGCAACGAGCAGGAGGGAAGCATCTGCAAGTCCATGGAGGAGCTCACCGGCTTCCCCATGCCTGTCCCTGGAATGCCGAAAGGCCTGTGCTCCTGCTCCAACCCTGTGGGCGATCCTTCCTGCATCCTCGACGGTTGGTGTCCGGACAGCGAATGCTTCCCCGGCCAGGTCTGTACCTCCATCCCACTGCTCTGCGCCGCCATGTTCGGCGATTGCCCCGTCATCCCCGAGGAAGGCGGCGTTTGCATACACCCCGAGCTGCTCAACCTTCCTTTCGGGAACTGAACCCGCAACGGCGTTGCCGACTGATGTGCTCGATGCGGGGGACTTCGGGAACAACTCCTTCGCAAGGTCCGACTGAGGGTAGAGCGGGCTGCGGACGTGCTGTCGGCGCGGGCAACCTGGCGGCCGATGCGCTTCCCGAGCCGTGGGTGGCGGACCAGCCCCGGGTTGGCCGGTAGGCCTACCCGGGGTGGAGCAGATGTGCCGCTGGTGAAGGAGGCAGATGGGCCGCGGGTGCAACCCCCCAACACCACCCGGAGCGTAAGCGACGGGCCGCGCTGCATCGCATCGGCCGTCGGGAGCAGGATCAGACCCACGATCCAAGGGAAGTCCGGGAGCCCCCACCTCCCCCCGGCGCCCTGTGGCGCCGGGGTACTCCTCCGCCGGAGGAGAGGCTGCACCCAGGCCGCCATCCCCC
>VGRX01000783.1 GCA_016875215.1 Deltaproteobacteria bacterium
GCGCTCGTCTCTCATCTTCGTGCGCGCGGGCTGAGCGCGATCAACCTGGACCTTATCTACGGGTTGCCGCGCCAGACCGTGGACTCGTTCGTCCGCACCATCGACCGCGTCGTCAGTTTGGCGCCCACCCGCATCGCGCTTTTCGGCTATGCGCACGTCCCCTGGGTCAGCCCGCACCAGAAGGCGCTGGACGGCTTCCCGATGCCCGGGCCGGAAGAGCGCATGGAGATCTTCGGCTGTGCGTTCGAGCGGCTGGTGGATGCAGGCTACCGGCACGTCGGGATGGACCACTTTGCCCGGGAGGACGACGAGCTCATCGCGGCACTGAGGTCGCGCACGCTCGGCCGCAACTTCATGGGCTACACGACCCGGCGGGGGCTCGACCTCGTTGCGCTCGGAGCATCGGGGATCAGCGCGGTCGGTGGCACCTATGCCCAGAATGAGAAGGACGTCGACGCGTTCACGCACGGTGCCGGGATGCGCTGGACCCGCGGCTTCCTGCTGTCCGCCGAGGATTGCCTCCGCCGCGAGGTGATCCTCGACCTCTTCTGCAACTTCCACCTGGACGTGAAGGAGGTCGAACGCCGCTTCGGGATCGACTTCGGCACTCACTTCGCCCGGGAGCTCGAGTCGTTGCGGCCGCTGGTATCCGACGGACTCGTCGAGCTGGTCGACGATGCCGTCAGTGTAACGGAACTCGGTCGCTTCTTCGTTCGCAACGTGGCCATGGTGTTTGACCAGTACATTCGAAGCGACGGTGCGGGGCCGCGCTACTCCAGGGTCATCTGAGGTGGGTTCATGACGTCGGGAGCGGCTCGGACGGGATTGGTGCTGCTTGCAATGGGGGGGCCGGGGAGCGTGGCCGAGATCCGCGACTACCTCCACAGGCTTTTCCAGGATCCCATGCTGATCCGCCTTCCGGGCGGCCAGCTCTTCCGCAGACCGTTGGCATCCTATGTATCCAGGCGCAGGGCGGCCATCGTTGCCGAGCGGTACCAGCAGATCGGCGGCGGCTCTCCTCTCCTGGCGGAGACTTCGAGGCTGCGCGACCTCGTCGCTGCCCGGTTGGACGCGCCGGTGGCGATAGGAATGCGATACTCCGCACCGTTTGCAGACGATGCGGTGGCTGCCCTCCGGAAGGCAGGGATCTCGCGGGCGGTCGCAATCCCGCTGTACCCGCAGTTCTCCACGTCGACCAGCGGTTCGTCTCTGGCCGACGCGGCGCGGGCGGTGGGGGGGGCTTTCGCTCTGGCCGGCGTGACCGACCACCACGTCCACCCCGGTTACCTGGCTGCCATGGCCTCACGGATCGAAGAGGCCGTCGGCTCGCTTCAGAGCCGGAACATGGGGCACATCCTGTTTACCGCGCACTCGATCCCCGTGTCGCTTACCCGGAAGGGCGACCCGTATGTTGCCCAGGTGAAGGCCACGGTCGAAGGGGTGACCGCGATTCTGCGGTCGAAGGGGATCGAGCTTCCCTCCTCGCTGGCGTTCCAGAGTCGCGTGCGTTTTGGAACCTGGCATGGCCCCGACGTTGCCGATGTCGTGTCCGAGCTGGCTGCGAACGGTACCAGGCGCCTGGTCGTCGCTCCGGTCTCATTCGTTTCCGAGAACCTCGAGACCCGCTACGACCTCGACATCGAGCTGCGGGAGATCTGCTGCGACGAGGGGTACGTCGAGTTCCAGCGGGCCGGCACGCTCAGTGACAGCCCGCTGTACGCCGGTGCGCTGGCGGAGCTGGCCAGGGCTGCGGCGGTGAAGAGCTGGGGAGAATGGTGATGGACGAGGCGCTGAACGGGCAGTCCGAATCGGCGATCAGCGGGGGCAG
>VGRX01000784.1 GCA_016875215.1 Deltaproteobacteria bacterium
GAAAGGGGTACGTCTCCGCGTTGGCGGGGACCAGGCTGCTGGCCGTCTCCGTGCTGAACGGCCCCGACGGCAACAACTGGTGGACCGTCGAGTGGGACGAGGGGATGCCCGCGGCCGGGCCGGTGATTCGCAGCTCCGGAGAGGCGCTCCTCTCCCTCGTGAAAGGCGGGGTTTACGCCGCGGAGGAGCAGGCGCCGAAGGACCTCGAGCAGCGGATGGCCGGAATCAAGTTCGAGCAGTTCGTGCCTCTTCGGCTCGGCGGGTTCGCCGGGCTCGTGGGAGGGCAGGAGACCCTTTCGTTCGTCGTCGACGCGGGGGCCAGCCTCCTCGAAGCCGGCAAAGACGGGGACTTCCGGCAGATCCACTGGAAGGGGGAGTGCGATGAGCCGTCCATGTCGCTCCCGTCACCGGAAGGGGCTGTCGCGGTCACCTGCGGCTCCTCGTTCAAGGTTCTGGCTGCCCCCGAGCATCCCGATCCCGAGTTCGAGTGGCCCGCTGCGCGCGGCTGGGGCAACCGGGGATGTAGGTAGGGAGTGCGGCTGTCCATTTGCACCCCCATGGAAACCCGTTATGATGGGGGGCAGGCGAGGGGACCGTGGGCCGCGACGAACTCCAGATCCGTATCGACAGGCTGCTCAGGCGGGAGCGGGGGGAACGGCTCTTCTCCGGGACGGCCAGGGGGACGGAGAGGGTCCTTGTGCTGCAGCTCGCGTCCACCCCGGGCAAGCCGGACGAGAAGGAACTCGAGCGCCTGCGGGGGCTGGGCGAGGTCCTCGGGATCATCGACACTCCCGCCATCCCGCGGCAACGCTGCTGGTTCATCAAGGATTCCGGAGTGGTCGAGATGGTCACGGCGGATCCTTCGGGGGTCTTCCTGTCCGACCTGCTGACATCCGGGATGATGTCGGTGGGGCGTGTCCTTGCATTCTGGGACCAGCTCCTGACCGCGATGCTGCCGCTGTCCGAGAGGCGGCTCCCGTACTGCCTGTCGCATCCTGAAAGGCTGATGCTGGACCGCCGCGGGAGGGTCGTGCTGCCCGAGGCGGGGCTCGTGTCGGTGGTCGAGCCGCTGCTGGTCCGCGGGCCGTCCCCGTCCGGGTCGATCATGCAGCGTCTGTTCTCGGAGCCCGACCTGGTTCCGCCGGAGCTGCTGCGGGGGCAGGCGTGCACCCCGGCCTCCGACGTGTACCAGTCCGCGGCCCTGGCGTTCCGCCTGATGTGCGGGGAATCCGCGTTCGGCTCCGGGATGTCGCTCGAGGTGTACAACCGGATGCTGAGCGACCAGGCGATTCCGTTGAACGAGCGCCTGGCCGACGTGCCGTCGGGGCTGGTCGATCTCCTGCTCGACTGCCTGTCGAGGGATCCGGGAAAGCGCCCCCGCACGCCTTCCGAGCTGCGGGGCCGGCTCTTGACAATCCGCGGGCACCGGGAGCCGCTGGCCGAGCTCATCGTGAAGCATCCGGAGCGCCTCTATTCCAGCCGGTACGCCGGCATCCTGGCGGTCCACCCGGGCGGCGACGCCGTGGACGAAGAGCTTTCCGCTCCGCCGGAACCCGATGCCTCCGAGGCGGAGAAGCAGGTGCTGCTGGGGCAATTGGACCGGCTGCGGGAGAAGCGGGGTCTCAAGGAGCCGAAGAAGAACCGTCTCCCGTTGCTCCTGGCCGTGCTGCTGGCGGCCTCGGCAGCGCTCTTCCTGGTCGAGAAGCTCCCGGACTTGGGCGGGGCGCCGGACCGGCAGGCGGAGGGGCCGGCCCCCACGGACGGAGACGGCATGACCCACCACGAGGTCGTCTGGAACGGCGATACCGCCGGGCATCCGAC
>VGRX01000785.1 GCA_016875215.1 Deltaproteobacteria bacterium
CCCCGCCGTCTCCGTCGAGGTCGTCGAACTGCTCGTCGGTGACACCGTCGCAGTTGTCGTCCTTGCCGTTGCATGCTTCGACGGCCTCGGGCGAGACCGAGGGGTCGAGCGGGGCGCAGTCTGCGGGGTCGGCCACCCCGTCTCCGTCGTCATCGTCGTCCACGCAATCGGACCACTTGTCTCCGTCGGAATCCGGATAGCCTTCGTCCACGATCCAGTTGCAGTCATCGTCCTTGCCGTTGCAGAGCTCTTCTGCACCGGGGAAGCGGAGCGGATCCTGGGGTGCGCAGTCGGCGGGGTCCTCCTTTTTTCCACGCAGTCCGCTGCTCCGTCCGCATCGGTATCGGGATAGCCGTCGTCGGCAATCCCGTCGCAGTCGTCATCCTGCCCGTCGCAAACCTCGAGCTGGGCCTCCGGGCCGCTGCACAGGAGGCTGCCGTTGGTGCATTCGAGCGCTCCCGGACACTGGCCGAAGTCGTTCTTCACGAGGCAGCTTCCTCCGCCGGTCCCCTCGTCCACGACCCCGTCGCAGTCGTCGTCCGACAGGTTGCAGGTCTCCGCAGCGGGCATCGGGGCGGAGCATTCCGTCAGCCCCTGAGCGTCACAGTGCCGTTCCCCCGCGCAGATGCCCCATTGGTTCTCGACCGCGCAGGCGGTCGACGGCGCCTCGGCAGCGATCCAGGGCGGGCAATGACATTCCCCGCCCTCCGGCATGCACTGCGGGGAGGACGTCCCCTCGATGTCCTGGACCTCCTGGCACAGGTACCCCTGCGGACAGCTTCCGTCAGGACAGTACCCCCCGCAGAACGCCCCCGAGGGACCGAACGGAACGCACCGATCACCGGTATCCACGCCGGACAGCGAGCACTCGTCGCTGGCCATGCAGGGGCGGCACAGGTTCCACCAGGCCGGCCCGCACAATGACGGCTCGCAAGCCGGTTCCAGAACCGCGCAGAAGCAGCCCCACCCATTGGGGCACTCATCGTCGCAGGGGCCCGTGCAGAGGAGCCCCCACGCGGTGTCGATGCACTCTCCGCCGGGACATTCTTCATCCTGGGTGCAAGGGAGCCCGGCCGTCCCGGGCTGGACGGTCTCTCCGCCGGCTTCTTCCCCGGGGTCTGCCGCATCCGGTCCCCACGAATCCAACCCGTCGTGCAGGTCGGACGTCTCGACCGCGTCCGGCCACCACTCGGCGTCAGCAAGGTCCGGGGCATCCGGCCACGACTCGACCTCGGACAGGTCGGAGAGCTCTGCCGGGACATCACCGGCCTCCTGCTCCGCATCGTCGAGGTCGGTACCGGCCTCGTGCGGCAGCCACCCATCGAGCGGAGAGTCCGGCTGCTCGATTTCGGCCGTGTCCTCCAGGTCCGCGTGCTCTTCCGGCCCCTCGAGATCCTCCGGCCGCACCTGGTCGATCCGATCCCCGCCCCGCTCGTCTGCAAGCTCCCTGGCGTCTCCGGCCAGATCGAGTCGAAGCTCGGCCTTGCCATCCGCACCGGTCGAATCGCCCGAGTCCGAAAGAGCTTCGGGCCCGCCGCTTCCTGTGCAGGAACAGACCCCGAGCGCAACTGCCAGCCAGAACCCGCAACGCATCATCAGCAGCTCCCCCCACGTTCGCCTCGATGACAGGTTACTCCTGTATGGGCGACTGATGCAATCCCCTTGGCCGCAAGCAACCGGCCGATGAAACGCCGCGGATGCGCCACCATCGGCCGCCGGAACCCGGCGGTCGAGGGTGGTTGCAGCCGCAAGGCGCGAGGCCGTGTTGCGAATGAGGCGTGGCTTAAGCCACGTCGCAGTGAGCAACCGGCCGATGAAA
>VGRX01000786.1 GCA_016875215.1 Deltaproteobacteria bacterium
AAAAGATCCGCAACCAACTCCGCCGCCGGGGCGTCCGGACGTCGGTCCAGACCGTGCGCCGGGTCATGGTCGAGGGCGGGTACCGGCCCCCGAAGGTCAAGAGCCAGGCCCACCACGAGCGGTACGAGGCCGTGCGCCCCTCCGCACTCTGGCACTTCGACTTCCTCCATCGGCACATCCACCGGGCCCCGACGTTCACGCTGATCCTGCTCGACGACTACTCCCGCTTCATCGTCGGCCACGCGGTGGACGATGCCGAGCGGGCCGACACGGTCATCGAGACCTTCGAGGCCGCAGTGGCCCGGCACGGCAAGCCCGAAGCGGTGATGACGGACAGGGGCTCGGCGTTCTGGGCGTGGCGGGGCATCTCCCGCTTCACGGCCCTGCTGGAGGAGTACGGGATCGACCACTACGTCGCTCAGGACAAGACCCTCAATGGCAAGGTCGAGAAGTTCAATGCCGACCTGGCCAAGGAGTTCTTCGACGTCAAGAAGTACGCCGACCTGGCCGAGATGCGGCGGGAGCTGGGCCGTCACGTCCGCTGGCACAATCACGAGCGCACGCACCATTCGCTCGGGGGGATCCTGGTCCCGGCCGATCGCTTCTACGGACGGGTGGACGAGGTGGTGCGCCTGGTCGAGTCCGGGGCCACGAAAGGGGGGGCGGACCCGCATGGCATCTCGCTGGCAGGACGTGTGCTCGACCTGTTCCGGGTCGTCAGCACCGAGGGGCAGCCGCAGGTCTGGCTGCTGGGCCAGCGCATTCTGTGATTCCCCTCCGCCGGCCGGGAAACTATGAAATCCCGGTCGGAGGGAGCCGTGACGGACGACAAGGACGACAAGACGGCGATGGACTGGGAGGAGATGGCTCCATCCCTGACGGAGAATGCCATCCTGGCGGTGACCGTAGCCTACGGCCTGCGGGTCCGCAAGCAGCTCGGGCTGCCTGCGGACGAGGATCCGCAGGAGGCAGCCCGGCTGCTGGGCGTTGAGTGGGAGACCGTGCTCGAGCTGCTACCCCCGTTCTCGGAGTGGGCAAAGACCGCGTTCCGCAAGCCCGGCCGCCCCCGCGGCAGCGTCACGGAGAAACCCATCCACCCCGGCTACGCCGCGGTGCTCTACGGGGTACGCGACTTCGTGATTGACCACCCCGGTGCGGTGGCCCCGAGAAGCGGCGGCCGCCGCTACTGGTCTCCCGAGTTCAAAGCCTACGTGCTGCAGCTCATCGGTCCATCGGGACCGGGCGCAGGGATGACGCTGGACGAGGCGTCCCGGGCTACGGGCGTTCCCATCTCGACCCTGGTCGCCTGGGGAGCCACGGGCCGACCGGTCCAGCGAGGCCGCACACCCAAACGATAGTCCCGCCCTCGGGAGGAAGCCATGCAGGAAGAATCGTCCACGACGACCGCTCCCGCCACTCAGCCCCCGTCCCGAAGCCCCGTCGACGAGTCCGTCCGTCTCCCCGCCTCGGAGTGGGCCGTCGTCGCGGCCCAGGTGCTGACTCTGTGGGAGAACTGGGAGGGCAATCTCACCGCCTTCCAGCGCAGCCTGCCGACCCACGGCATTTACTGGTCCCTGCCCTTGCTCAGGACCGTCCTCCAACTCGGGGCCGGCCGCAAGGGGCGCTCCCGACGAAGCCGTCATCCCGACCCGGAAGCCATCCGCGGCGAGCTCGAGCGCTTCGTCGCCGGCGCCCAGTGGCATGCCGACGGCAAGGGCGTCCTCGTCCAGTTCGGGGACCGCTGCTACCGCTTCAACTGGGAGCTCATCGTCGACAACATGACCACCGCGCTCCTCGGCATGTCGTTG
>VGRX01000787.1 GCA_016875215.1 Deltaproteobacteria bacterium
TCCCGCCCATGCCTCCGGAACCGGCCTGCGCATCAGCCGTTCCGCCAGCAGGAATGCCAGGACCGACGCCACGAGGACGTGCACGGCCACCGACAGCTTGATCCAGGCAAACGTGCCCGGCAGCATGAGCAGCCAGTTCGGCGGATACGTGATCCCCGCCTGCCCGGCCGCGTGCAGCGCCTGCCCTCCGAACACGTGGGGCAGGACGAACGGAAACCTCCCCGACATCAGCTCGCCGCGCACGAAGTCCAGGACCGGGTACTGGTAGGACACCACGTCCGTGCCGGAGCCGTGCAGGATCGCCTGCGTGAAGTACTCCTTGCGGAAGAAGAGCAGGTTGAATCCCACCAGGGCCAGCACCGCGCCGGCCCGCGCCCCGAAGTACCTTTCGAGCCTCGCCCGCACCATTCCCACCAGGCCTGAAGCCGGGTCTTTCAATTCGCAATCCGCCATTTGCAATCTGCCGTCTGCCGTGGCAACCCGGCTCAGTCCGGTCCGCTGTGCCACGCTCCGTCCCCTCCCGGCCGCACAGCGTAGACCAGCACCGCTCCCGACTGCAAGCCTGGACATCGCGCACCCCGACATGATACAAGGAGAGCATCGGGAAAGGAGGCTACATGAGAATCCGTCCCTGTCGTGTCCTGGCCGCTCTTGCTGCGGGGATCCTGTCCGCCTGCACCGCGGGCGCCGGCAGCCGTCTGCCTTCCGAACGCGTCGGCCCCATGCTCTTCAAGGCGGAGCAGCTCCTCGACCAGGGGGAGACCTGCAGCGGCCTGCTCATCCTGGTCGAGGTCCGGGAAACCGCGGACGAGCCGGCCGACCGCGCCCAGGCTGCCACCCGCCTCCTCGAAGCCAACCAGGGGGACGATACGCTCCCTCTCCTTGCGGCCTGTGCGGTTCGCAGCCGGGTCCTTGCCATGATGGATACCGCCCGTTCCGGCGTATCCGACGTAGTCACGCTGCGCGTGCGAAGCACTGTAGGCTGGGGGTGTCCCTGCCCCCCCTTCGTCTTCGCGGCTTCCGGCGACACGGCCATCTTCGAGGAGGAGATGCTCTACCCCGTGTTCACCGACCCGGCCGACTACGATCGCGTCTGGGAGGACCGCGGGATCTACCGCCTCACCGGCCGCATGAATTCCATGCCCCTCGATTTCTACAACTGGTCCAAGCTCACGGGGAAGCCACAGGAGTTCGGGGGCGGGGACGGCGAGGAATACCGGCTGAAGCGCCACCCGGTCTTCGAGGTCGAGTCCTGGTGCTTCCGGCCCGATCCCGGCGTGGCCGAAGGCGCTGCGGAGGGCGGCTCCTCTCTCGATGCGGCGCATCGCTGCCCGCAGGATTGACCCCGTCCGCCGAGTCGGCTATAGTCCGCCGTGGTCTGGTCCGAGGTAGGAAATGGCAGACAAGGTCACAGTGCCGAAGCTGGCCGGCATGAAGAGGAAAGGACGCAAGGTGGTCATGGTCACCTGCTACGACGCGACGTTCGCCAGGCTGGTGGACCGGACCGACGTGGATGCCGTCCTCGTCGGGGACTCGCTCGGAAACGTCATCCAGGGGCACAAGACGACCCTGCCGGTCACGCTCGAAGACGTCATCTACCATACGCGGGCGGTCTCACGCGGGCTCACGCGTCCGCTCCTGATCGCGGATCTGCCGTTCCTCACGTACCAGGTCTGCATGGAAGAGGCGGTGCGCAACGCGGGACGGCTCCTGAGCGAAGGCCGGGCCGAGGCGGTCAAGCTCGAAGGGGGACGGCGGGTTGGAGATGTGGTCGCCCGCCTGACCTCCATCGGCATT
>VGRX01000788.1 GCA_016875215.1 Deltaproteobacteria bacterium
TGTAGGATGCGGCCACGACGGCCTGGGCGCGGCCGCAGTTGTCGCCGCACGACTTGTAGGTGTTCATGAGCGGCTTGACGAGCTGGAGGGTGCTGCCCTGGACCGAGACGACCTGGTTGAGCTCCCAGTTTCCGGCTCCGGCCCCGTTGCCGCCGGTCCCGACGGTCTGGTGGATCAGCAGGTGCGACCCGGAGTTGAAGATCGACGGATTGCCCACCTGGAGCGCAGTCTCGCCTGCGTTCCCGTTTACGTCCGCGCTGTACTGGTTCGGTGCGAACTGGTAGGCCACCACGAGGTTGTTGCTGGTGGCAAACCCGCTGCTCTCCCCCGCATACAGGTGCATCAGCACCTTGGGCTGTGACGGGTTCATCATGTGCACGTAGGTCGTCGCCTCGCCGTACGCGGGAAGGCCCCACTGCTCGACGTAGGGGACGATGGTCCCGTTGCCTTCCTGGAAGCTGCCGGCACCGGCTATGGCCAGCTTGTCGATGGCCTTCTGCACCGTGTTGACTCCGAGCTGCGACTGGGCCGGGTCGTACGACACGTACTTGCCGGCCATTGCGGCAGGGTCGATCTCGCCGATCTGCACGCACGACGCGCACGTGACGTTGGCTGCCTGGTTCGCGGTCAAGGCGTTGGTGGCGGTATCCGCGGTCAGGGCGTGCTCCGCATCGCCTCCCGGAAGCACCCCCTTTGCCCAGGAGAATCCGACCTCGTCCGCAGCGACGCATCCTTTGCAGGAGAGGTCCAGGGCGGACAGCGCAGCCCCCCCCTTGTCCGATCCGGCAGCAAACGGGAAGCTCACGTCCGCGGCATCAACGCAGCCGGGACAGGAGACGTCCATCGCGGTCCCGCCGCCTCCTGCCTGCGCCCACTGCGTCCCGTCCCACACCTTGAGCAGCTTGGCGCCGGTCTCCCACCAGAGTTGCCCGGCGACCGGGTTGGCCGGTGCGCTCTTGGCATTGTGCACGACCAGGTTGACCGCCTGCTTGCCCATGAAGTTCAGGTTGCCGCTGACCGGTACGCTCCCGTCCGCCAGGAGCACCCCCATCGCGGCAAGCTTCCCCTCCAGGTCGGTCTGCTTGAGGTAGACCGCCAGATCGGGGGTCCCGGCAAGATCCGCATACTTGCCCGAGAAATGCGGCCCGGGAACGTAGCCCGCGGCCAGCAGGTATGCGGCCACCTGGTCGTCGCCGTAACACTGGCACGCACCGAAACCGCTCTTCTCGAGGTAGGCAGCCACGTCCGCGTCGGTGTAGTGCGGCCCCGGAAAGAACCCCAGTGCCTCCACCTGGGCACCGAGCGTTCCGGGGGTCACGCACACGTCCCCGGCCTTCTCCACCGTGACGAACGCGGACGGTTCCTTGCCGCCGAGCTTGCCGGCATCGTCCGCAAGCGCCGCGGCCGAAGCATGGAACGCGAACGGGTTGCTCACGATCTGCTGCCGGGGCTTGAGCACCACCGGCCCCACGTCCGTCTCGATCGACAGCTCGAGGTACGCGTCGCCGCCCGAGAACTCCGCCAGGTCGATGGCATTGCCCCCATCCTCGCCGAGCAGCACGGAGAACAGGCCGAGCTGCGTCACCACGTCCACCGTCTCCTGGTGGAACGCTTCCCCGCCCGTCTTCTGGTGGTGGAAGGAAAACGTGATGGTCCACTCCCCGGTCACCGGGTTGCCGACCGCATCGGTCAGGAACCCCTGGTAGGACAGGGTGTACGGCACCTCCGCACGCACCGGCAGCGAGCAGAGCAGGATTGCCGACATCCCCAAAGCGATTGCAACGAGCCTTGTC
>VGRX01000789.1 GCA_016875215.1 Deltaproteobacteria bacterium
CGCAAGAGAGGCCGGGGTCCTTCACTCCCGGCAGCGAGGCGGATCCGACTTTGCAGGCTGAAGGGCCGGGTCGCTCAGGATGACGTGCCGAGCATGCAGGCCGATGTTTGCCCGCACCCACGGCACATCCGTACCCCGCACCCGAGGCCTGGTTCAGCGCACGTACATCCTCACCCACGGTGTCTTGCAGGAGGCATCGTAGCACTCGGTCGTTCCGCCGTTGTAGGCATTCACGGTGACGCCGCCCGGCGAGCAGGGCCACTGGGCCGGATTGCAGGGGAAGGTCACCAGGAACTGCTTCTTCAGCATGCTGTGGTCGTGTGAGCCCCAGGTGTCATTGCAGCAGGTGTTGTTCCCGATGCCGTTGACCCAGCAGCACTCGGCGGTGAACAGGGAGATGGCGGAGTTCTCGTTGGAGTTGGGGAAGCAGTCTGCGTTGTCGTCCCAGCCGCGCAGGGTGAACCCGAACAGCTTGACCTGGTCGGCCGTGAGATTGCTGGAGAACTCCGGAGTCCCGTGAAGCCAGGTCGAAGCGCAGCCGCCGGGCCACTTGCCAGCAATGTAGTCGCCGACGGACTTGCCTCCGAACAGGGCGTGGTATCCGATGGCGTACTCGCCGGTATCGACCAGGAAGTCGTCACCGGCCAACTGCTTCCAGGCCGGGGACTTGAAGGCTGCGGTCAACTGGTCCACGCTGCCGAACGTGGAGGTGTCGGAGAAGACGGCGATGGAGTTCCACCTGCGGGTTCCGGAGTTGGCCGCGACGCCGGCCAGGGTCCACCCGCCGCCGTCGGCCGACATCTCGCACCACACGGGGTAGGGGGCGACGGGGCCGTTCCCGTCCGGGTCGATGGTGTACTTCCCGGTGACCGCTGCGGGGGTCATGGCAAGGAGCACTTTGCACGACTTGTAGACGCAGCCGTCGTTGGTCTTGCCGTCGCAGTTGTCGTCGAACGGAGTGGAGCACGACTCGAGCGCGCCTGGATTGACAGCCGCGTCGTTGTCGTCGCAGTCGTCCTTCGTGGCGGAGAACCCATCGGGAATCCCGCACTCGCAGGACGGGAGCCCCGCTCCAAAGCCATCGCCGTCGATGTCGTGCCAGGCATTGTTGCAGCCGGCCGCTCCGGTCTCATCGACCTTCGAGTCGCAGTCGTTGTCCTTGCCGTCACAGGTTTCGACGGCTCCTTCCTTGCAGATACCGGCAGCGCAGGTTCCGGCGCAGATCCCCGGGAATTCGCACGGTTGTCCCTCGGCAAACGGCATGCTGGCGCAGCCGACTCCGGGAGCGCAGGAGTCCTGCGTGCACGGATTGCCGTCGTCACAGGAGAGCAGGCCCGTGCCTGCGCAGATTCCCTGGATGCACTTGTCGGCGGTCGTGCAGACATCGCCGTCGTCACAGGGAGCGGAGTTGATGACGTGGAGGCACCCCACCGCCGGGTTGCACGAGTCGGTGGTGCAGGGGTTCTCATCGCTGCAGCTCAGCATGGACTTGCTCTTGCACTTCCCTCCGTCGCACTTGTCGTCGACGGTGCAGGCATTGCCGTCGTCGCAGTCCAGGGCGTTGGTGACGTGCTTGCACCCGCTCTTGGGGTTGCACGAGTCGTCTGTGCACGGGTTTGAATCGTCGCAGTCCAGGGCGGACCCCGACTTGCAGGCTCCCAGGTCGCAGACATCGCCGAGCGTGCATGCGTCGGCGTCATCGCACGGGGCCGTGTTCGCTGCGTGGAGGCACCCGGTGGCCGGATCGCAGGAGTCGCTGGTGCAGGGGTTGAGGTCGTCGCAGTCGAGCATGG
>VGRX01000790.1 GCA_016875215.1 Deltaproteobacteria bacterium
TTTTCATGGCGGAAAGCGCGCATTACTGCGGTGACCCCGGCATCCAGTTCGACGATACCGTCAACGGCTGGCACACCTGCCCCAACGGCGGCCGCATCAATGCCTCAAACCCGTGCAGCGAGTACATGTTCCTCGACAACTCGGCCTGCAACCTCGCCAGCCTCAACCTCCTCAGGTTCCTCGATGCCGAAGGGAACTTCCTCGTCGAGCGGTTCAAGGCAGCGGTGGACCTGCTCATCCTCTCGCAGGAAATCGTCATCGACCGTGCCTCCTATCCGACCGAGCAGATCACGGCCAACAGCCGGCGCTACCGTCCGCTGGGGCTTGGATACGCCAACCTCGGGGCGTTGCTGATGTCGCTCGGCCTGCCGTACGATTCCGAGGGGGGACGGGCCGTGGCCGGTGCGGTCACCGCACTCATGACCGGCGAGGCCTACTCCATGTCCGCCCGCATCGCGGAAGAGATGGGCCCCTTCGAAGCGTTCGAGCCCAACCGCGGCCCGATGGTCCAGGTCATCCGCAAGCACCGCTCCCAACTCGAGAAGATCGACTCCAGGCTGGTGGACCCCGACCTGCTGTCCGCGTGCAGGCGGGTCTGGAGCCAGGCCCTGGCAGCGGGCGAGAAGTCCGGGTTCCGCAATGCCCAGGCCACGGTGCTGGCCCCCACCGGCACCATCGGCTTCATGATGGATTGCGATACCACCGGAGTGGAACCGGACATCGCTCTCGTGAAGTACAAGAAGCTGGTCGGCGGCGGCCTCATGAAGATCGTCAACCAGTCGGTCCCCCGCGCCCTCAACCGGCTCGGGTACGCGGCCGGCGAGGTCCGCGACATCCTCCGCTTCGTCGAAGACCGGGGTACTGTCGAAGCCGCCCCGCACCTGCGGGAAGAGCACCTTCCCGTCTTCGACTGTGCGCTCCAGCCGACCAATGGCACCCGCTTCATCCACTACCTGGGCCACCTGAAGATGCTGGCCGCAGTCCAGCCCTTCATCTCCGGCTCCATTTCGAAAACCGTGAACGTCCCCCGGGAGACGACCGTCGACGAGCTCTACAACCTGTTCGTGGAATCGTGGCAGATGGGACTCAAGGCCGTTGCCATCTACCGGGACGGGAGCAAGGCGGTCCAGCCCCTGTCCACGGGCAAGTCCGAGGACTCGGAGAAGGCGAAGATCCCCAAGGCGGTCCGTCGGCGGCTCCCCGACGAGCGGCAGGCCGTGACCCACAAGTTCAGCATCTCGGGCCACGACGGCTACCTCACCGTCGGGATGTATGAAGATGGAACGCCGGGCGAGCTGTTCATCGTCATGGCCAAGCAGGGGAGCACCGTGTCCGGTCTCATGGACGCGTTCGCCACCAGCATCTCCATGGCGCTCCAGTACGGAGTGCCGCTCGCCTCGCTCGTCGAGAAGTTCGCCCACCTCCGCTTCGAGCCGTCCGGCTTCACCAACAACCCCGAGATCCCCATCGCCAAGTCGATCGTGGACTACATCTCCCGGTGGCTCAACTCCAAGTTCCTGAATGAGGATGGGACGGTCCGTGCATACGGCAACGGACATGGCCGCACTGCCACCTCTCCTTCCGGCCAGCCCCCGAAGAGCCCCTCCCAGGCCGGCGCGGCAGTCCACTCGCTCGTCCGGAGCCAGGACGACGCCCCCTCCTGCCACAATTGCGGCGATGTCATGACTCGCAACGGTGCCTGCTACAAGTGCAGCACCTGCGGCGAGACGTCCGGCTGCAGCTGAGACTCTGCCCCGCCCCTTCTTTCCCTGCCCCGCCCCTCCTTTCCC
>VGRX01000791.1 GCA_016875215.1 Deltaproteobacteria bacterium
CCGGGGGAGCGGGGGCTGTGCGACGTCCCCCTTGCGGCGGTCAAGCGGCGGGGCTCCGGGAGAGGGAGACGGGACGGTGGGGGCAGGCGAAGCCGGGGGGGGAGAGGCCGCGGTTGCCAGGGGCTGTGCGGGCTTGTCGTCCGTGACCGAGTCCGAGTCGATCTCTCCGGTGAATTCGGCCGATTCCTCGGAGATCTCGGCCGAGAGCTCGGCACTGGTCTCGTTCGGGAGAAGGTCGGCGGGCTTCATGTCCCACGGCGACCTGGCCGGAGTCTGTTCTGCGCCTCCCTTCTTCTTCTTCTTCCGGCGCTTCTTCTTTCCTGTGGAAACTCCCTGGGATTCTGACATGGGGACCCCCTCTGGCGCTGCCGGGGCGCCGTGGATCTCGGCGCGCTCCGGCGCGTTGGCAACGGGTTCCGACTGCACCCCCTCCTCGGCGGCCGAGTCGGAGCTCTGTTCGGGTCGGGGCTGAGTGATTTCTCCATCGAGAACCGGTCGGGCCTTGACGGTCGGGTGGCCGAAGGTTCCGTCGACTTGCGGTTGGACGCGGGAGGCGATGACCGGGAACGGCGTCTCGGTGATCTCCTCGAGCGCTGCGAACAGTGCGAGCGCGGTCCCGGCATTCCCCGGCCGGCGCTCGGGACGCTTCTCCAGCATCATGGCCAGCAGGTGGCGGATGCCGCCGTAAGAGCTGCTGGCATCCACCTTGAGGCGGTCGATGGGAGGCGGCTCGTAGATGTGCTTCATGCCGAGGCCGATCGGGGTCTCCGCGCTGAAGGGGGGGAACCCGGCCAGCATCTCGAAGAAGACAACCCCGAGCGAGTAGACGTCCGAAGCGGGGCTGACCTGCCAGCCCAGGGCCTGCTCCGGCGAGATGTAGAGAGGGGTCCCGAAGATGAAGCCGTCCCGCGACAGCGTGTCGCCTACGGTATCCTCGTGCAGGAACTTCGCGATTCCGAAGTCGAGCACCTTCACGAAGTCGGTTCCGCCCCGATCGAGGACGAAGATGTTGTCCGGCTTGAGGTCCCGGTGGACGATGCCCAGGCGGTGGGCTTCGGCCAGTGCTTCCAGCGTCTGGATGACGATGCTTGCCGCCCGCCTGGGGGACAGCGGGGCCTCCTGTTCGATGAGCTGCGACAGGGGCGTACCGTCGAGGAACTCCATGACGATGAGCAGGTAGCCCTCCGCGGAGCGGCCGAATTCGAACACCCTGACCGTGTGGGGGTTGGCGAGCCGGGCGGAGACAGCGACCTCCTTCTCGAAGCGGATCACACTCTCGGGGGAATCGGCCGAGACCTTGAGGATCTTGAGGGCCACCAGCTCGTCCGTCTCGACGTTGACCCCCTTGTACACGTGTCCGGAGCCCCCTTTTCCGATGAGTTCGAGGACCCGGTAGCGGTCGTTGATGACTTGCCCAAGGATCTTGTTGGTGTCGACCATTGTCCATCCGGACGGACCACCGGTTCATCGGCCCGCCATGATTCGGTTGACTGATGATAGTCCATGACCGGGGGGTGGGTCAACAGGTTAACGTCGGGCGCGAGCGGGCGCCTGTTCGACCCGTCGCAGGAGGGATTCGAGCTCCCGGAAGGGAGGCGGGTTGGAGTCGCTCCAGCGGGCCTGTTCGAGCAGGACCACGAGGCGGGCCAGGTCCGGGGTTGCGGCAAACCCGGCAGCCAGCCCGGCACGAGCCAGTGCGGGCAGCGTCGTCCCGGGGGTGACCACAAAACCTTTGCGGCGCATCGTCCTGTAGACCCGCTGCGCGAGCCGATCGAGCTGGGAGACGC
>VGRX01000792.1 GCA_016875215.1 Deltaproteobacteria bacterium
GGGGCCAGTCGACGCCGGGTTTGCCGGCTGTGTCGTCGATGTCCTGGAGGGCAGCCCGTGACGCGAGGGTACGCGAGGTGGACCCCGTGGTCGGGGAAGAGGGAGACGGGGGCAGCGCTCGGTTCCTGGAAGGTCGAGGCCGGCCGGAGAACTCTGTGCGTCGCTCTGGCGGTCGTGTCCTGCCTGCCCGCGTGCGGCGGAGGGGAGGAACGGAGCGTGACCTGTGCTTCCGGTTTCGGGGTCTTCGAGCGGATAGCCCCGACCCTCTCTCCGATCCACCTGGGGGCGGAGCTGACATGGGAGGCGGCCGAGCCGTCCGGAGAAGTCGAGGTTGGAACGGCCTCGGATGCCGCTGCGGCTGAGCCGGACTCATGGATGACAGGCGGCCTCCTCGTGCTGGACCAGGCGGGGACCGTCAAGGTCTTTGCCCGGGTCGTTGGGGACGGATGCGTGGCCGAGGAGCGGTTCGAGTTCGTGTACGACGTTCGGGCCGGATACCCCGGACCGGCAGGCAGCGCGGACAGCACGGCGGTGGCTTTGGACGACCCGAGGCTGGTCCGCTGGGCCTCATCCGTGGTCGAGCCGGTGGAATACGGTGCCGAGGTATCGGCCGACTGGCGGCATCCGGAGCAGGCGGTGGGGCCGGCGTCGGGCAACCCGGCCGACGTGGTGAGCCTGGGGCAGGGGGGCTCCATCGTGCTCGAGCTCGACCCTCCGGTCTCGGACGGGAGCGGACCGGACTTCGCCGTGTTCGAGAACGGGGTGAACGACACCTTCCTGGAGCTGGCCTTCGTGGAGGTGAGCAGCGACGGAGAGTACTTCGTCCGGTTCGACTCCGCGTACCTGGGCGACAAGGAGGTAGGAGCTTACGCCGGTCACGACACGACGCTCATCGGCGGGCTGGCCGGCAAGTACCGGGGGGGATTCGGGACCCCGTTCGACCTGGCGTGGCTGGAACCGTACCCCGACGTGCAGTCGGGCAAGGTCGATCTGTCCTCGATCCGGTTCGTGCGGCTCGTGGACGTAGTGGGGGACGGGAGCCGGCAGGACTCGTTCGGCCACCCGGTGTATGCGCCGTTCCCGACCAAGGAGAGCGCCGGGTTCGACCTCGACGGAATCGGGGCGCTTTCCGGTTCCCCCTAGGGGGAGGAAAGGAGGCGGAGGGACAATGCGCGGCATCCGGAGCTGGGCGGCTTGGTTGACGGCGGGAAGGCCGACCGGACAGGTGGACCTCCCGGCGGGGTTCGCCCGCCGCCATTCCGGGGGGGGACCGTTCAGCGAGGCGTGGTTCGGGAAGGTGGACATCGCCCCGGGGGTGGCGTTCTGGTTCCGCTTCACCCTCCTGGACGGTACCGACCGTGAGGCCGCGGTCTGGGCGATCCGGTTCGACCGCGGGAGGATCGTGACGGGCAAGTCCGTCGTCCCGCTCGACGCGCTCAGCGAGCCGCATTCGAGCCTGGTGGCCGAAGGCATGGAGGTCACCCGGTTTGCGGGCCGTCCGCAGGTGTTCCACGCCGCTGCCGGGCACCTGGACGTCCGCAACGCAGTCGGGACTGCGGGGCCCATCCGGTTCGACATCCGCTGGGAGGACTCGGGCCGGTCGTACGACCTGGTCCCCGCACTGCTGACCCGCACGGGAATCGCCCGGACGACCTACAGCTCGAGCTTCATCGACGTCCGGATGTCGGGGGTGGTGGAGGGGCCTGGAGGCCGGGTCGATTTCGACCGGGCGACGGGGATGCTGGGGCACATCTCGGGGAGCCGCTCGGCGCAGGGGTGGGCCCCC
>VGRX01000793.1 GCA_016875215.1 Deltaproteobacteria bacterium
GGGAGGTGGCTCGCAGCGGCGGCCGCATCGTCGAGATGGACCGCGGCCGGACGAGCCTCCGCCCCCTCCCCGACATCCGAATCACCGGAGACGTGGCCGAAACACTCCCTCTCCTGGTTGCCGAGATCGAACGGATCCGGAATCGCTGACGCAGCGGCGCTAAGGAGCCTGTTGCAGATAGACTCCGTGGCGAGGGATAGCGACCGCCCGAGATGCAAGGAGCGGGGACCCCGAAAGCGAGGAAGCGTAGTCCCGGCCTACGTTGACTCGATTTCGGGGTGCAGCGACGTGGCAGGTCGGGATGGTCGCTTTTCCGCAGCAGGAGGCTATTCGCAACGGGCTCCTACGGCGACGACTACGGTCGAAGTTGGTCTGACAGCTCCGGGGGGATGATGCCGGCGGGACGGGGCGCAGCCTTGGGATCGGACGGCGCAGCCTTGGGATCGGACGGCGCAGCCTTGGGATCGGACGGCGCGGCCTTTGCCTCGCCGCTCCCGCCCTTCTTCCCCTCAGGGGCAGGCCCGGGCTTCTCCACCGAGGGCGGCTTGGGGGGCTCGAAGTAGTAGAGGATCTCGCCCGACCGGACGTAGCCGAAGTCCTCCCGTCCGATCTTCTCCACCTGGTCGTCGGTCTGGCGGATGTTCACGATGAGGTGCCGGAGCCGCTCATTCTCCCGGGATACCCGACCGATGTCCTGGCGGACCCGGTTGAGCCGCTCGGCCAGCACCACGGCCTCCCGGCGCTCCCCCTGGAACACGACGACGTGCACGGTCACGGTCAGAAGGGCCAGCGCAAGCAGAGTGAGCGTCACTCCGCCGATCTGCTCCCGGATTCGCTGCCAGCCCCCAACCATGGTGCTCCCCCTCGGTGCAGCAGGCCGCACCGGATCGTCCTGCCCGCCCGCGCCGGGGCAGCCGTTCCCTCCGGCCTGCAGCCTCCGCCCGGGCAATCGCCTGTCAAGGCGAGCGGATCTAGTCTATCCCAGTTGCAGCGGCTGGCAAGAAAACCGGGGGGCACTGATCCACCATCTCGGGCCACCTACGGCGCCTGCCCCGAGCCACTGCCGGGCCCCGGCGTGCATGTATGGATTTCACATGCACGTTGCCCCCATGCCTTGCCGCTGCTACGATTCCGCCCCATCGGGTCCCTCCGGTCCCGGGCCTGTATGCGGAACACATACACCGGCAGCAGGTCGCTTTCCAGGAGGTGCGCGTGAACTCCTCCAAGACAACCCGCCCACAGGATGGCCGAGCAGGACCAGTTCCGGGAAGACCTCTACTACCGCCTCAACGTCATCCCCATCGAGAGGAGGACTGACACACAGCCCCGACCACGCGCGGGAGGGGCCCTCGGGGCGTCGGCAGATGCAGTAGGGTCAGGGGTCACACAGCCCCGACCACGCGGGAGGGGCCGTGATGATGGGCAGTGGGCACTTCGGAGGCTATGGAATGCTTGCCTGGGAAACGATCGACAGTGCGCAGGTACCAGGGGCCGACACGACGCTTCACCTCATGCGGCGAGGCGACGAGTTCGCCATCTGGGTCGACGGCCGCCCCCTCATGACCAGCCGGGAGCACGGCTCCGAGGATGCCCTTGCCGAGCTGGTGTGCGATCGCCTCGCCACTCCCACCGCCCGACGGGATTCCGGGCAGCGCACACGGGTCAGAGGCAAACCCGGTCCCCACGACCCCACAGCATCCCGCCTGGCACCCCGTATCCTCGTCGGAGGCCTCGGCATGGGCTTCACACTGGCTGCCGCCCTCCGCTCCCTTCCCCCCCC
>VGRX01000794.1 GCA_016875215.1 Deltaproteobacteria bacterium
ACGGACAGCGTTAAGTAAGCCTGTGATCGGGCGTTGTCAATGCGTTGCACCGCAAATCGATTCGTGCTAGCATGCCGACGTTTGATACGGTTGCGGGGTCGTTGCGGCAGGGAGAGGACGTCATGGACGAGGGACTGTACAAGAAGATCCTGGGCTATGTTCCCATGTTTCGAAGCCTGACTCCCAGGGAACTGGAAGCTGTGGTGGCCGTCAGCAGACTGATCCGAGTGAAGCAGGAGACCGTTCTGATCCGTGAAGGAGACAGTGCTTCTGCGATGTATGTTCTGGTGGAGGGCAAGGTCCGGGTATTCAAGCAGCTGGCCAACGGCGAGAAGACGGTTCTTGCGGATTTGGCGGCACCTTCCGTGTTCGGTGAAATGGCTCTCATCGACCGCTCTCCCCGCAGTGCGAGTGTGGGGACGCTCTCGGACGCCATTCTGTATCAGGTGGATCTGGAGGGATTCAACCGCTTGCGTGCTTCCTACCACGCCGGCGCCTACAAGGTGCTGCGTGAATTGGCGGTGACGCTGTGCAAGCGGGTTCGGGGGACCGGTGAACGAATCGGTCGTTTCTTGGAGGATCCCCGGCAGGCGGCAGATGAGTTGGATATCGAGTTCAGGGGAACCAGCGAGTTGAGTGAATAGGACTCCCTGGGGGGAGAGGAGAGGGGATCATGTCCAATCATGACGTTCGGTACTGGATGGGCCAGAAAAATGCCTTCAAGGGGTTCAGTGACGATGAGTTGGCGACCATGTCCCTGGCATTTTCCATGAAGCCGGCGCCCAAAGGATACATGATCTATCGGGAAGGGGCAGCGGCTCCTTCCTTCTTCATCATCGCTGGTGGTCAGGTGCGCATCGTCAAGGACTTGGCGAGCGGGAAGTCTGTAGAGTTGGGGACGTTGGGCAAGAATCAGGTTCTCGGGCTGCTGGCTCTGGTGGACGGTGGTCGCCGGGAGGGAACGGCCGTGGCGCATGCGGACACCGTGCTGCTGGAGTGTCAAAGGGACGATTTCGAGCGTTTGTTCAAAGCGAACAGCCCCTTTGCGTACAAGCTGCTGGACTTCATCGTTGTGGATCTCAGCACCCGTCTGCGCGAGGCCAACGAGATTCTGGACGGCCTGCTGTCGAAGCCGGGACAGTCGATGGCACGGCTGTACGAGCAGATGCTGCAGGCCGGTAAGAAGATCCACGAGTCGGGGCAGTTCACTCCTGTGGGAATGAAGAAGGAGCCTGCGCACGCGGAAGATCTGTGAGCGAGGAAGGGACCATGAAAGCATTCTTCGGTTGGGTTCTGGTGGCCAGCGGGGTGTTGGTCGTGTCGTGCTCGTCGGGGGACGGTGGGACGGACCCGGAGGTTGTCGATTCCACTGGGACGGTGGATGTTCAGGTTGACACTCCTGTGACCTGTCACGAGGGAGATGACTGCGACGATCTGGACCCCTGTACTCTCCATGACCGATGTTTGGAGGGGGTGTGTGTGGGCGAGGCCATGGAGTGCCCCACCTACACTTGCGCTACTTCGGCCTGTTCGCCGGAGGACGGTGCTTGTCGAGTCGGGGAGATCCAGGCGGGGCTCTGTCTCATCGAGGATCTGTGTGTGGAAGCCGGAGCGACTTCGGCCTCGAATTCTTGCCTGTCCTGTCAGCCGGAGTTGGATTCTCGAGGGTATTCCGTGCGGCCGGATACCAGTCCCTGCGAGGACGGAAAGGTCTGTACGGAGAACGACACCTGTTCCAACGGGGTCTGTGAGTCGGGCAGTCCTCCTAAAA
>VGRX01000795.1 GCA_016875215.1 Deltaproteobacteria bacterium
TTTGCCGGGTGGTGTGGGGGGCGGGGGTGGCGGCACATCCACGGCCCGCACCCACGGCACGGCCGGCGCAACGCGGCCCGTCCCTGCTCCGCCAAGGCTACGTAGGGCACGCGCTTACGCTCCGGGTGGTGTGGGGGATGCGGGTTGCTGGTCCTCGGGTAGATGATCGCGGAAGACCCGGTGGATCTCCTCGGTCGCCTCGTTGGTCCGCTCCACGGTCCAGTGCGAGGTGGACATTGCCGGCAGAACCTGGACCCGGACGGTCCCGCCGCGGACCGAGAGGGAATCGCTGCGCAGCACTCGGTGGGCCCCCATGATCACGACGGGCACGATCGGGAGCCCCGTCTGAATGGCCAGGTGAGCCATGCCGCGCTTGAACGGCAGGAGACGCCCGTCGCGAGCCCGCGTCCCCTCCGGGCTCATGACGATGGACAGCTTCGCCCGGCGCACCAGCTCCCCCAGCGACCGCATGGAGGCCACCGCTGCCGCATGATGCCCCCGATCCACCCGCAGGTGACCGGTCAGCAGGTAGAGCTGCCCGAAGAAGGGGTAGTAGATGACCTCCTTCTTCACCACGCCCACCGCCCCAAATGGCATGTACCGGAGCGTGATGAACAGGTCGAGCATCGACGAGTGGTTCACGACGTAGATGGCCGGGCGACGCGGGTCGAGGTGCCCGCGGCCGGAAATCTCGATCCGGGCACCGGCCAGTCGAGTGCAGGCATGGCCGACGATCCGCTCGAAGACGATGCACGACCGGATGCGGGCGCTCCGGAACGGCAGCAGCACCAGCAGGATGACGGCCTGGAGCACACTCGCCCCGGCGACCACCGCAAGCCCCGCCAGGACGATCCCACTGCTGACCAGGTAGCGCATGTAGTCTCCTTCGAGGAAAGTGCCCCCGCCCGGCCGCCCCCACCCTGCTTCGCCATCCTGCTTCGCCCTGCGGGCCTCGAAGGACAAGGCCACGCAGCGCAGGCGTGGGGCAGCCGCAATGGCAACGGCACATCCTACTTCCAGTAGCCGAGCTCCTTCAGGACGGTGCGGGTGGCACCGTCGTTGATCATCTCCTGCCCCTCGAAATCAGCTTCCTCGGGAGCCAGCGAACCGGCTCCGCAGGTGGGCTTGCGGTCGTGCCATGCGAACAGGCCGGCATCAAAACCGGCAAGGAAGTGAGGGGGGTGGGCGGAGTAGGCGAGGGTCCAGTCCCCGGCGCCCGCCAGCGCCGGGGCGGACAGCAGAGCCAGTCCGGAGCGCCCGACATAGAGGTTGGCGGCTGAAAGCTCTGTCCCATCCATTTGCAGGTCAAACCTGACCAGTGTCTGCGGGTCGGCCAGCGAAAGGCGCAGGAACACCGGGAACGCATCGACGGTGCATTCGATGTCCATGCCTGTCGGGTCCGCTGCGGTGATGCACCGGTTGACTCCAAGCGAATCGGCCCCGACCAGGCGGCCGTCCACGTGGATGCGGCCCTTGAAATGGCGGGGGGAACGGTCGTGGTTCAGCGCGAGGAACAGATGGGTGGGGAGTACGGCCGCGGCCGTTCCGCCTTGTGGGGGTTCGGGGGCCGCCCCATTCGTCCTATTCGTCCTATTCGTCCTATTGGTCCTATTCCCGGCGGCCCCCGACTCGGCACCAGCGGCCGTTCCGCCTTGTGGGGGTTCGGGGGCCGCCCCATTCGTCCTATTCGTCCTATTCGTCCTATTGGTCCTATTCCCGGCGGCCCCCGATCCACCATTCCCGGCGGCCCCCGATCCACCACCC
>VGRX01000796.1 GCA_016875215.1 Deltaproteobacteria bacterium
TTTTCGGCCGCCTGGTACTGTCCGGTGTGACGGTCGGGGTGAACCGGAAGCTGTTCCGGCGCAAGGGGGTCCCGGCGGGGCCGCCGCCCGCCCAGGTGACGGCTCAGCCCATGGAGCCGGCGGACGCGGGGAAGGTCGCTGCCGAGAAGGAAGGGGTCGCGGAGGAGGGGGGAGCCGCCGCTGCTGCCGAAGGGGCCGAAGGGCAGGAGGGGGCAGGGCGCGATTCGGGCGAGTTCAGCTTCGTGACCATAGACCAGGTTACCGTGGACTTCAGCCTTGCCCAGCTTCTCGATCCCACGGACGTGACACTCGGGCTCGAGCTCGACCTGCTCGGGGGTACCATCCGGGGGGGCGAGATCGAGATCATGTCGGAAGAAGGGCGAACCATGGCGGCAGTCCGGCTGCCCGCAATCGAGGGGGTCCAGCTTGGCGAGACCGAGTTCTTCGCCTCGATCTTCTCGGCAATCCTGCCGTCGCTCCGCACCGACCAGGTGACCGGTGCGCTCCAGACGGGCTCGATACAGCTCGAGCCGGCGCATGAGGATGAGCTTTCCTACTACAAGGGACAGGTGGACCTGGACCTGGTGGACATCGTGGCCGTTGCTCCGGTGCTCGGGCAACGCATGCCCAGGAGCGCGCAGCTCGTCGAGATCCCGCTGACCGACATGAGGCTCGGGAGATGCGTATTCCAGATTCGGATCGACCGCAAGGAGCAGATCGAAGAGCTGGACAAGGTCAAGGCCCGCAAGCCGGGGTCGACCGCTGTCCTGTTCGAGCGGGGTGACTGCAAGGGGGAAAGCCTGGACTACTACGTTCGGCCGGACTCGTTCATCCTGTTCCCCCCCAAGGCCCCCTTTGTCAAGGGGCAGATGGACCTATGGACCAAGCTGGCCTTCAACCCGGACTACTTCGACGAGGAGAAGAAGGGGCAGGACGGAAGGCCGATGACCCGCAACAAGGAGCTCGGGCAGGGACTCCAGTTCGACCGGCTCTGGCAGACCGCTCAGGACGCGGACGGCTTCTACTGGATGCACTGCACCGGGACTCTCTCCAAGCCCAAGTGCAAGCGAGGGCTTCCGCCGGACGAGAAGCGCCGGCTGCAGGCCAAGAAGGAGATGGAGAAGAAGCGCAAGGCCGAGGAGGCCGAGGCGTGGACCGGCAAGGAACCCCCGTCGACGCCGTCAGGCAGCGGCGCAGTCATGGTCCCGTCCGCAGATGAGACTCCGGCAGCCAGGCGGCTGCGGGAAGCGCGGGAACGGGCTGATCGGATTCGCAGCGAGCGGGAGGAGAGGCTTCGTGACCGGGGATCCCTGACCGGACGGCCCGAGGCGGCCGTGACAGAGCCCCTGCCGGTGCAGCCGCTCGAGCGCGTCGACCGCCCCGAGGAGGTGCCGGCCGAGGTTCCGGCAGAGGTTCCCGCCGAGGAGGCGCCGGCCGAGATCCCCTCGGAAGAACAGCCCTCGGAGTATGCACCCGCGGGCGAGGAGGCACCGCCGGCCGAGGGAGAGTACGGCCAGCCGTACGAGGCTCCGACCGTGGACGACGGCACGCAGCCCGCCGGCTATCAGCCCGATGTGCTCGTTCAGCCCGACGCCGGCCACGACGTCGGCGCCGTGGGCGGCGAGGAACAGCCTCCCATGCTCGCCCCGCCGATGTACAGATAAGGGTCCGCGCCAAGACAACCAGATCGAACCGAGAGAGCCGATGCGCCCTGGCCGCAAGGCGCGAGCTGGGGGGTGGGGGCACAGCGAAGTGCCGCGGAGG
>VGRX01000797.1 GCA_016875215.1 Deltaproteobacteria bacterium
GCCCGCTTGCCCGCACAATGCGCCGGCTTCCGCCCCTCCACTCACGGAGGAAGCGGAAGGGGAGAGAAACGGATGAGCAAGCTGTCCACCACTCGCAACATCGGCATCGCCGCACACATCGACGCTGGAAAGACAACGGTCTCGGAACGGATTCTCTTTCTCACGGGAGTCACCCACAAGGTGGGCGAGGTTCACGACGGCCAGGCCACCATGGACTTCATGAAGCAGGAGCAGGAGCGGGGCATCACCATCGCGTCGGCCTCGATCACCTGCGCCTGGAAGGGCCACCGCATCAACATCATCGACACTCCGGGGCACGTGGATTTCACCCTCGAGGTCGAACGCTCGCTGCGTGTGCTCGACGGCATGGTCGGCGTGTTCTGCGCCGTGGGCGGAGTCGAGCCGCAGTCCGAGACCGTCTGGGGACAGGCCGACGTGCACCGGGTCCCCCGCATCGCGTTCATCAACAAGATGGACCGCCCCGGGGCCGACTTCGATGGCGCTGTCCGAGGCATCCGCGACGTGCTCGATGCCAATGCCGTCCCGTTCCAGCACCCCCTGTTCGAGGGCGATCGCTTCCGGGGCGTGGTCGACCTGGTCGAGATGCAGGCCTATGCCTACGAGGGGTTCGAGCGCCGGGAGATGCTCATCCCGCCGGCCGACATGGATGGTGTGCGCAAGGCCCGCCAGACCCTGGTGGAAGCCATCTCCGAGTTCGACGATTCCCTGATGGAGGCCTACCTGGAAGGGCGGGAGATCGCCCCGGACCTCATCCGCAATGTCACCCGCAGTGCCGTTTCCCGCATGCTCGTCGTGCCCGTCTTTGCCGGGGCAGCGTACAAGAACAGCGGAATCCAGCTCCTGCTTGACGCAGTCGTGGACTACCTCCCTTCGCCGCTGGAGGCCGGGGCCATCGTCGGAACTGACCCCGACGTGGTTGGCAAGCCTCGCTCGCGCAAGCCCTCGCCGACCGACCCGTTCGCCGCGCTGACGTTCAAGATCATCCATGATCCGTACGTGGGACAGCAGACCTTCGTGCGCATCTACTCCGGCCGCGTCCAGTCCGGCGAGTTTGTCTGGAATGCCTCCGCACGCCTGAGGGAACGCGTGGGGCGCATCATGCGCATCAAGGCCCGGGAGAGGGAGGAGGTCAGCTCGGCCGAGGCCGGTGACATCGTGGCCCTCGTCGGGCTCAAGAACACCGTCACGGGGCACACGCTCTGCTCCCGGGAGGAGCCGCTTCTGCTCGAGTCCATCCCGATCCCGACCCCGGTCATCCACCAGCGGGTCTTCGGCGAGGACACCAAGGAATCGGAGAAGCTGGCCCGGGCCGTGTCCCGCCTCTCACTCGAGGATCCGTCCTTCACCGTTTCGCACGACGAGGAGACCTCGGAGCTCATCCTGGGCGGAATGGGAGAGCTGCACCTCGAGGTCATCGTCGACCGGATCCGCAACGACTTCAGCGTCAAGTGCGGCACCGGCAACCCGTCGGTGGCCTATCGCGAGGCCCTGACCGACGCGGTCGAGACCGAATACCGGCACGTCAAACAGACCGGCGGCCACGGCCAGTACGGTCACGTCGTCATGCGGTTCGAGCCCATGGACAAGGCCGGGTTCGAGTTCGAGTCGAAGATGCGCGGCGGTGCGGTCCCGGCCGAGTACTTCACGGCCATCCAGAAGGGCATCCAGGATGCCATGAAACAGGGTATCCTGGCCCGCTACCCCATCACCGGAATCCGGGCACTGCTGCTGGATGGG
>VGRX01000798.1 GCA_016875215.1 Deltaproteobacteria bacterium
CGGGGTTTCGAGACTGCGTTCTCCCCCTCCCCCCTCTTGCGGGGCTTCGAGACTGCGTTCTCCCCCTCCCCCCTCTTGCGGGGCTTCGAGACTGCGTTCTCCTCCAACCTCTCTAGCGGCTTCTTCCCGTCCGCTCGGCCCGGCCGCGGCAGCGACCTCCCGTCCCTCCGCCGCCTTCCGCTCCCGCAGCCGTTCCCGCATGACCAGGAAGGCAGCGCTGATAGCGCACACGACGGCCAGGACCGTGACTCCCGCTGCCCAGTGTGCGACCGCTCCGGCCAGGAAGCGGCGTAGCACCCTCCCCGGACGGCGGGGGGGCAAGGCACCGGTCTTCAGCTCGAGCTCGATGGCTTCGAGGTCCCGGGCAACATCGGCAGCGGCACCACCGCGCTCAGAAGGCTGCTTGGCCAGGAGGCGCCTGGTGAGCGAGGCCAGGCTTTCGGGCATGTCGAGCGGGCCCTTGATCGGCGGGGGGCGGGTACGGACGTGGCTCAGTGCCACGGTCACAGCGGAATTGCCGGAGAACGGAGGGGCCCCCGTGAGCATCTCGTACAGGACGATGCCCAACGAGTACAGGTCGCTGCGATGGTCGAGATCCCTCGACTGGACCTGCTCGGGGCTCATGTACTCCGGCGTGCCGAAAGTCGAGCCCGTGGAGGTCAGCCGTGTATCCGAGCCGACGATCTTGGCCACTCCGAAGTCGAGCACCTTGACGATCTCCTGTCCGTCCTCGTGAGCGGCAAGCATGATGTTCTGCGGCTTGATGTCCCGGTGGACGATTCCCTTGGCATGGGCCTCGGCAAGGGAGAGAGCGACCTGCCGGGCGATGCTGGCCGCTCGAAGCGGAGCGATGGTGCCGTCTCGGCGGATGGCCTGGTCGAGGCTGGTGCCTTCGACGTACTCCATGGCGATGAAGAGGAGGCCGTCCGGAGTCTCACCGAAGTCGAAGATGGTCACGGTGTTGGGGTGCTTGAGCCGGCTGATGGCCTCGGCCTCCCGGTGGAATCTCCGGCGGGCCGAGATGTCTTCCGCTACGTCGCGGCGCAACACCTTGAGGGCCACCTCGCGGCGGGTGGAATGCTGGTAGGCCCGGTAGACTCCGCCCCATCCGCCCTGGCCGATGCGCTCGATGATGGTGTAACGGCTGCGGCCGACTTCAAGCGCCTGCAGGCGCTGGAGCTCCTGTCGCTCGACCATGACCGTGCCGTCTTTGTCGGAAAGCTCGACCAGCACCGTCCCGTCGTGGGGACAGCGGTCTACGGCGTCTTCGAACCGGTTCTTGCACTCCGGGCACACGCGCACCTGCGTTCACCTCTTCGCGCCGGACGTCCACCAAGCTACCTCAATGACCGGGAATGTCAAAGATTGGCAAAGCGGGGGGGGCGGGCGCCGAACTGCTCCCGCCCCCTCCCGCTGCCGGGGCTCTACTGCACCTGGATGCATACCTTGTCGACAGAGAGACCGGACTTGCCGAGCGACGAAGGGGAGGCGCCTCCGGAACCGTTCTTTCCCCCCTTGCCGCCGGCGCCTGCCGTCCCGGGGACGAGCTTCACGTCGTTGGTCGTGGGCGAGGCCCCGCACGACCAGGTCATGGCGATGCTGGCTCCTCCGGCCCCGCCGCCGCCACCGCCGCCTGCCCCCCCGCTGGCTCCGTTGCCCCCATTGCCCCCCTTGCCCGACTTGTTGCCGGCCCCACCGCTTCCGCCGAGCCCGCCGCTGCCTCCGCTTCCGCCGCTGCCTCCGCTTCCGCC
>VGRX01000799.1 GCA_016875215.1 Deltaproteobacteria bacterium
GGAACCATGGAGGACCTATGAACCGCATCCTCACCTCAATCATGCTTCTGCTTCCCATCGTGGCCTTGACCGCGGCTCCGACCCGCGCCCGGGCCGAGTACAACCCCGTCGTCGTCATCACCCTCGGGGGAAACTCCAGCGAGGACATCCACGGCGTGGTCAAGGAGGAGGCCAAGAAACAGAAGTACCCGCTCGAACTGGATACCAACTGGGCGCAGGACAGCGGGGACATCCGGGCAACCCAGAAGGACGCACAGCGGATCATGGACAAGATCGACTCGCTCGTGAAGAAGAACGGCAACGCAAAGAACAAGCTCAACCTCATCGTCATCGGCAAGAGCGCAGGAGGTGTCCTCGCCTGGAACCTGTTCCGGCTCTTCTACGGACCACTGTACAAGTTTCACCGCGTGGCGCTCGTCATGGTCGACCCTCATGGCTCCGTGGACGACGACGAGAACAAGGGCACCTACTGCGACCGACAGGACCTCTGGTGGCCCGGCAACTGGTCGTCCGATCAGGGCTTCTTCAGGGTCTACGACATCTTCCAGCAGGAAGGGGCCGGCCTGAGCGGAGCCTCCTTCCCTGATTCCCGCGTCCATCTCAACCTGCAGATCAAGGACGAGGGCATCACCCACATGAACATCCCCGAGTACGGGAAGACGCGCAAGGCCATCAAGGATGCCTTGCACTTCGTCTACGAGCGGAAGTGGTAGGAGACAGGGAGGACTCCGCATATGGACCAACCCCTGCGAGCCTCGGCCCGGCTTCTGCACCGGGGCCGGGACCTGCTCCGACGGCGCGGCGTCTTCGGTCTCGCCGCACGAGTCGTCCAGCGCCCGCTCCACCGGGTTTCCGGATTCGAGCTGGACCTCGTGATGGCAGGACCGATCGGCTCGGTGCGGCAGCACCTGGATGCCCGCAAAGCGAAGCTCCCGGCCGGGACCACGTGCCGCTGTGTGACCGACCGGGCCGAATTCCCGGCTCTGCGCATCGCGGTCGACAGGCTCAACCCCGGCAACACGTTCCATTTCCCGGATGGGGAGTTCCGAGTGGCTGTAGCGGAGCGCAACCGTGATCTCCTCGCATATTGGGGGTTCCTCCGACAGGGCGCCACGCTCGAAGGCTCGGGACTGTTCGTCCATCCGGACTGGCGGGGACGCAGGCTCCCCGCACATCTGCTTGCTGCCGTGCTCTCGGCCGGGTGCGATGGCATTCGGACCGTGTCGGACTGGACCGACCTGTTCAACCGGGCATCGATCCGGGCGATGCGGCGCTGTGGCCTTTCACCGGCCGGCGTGATTCTCCAACTCGCCTGTCCGGGGCTCGGGTGTCGCCGGTGGAGTTTCCCTCTTCGTGCCGGGATGGGCACTTGAGCTGCGGCAACATCGAGATGCTCAACGACTCGGCCCCCCTGCTCGCGCTCGAGGCGACCTGTGCCTCGGACAACCTGCCGCAGGGTCTCCCCGCGGGCGGGACACGGCCAATCCCATTGCCTTTCGTCGGCCAGTTGACGACAATAGCCTGCGCTGGGCGTTTCTTCCTGGAGGGATCCCATGAGAGCGTTGCGCATCTGCGTAGTCATGGCCTTTGTAGCGGCTGCATGCAGCGGCACCGGAACGACGATCACTCTCGGCGGCGATGCCGAGGTCTCCACCGGGGGCGAGGAGCTGGAGGGGCCCGAAACAGCGGGTGAGCTTCCCGGCCTGCCCGACCTCCCGTCCGTCGAAGAGATCGCCTGGGACTTCGGCGC
>VGRX01000800.1 GCA_016875215.1 Deltaproteobacteria bacterium
CCTTCCTGATGCCATCGTGAACATCGAGGATGAGCCTGCGTACGAGGCGGCCCGGCGGCTCGCCAGGGAAGAGGGAATCCTCGTTGGCATGAGCGCCGGCGCTGCCATGGCGGTCGCCATGGAGGAGGCGGCCCGGCGGTCGTCGGGTGTGGTCGTGGCGCTGCTGCCCGATAGCGGTGAGCGCTACCTGTCGACATCGTTGTTCGTGTCCAAGACCGTGCCCGTCAACGTCCGGCTGTTCAACACGCTGTCCCGCAAGGTGGAGGAGCTGGTCCCGGTTCGGGAGGGACGGGTGGGGATCTACTCGTGCGGTCCGAGCCTCGATGGTCCGCCCGACCTGGCGCTCTGCCGCCGGCTGGTGTTCGGCGACGTGCTCAGCCGGTACCTGGAGTACCGGGGCTTCCAGGTCCAGCAGGTGATGAACGTTGCTGACATCGATGACCGGACCATCCAGGAATGCCTGGCTCACGGGGGCAACATCAGGGAGTTCACCGCCCGGTGGGAGAAGTCGTTCCTGGAGGCGCTCGATGCGCTGCGGGTGCGGCCGGCCACGCACATGCCCCGCTCCAGCGAGCACGTCGCGGACATGATGGAGGAGACCCGCCTCCTGCTGGAGAAGGGGCTTGCCTACGAGAAGCTCCGCTCGGTCTACTTCCGCATCGGTGCATTCCCGCAGTACGGAAAGCTGGCGGGCATCGGTCCTGAGGGCGTGAGCGAGGGCAAGTCGACGGAGTACGACTACTACGAGAAGGACAACCCGAGGGATTTCGCCCTGTTCAAGCGGTCAACGCTGGCGGAGCTCAAGGCAGGCATCTACTGGCCCACGCCCTGGGGAAACGCACGTCCCGGCTGGCACGTCGAGTGCAGCACCATGGCCCGCAGGCTGCTCGGCCAGCCGTTCGACATCCACACCGCAGCCACGAACCTCGTCTTCCCTCACGGCGACAACGAGATCGCCATCGCAGAGGGGCTCACCGGCAAGCCGCTCGCCAACTTGTGGCTCCATTCGGAGCTGGTGATGGCGGACGGCAAGGTCGTGAGCCGTCGCACGGGCAACGACTACCTGCTCGAAACCGTGCTGGGGGCCGGTTTCGCAGGCGTCGAGGTTCGCTTCTGGCTGCTGTCCACGCACTATCGCAGAGTCGTGACCTACTCGCCCGATGAGCTGCAGCGGGCAGCCGGGGCCGTGCGGCGCCTCAACGACTTCGTGCTTCGTCTCCGCAGACTCGAGCCCGGCACTCCGGCCGAGGAGTTCAACCAGGCGCTGTACGAGACCCGGACGGGGTTCCGTGACGAGATGGACAATGACCTCCACGCACCCAAGGCGCTGGCCCACCTGTTCTCGTTCGTCCGCACGGCCAACCGCCTGGGCAACGAGGGGCGGCTGGGCAAGGCACAGATCGACCAGGCGATGGAGCTCCTGCACGAGGTGGACAGCGTCCTCGCCATTCTGAACTTCGGACAGGCCGGAGACGATCCGGAGATCCAGCGCCTGGTGGACGAGCGCGACGAGGCTCGCAAGCGCAAGGACTTCCTCATGGCCGACCGCCTCCGCAAGCAGTTGGAGGATCTCGGCGTGGTGGTGGTGGACAGCCCCGCAGGAACTACATGGCACAGGCAGTAGGAAGAGAGCAGCGGGCAGTGGGCAGCCTGCCCTGCGCAGCCATGGCGCAGCAGCATGGTCGTCGAACTTGTGCGAAAACGGATGGCCGCCTGCGCACCGATCGTGCAGAGTGCTCTGCCAA
>VGRX01000801.1 GCA_016875215.1 Deltaproteobacteria bacterium
ATACGCATACCACGTCTCTGCACCGACCGCGCCGGGGCGCGCGACAGCGCGCCTGTCAACTGCCGTGACGGAAGCAGTTTGACAGCTTCATCCTTGGGTTCGCCGGCCTCATTCGGGGGCGTTGAACGGCGGCGCTGGAAGCCTGTTCACGAGCACAGCGGTCAGGTGCCGGCGGTTCGTGCTAGTGCCCGCAGTCCTCATTGGTGGGGTTGGTGGGCCATATCGTCGAGTCGTACCACATCTGGATGACCGTAACCGCGTCCGCCGCCAGCGGGAAGGGCGATGGGACGAGCGGACCGCCGGTTGCCTGGACCTCGAACGTGTGGGGGACCGGTTCCACGTTGAAGGCGTACCACGAGGGGTTGTTCCAGGGGGTCGAGGTGGCCGACGCATCGGGGAGCGGTGGGCTCGCGTAGTACACGCGGTCGAGGGCCGGATCGGCTGCAATGGTCGCGCAGCCAACGTTCTGGTCATCGAAGTCGAGCGACCAGGGCTTGAGCCCGCGATCCCAGTAGACGACGCCCCAGACCTGGGCCTTCCCGGCCACCGTCGTCAGGCCGACGCTGCTGGCGTAGGATGGGAACGCCGTCGCCGGGTACACCGCAACCCACTGCCGGTCCTTCCCGGCCTTGAGGTGCGGGCCGAAATTCCAGTTCACTTGGCCGTCGGTGTGCGTTGCCTTGATCCCTACTTCCCCTGTTCCAGGCGGCAGAGTCAGGCGGACGTACCGATACTTCGCGTCCACCGTTCCGGTGATCGGCGGATCGAAGGAAGAACCTGTCCCACGATCCACCGCCTCGACCACAAAGCCGGCCACGTTTGCGGCCTCGTACTGGGCCTGCGGGTACAGGCCAATCTGATTCGCCGCAAGCGGGCCGAAGGCCGGATCGAGATCCGGGCTTGTGGCGACGCCAACCCAGACGATCAAGCCGGTCCCGGCTTCGAGAACGGTGCCCACTCGGGCCCAGCCAGAGAACCCGCTCGAATGCACCTGCGCCCACATCGCCCCATCCGTGGCCGTGTCCTCCTCGTAACCCAGGACATCCATCGGCGCGAGGGACTCGTAGGAAATCAGGAGCGAATTGGAGAAGTCCGCGAGCGGGAGCTTGTTTCGGAACGACTTCGCGAAGTGCGCGTCGTAGTCCTCCTGGGTGAGTTGGTACGTCCCCGCGGCCGAGGCGTTCACCATGCCGATTAGCCAGGTCAACTGGACGCCGGCGGGCGTCGAGGGAAGCGAATTCGCCACGTCCGAGAAGTCCGCTGGACTCGGGTCCAGTGCATCGGGCTCCGGGTCCGTCGCCGGGTCGCCGACCACGTCTGGAGACATGTCGGGGGCGTCGTCAATCCCGAGGTCCACCCGAGAGTCCGGCAAGGCTGCGTCGTTCACTCCTCTGGCTCCGCCCGAGCAAGCGGTGAGCGTCGCAAGCGCGAGCGTGATCCGGACAGGCCTTGGAACGGGACGTCTCACGCAAGCTTCCGTGGTTCACCCGAACCCATTCTCGGGAGAGATCGGTTGCAGTGTCAAGCTGATCCTGCACCGACGACGGTCCCGCTCCAAGGACTTCCGTCGAGAGGACCGCAGTCGAGGTGAAGCGCGGAATGGGTGGTGGCCCGGGGTCGGGCTCGGTCCGGCGAACGGCTGGAGCGTAAGCTGCAAACCCTGGCGACCGCCGCAGGCGGGCGGCCGGCGCGGCAGTTGCCGGCGCCGACGCGATACGCATACCACGTCCC
>VGRX01000802.1 GCA_016875215.1 Deltaproteobacteria bacterium
GGACCGGCTTATCCGATCGGCATTGGTGCTAGAATGGCGTCGGAGGTTGGCCGTGGACATCGACAGACAGGTCGCACACTGGCGGGACGGGGCGAGCGACGACTGGGACACGGCCCAGGCTCTGCTCGGTGTCCGCAAGTGGCGGCAGTGCCTGTTCTTCGCTCACCTGAGGGTGCTGAAATGGTTGCTGGAGACACTGTAGAGGCAATCGGCTCCTATCTCGCAGCGCTGCCCGGCATCGGGATTCGGCCGGAGTTCGCTGTGCTGTTCGGGTCTCAGGCCCAGAGAGAGCACGATCAATGGAGCGACATCGACCTCGTGATCGTCTCGACCACGTTCGACGGCGCTACTGACAGGGAGAGGATCCTCGCTCTGTGGCGACTGGCTGCCCGCGTGGACAGCCGCATCGAGCCCATTGCCTGCGGTCTCTCCGAATGGACCGGCGATGATCCCCGCCCCATCATCGAAATCGCCCGCGAGCAAGGGATCGTGTTCAAGCCCGCTGCCTGACCTGTTCTCGCTGCCCTCAGGCAGGGAATTGAGTGGGAGCGAGGGGCAGGGGATTGAGGAGGAGGGGGCAGGGGATCGAGACGGGCCATCGTTTCGCGGTAACCGTTCCGTTTGACGCTGGGTTCACACGACAATCTGGGCATGCAATCCTGTCCTGACCGAACGGTCAATGCAGACCGGCGGCCAGACGGAGGAGTGCCGTGTAAGTGGAAAGAGCGCGGCGAGCGTGGTGGGCCGTGTTGCGGTTCTGGGCAAGGGCTCCGAAGACGACGATGAAGGAGTTCGCCGCGAGCGAGGGCGTGATTCTCCACGCCTTGGTCTACCGGGTCTACCAGAGAGAGAAGCTGGATCGGGAGGCGGCAAGGCGGAAGAAGGAGGCGGCTCCGGCCATGCGGTTGGTCCCGGTGACGGTGCCCGGTGGAGACCGTCAGCAGCCGACAAGTCCTCTGGTGCGGGCGGAGTCGGGCAGTGTCGAAGTGTTCCCCTGGCTGGAGGCGGAGACGGCCGCCGGGGTGAGGTTGCGGTTTGGAGTTGGGACGGACGAGGATTACGTGGCCGGGCTATTGCTGCGGCTGGCGAGAGGAGCAGCTGTCCATCGCGGAGGAGGGGCAGGATGCTGATGCTGCCGAGCTCAGTGAAGGTCTGCCTGGCGTCTCAGCCGATGGACATGCGCAAGAGCATCGATGGCCTGCTTGGCCTGGTGCGAAGTACGGCGGATGCGGACCCCTTCGGGGGGCACCTATTCGTGTTCGTCGGTCGTGCCTGGGACCGGGTGAAGATCCTGCTCTTCGATCACGGGGGCTTCGTCGTGTACTACAACCGCCTACAACGAAGTCTGCGGCCCCGACTCCAGGGAGCGGGCAGGTTGCCTCGCCCACGTTCGCCGCATGTTCTGTGATGCCCTCACCACCGCACCCGAAGCGCAGCAGGCGCTGGACCTCATCCTCCATATGTACCGGGTCGAACACGACGCCAAGGAACAGGGCATCGTGCGCACCCCGGCCCACCTCAAGCTTCGAAAGACCCGCAGCGCTGCCACCATGGACCAGTTCCACACCTGGCTCCTGCTACAGCAGGGGCAGCATCTGCCCAAGGGGCCGATGGGCAAGGCCATCTCCTGCGCCCTCGACAACTGGGTCCTCCTGCCCCGCTTTGTCAAGAGCGAGCAGATCGCGGTCGACAGCAATGCCTCGGAGCGCACCCTGCACGTCGTGGCT
>VGRX01000803.1 GCA_016875215.1 Deltaproteobacteria bacterium
AGCCAGCCGACGCTCGTCTCGGTCACGATGGTTGCGGGCAAGGGGGGGGCGGGAGGCCTTGCGGGCAAGCACCCGGACGGAACCTCGGGCAGCGGCAGCGGTACGGCCGGTACGTCAGGGAAGGAAGTCGTGTTCTAGGGCTGCTTCCGGTTCTCTTCCTCGATCTTCTTGATCCACTCATCGAGGCGCTTGCCCACGAGGTCCTTGGCCCCGAGACCGATGGCCAGGCCGAAGCCCAGGCAGAGGGAAGCCAGGATGAGCAGGAAGCCCTTCGAGATCAGCTCGGTCTCGATGCCGAGCTGCTGGAGCGCGGTCAGCACCACGAAGATCACCAGGATGTAGCGGAGGATCTGGCCGAGCAGAGGTGCGTACATCATCTCGGCATTGGCCGCCGCGGTGCGGACCAGGTCCCCTACGAAGGCCGCCAGATAGAGCCCGAGAATCAGGATCACCAGCGAGACGAAGATGCGCGGCAGGAACGGCACCAGCGTGGTGGACAGGCCCACCTCGATGTTCCAGACCTTCATCACGATGATGAGGAGGACGATGATGCCGATCCAGTAGACCAGCGCTCCCAGCAGGTCCACGGAATCCTGCTTGAGCCCCCCCTTCTTCAGGAACGACTCGATTCCCGCCTTCTCAGCGACGAGGTCGAGCCGTGCAATTCGAAGCCCCCGCACCAGCACCAGCCGGACGGCCCGGCAGACAAGCCAGCCGCCCAGCAGGATGACGAGCGTGGCCAGGAACTTCGGCCCGTTTGCCACCAGCAGCTCTCCCAGTCGAACCAGAGGATCCGTAATCGCTTCCCACATGGCTTCCACTCCTTTCCGCCAGGATGGCGGTCTGTGCCCGTTGGGGTCGCGGGTAGCTCGGAAAGCGAGCCGTGTCCAGAAACCGGCCGCATTTCCGGGGGAGCCGGCAGCGCACACCCGCGGCTCCCCTGCCTGGAAACATCCACACCATACACAGGCAGGCTCATCGCCCTCTCGACGCCGTTGATGGCGGACTTGGGACGTTCCATCGTCTTGCGTCAAAGGCGCAGCTCTGGTACTTGTTGGGGCACCTGGCGGAGGGGGAGATGCTGGACCATCGACAGTTGTACCAGAACCTGGAGCGGGCAAGGACCAAGCTGGCGCAGCGCCGGGCGAACGTGGATCTGGCGGAGTTCGAGCGGCTGTACCAGCGGCGGGCGGAGACGATCCGTCAGTTCGAGGAGAACCGGGCTTTGCAGAACCGGTTGTCGCAGGAGTTCAAGAAGGTGGCGCGGGACCCGGAGGCCGGGCCGAGGATGCGGGAAGAGCTCAAGGCGCTGTCCGACCGGATCCGGGAGATGGAGAAGGAGATGGCGTCGGCCGAGGCTGCGATCAACGGGTTTCTCCTGTTCGTCCCGAATCTGCCCCACGATTCGGTGCCGGTGGGGGAGAGCGAGGCGGACAACGTGGTGGTGCGGGTGGTTGGGGAGCCCAAGATCTTCGACTTCGAGGCAAAGCCGCACTGGGAGGTGGGGCAGCGGACCGGCGTGCTCGACCTGGAGACCGCAGCCAAGGTGAGCGGCGCCCGGTTCGCCCTGTATCGGGGGATGGGAGTCTACCTCGAGCTGGGGCTGGCCCGCTTCATGATGGATGTGGCGAGAGAGGAGGGCTACGAGCCGATCCTGCCGCCCTACATGGTGCTGCGGGAATCGATGATGGGTACCGGCCAGCTTCCGAAGTTCGAGGAGGAGGCA
>VGRX01000804.1 GCA_016875215.1 Deltaproteobacteria bacterium
GGCGCTTCTCGGTGCAGGCTCATCGAACCAGCCGGTGGCTGGGGCGTTGCAGAGGCCCTGGCCTTCGAACGGGGAGCCGGTCGCTGACCTGACTCCCACCTTGCGCTGGCCCTCCGACGAGACCGGCTGGGAAGTGCGCATCTACCGGGAGCGCAGCGACCACCAGTGGGTCTGGGTTGCGGCCGTCCCGGCGGAAGCAGGCCGGTTCGAAGTGCCGCCGGGGGTGCTCGAACCCGATTCCACCTACCTGTGGACAGTGGGAGATGGGGGCATCGACCTCGGCTCCGTGGCCTTCTCGGGTCACTTCTCCACGAGGCAGCGCGTGCGTTCCGGCCCTCTCAGCGTTGCCCCTGCGGCGTTTCGAATCGGCATCGAGACGCTCCTGGTCGGGCAGGAGCTGGACGTGGATGCTCCGGCCGACGCCCAGGTGCAGGTGGTGCTGCCGGACGTGCTGACGGTGGGGGGACAGCGCAAGCTGCTGGTTTCAGGGTCGTTTACCGCTCGGGTCGAGGTATCGAACCGGTTCTCGACAGTGGACGAGGCCAGGCTTGCCGGAGGACTGGGGAGCATCGAGATCCGTCTCGGCAGCCACCAGGTGCGGGTCCCGGTCGAGCTGGATGTGTCGCGGCTGGGGATGCCGGAGCGGGTAGTCCAGACGGGCTTTGATCCGGTGATGGACACTCCCGGATTCGCCAACTACACGCAGGGAACGCTGTCTCAGCTCACACGCGGAACCTGCCTGGGAATGGTGCTGGCCGTACGCGAGCAGTTCCGGGAATGCGTACGCTGCACCCGCCAGCCCGATTGCCTCTGCATGCGGATGCGGCTCAGGTCGCTGGTCCAGGAGACGCGGGTCCGCGAGCAGATGAGCTTCCTCCACCTCGCGAACCTCGAGCCGCGCAACTGGTCGGTTGCCGTGTCCACGCTTTCCGGAGCACCGGACGGGGAGCGGCTTGCAAGGCGCCTCATGGACCGCCTGGGGAAGCGGGATCCGGTTCCGGTGGCCATCGTGTCGACCGAACGGCCGGATCCGGCCCGCCCCGAGGCCAGCCTGGGGCACGCTGTGCTTGCCTACGGGGCCATCGTGCTGACCGATACCGTCGTGGTGTTCACCTACGACCCCGACGATGTTCCCGCGGGGGACCAGCCGATCCGGGGGATCCTGTGGAGCTCGAGGCAGGGTGACCTCAGATTCCGCCGATCGGATGGGGGCGGCTCGAGCCCGGTGCGTGCCTATCTTCTCCCCGAGACCCCGCTCCTGACGGAGCTGCCCGAAGGGCTCACACGCACAGTCGTGGCCATGGACGAGGAGCTGGCTCGAAGCATCGAAGAGAGATGAGCGGTTTCGGGAGCGGCAATCCCTTGCGGCAATCGGGTGTTGCACAACCTCTTCTCACGGCGGCTGCCTTCGAGTAGGATCGTTTCGGTCGACTCAACCGGAAGGGGGAAGCGATGTGCAGGCGCCGGGCAGTGGTGGCAGTGGCGGCAACTTGGCTGTTGTGGGGGTGCGGCGGCAAGACCGATTCGACTCCGGACGAGGGAACCGGGATTGCGGATTCGGGGGACCTGTCGTTTGCCGACCCGGACGGCGGGGACGCTTCAGGTGACGGTTCGGCCGATGCGTGCAAGCCGTCCTGCGACGGGTTGCAGTGCGGCGACGACGGGTGCGGGGGAACCTGCGGAGCGTGCTCCGGTGCGCAGGATCAGTGCCTGGCGGGCCCC
>VGRX01000805.1 GCA_016875215.1 Deltaproteobacteria bacterium
AACCACCAGCGTCCAGTACACCTTCTCCGGCCAGTCGCTACGTTACGTCGGAGCGACCCCTTGGGGGCGCTTTTACGACTCCACCTCCGCGAGTGGAGCCTAACGATGTACGGCAGGTCGAGGCGAACGGTTCACCTGCTGCGCCAGCCGAGGTTGCCGTCCCCCCTTCCCAGCGAGTATCCGTGGCGGCCCTCGGACCTCTGTTCACGGAACCACCCTCATTTCAAGCCGGAAGGGTGCCGGAATCGACGCCGCTATTCAGCGAGCCATCGACGAAGGTGATAGCCGCAGCGCGCACCTCTTCCGGGACCGACAACGAGGCGCATCGAGCCCAAGACGACAACAATGAGACCAGCGGCCGGGCGACTTCCGAGGCACCCAGGTCGGCGGACGATGCGGCCAGTGGCCGGCAACAGAAGCGACCGCTACTTTCCAGTCTCTTCATGGGACAACAAGAGAGGGATGATGCTACCGACGAAACAAGCTAGAGGCGGCGGCCTCGGTGTCCGACGGTGCTGTGCGGCGAACACCATCGACGCAGGCCCCGAAAACGAGCGCATTGAGTTGCGAGGCTCACGGACCACGGTTGTACTTCTTGTTCTCGTTCTGGTATCAACCATGCTCTTGGCCGGGTGTGCCGTTCACTGGGGCCCCCATGTGCACCCTGCCGACGCTACGACACGAGAGGGGCGCGCATTCATCCTCGACCAGAATGTCCGGTATGTCGACAAGACGCTTGGCCTCTTCTTCACTGATATCATTAATTGGGGCGGCGTCTTTGCAATTGACGTAGTAGGCCAGGAGACTAGCGAGGACACCACGTCCGTCTCCTACCGGGCCCTGAATGCGGATGCGGTCGCTTCGTTCGGTCTCGTGCCGCGTAAGTCCTGGTGGGCCGCCAACGGCAGATGGGTATTCGCTGGGCTTCTAGCGCTGATCGTTTTGGGCTGGTTGGCCGGAAGCCTTCGCAAGAAGCCCACTCCTGCCCAAGTGCAGCGGAGCCGCTAGCCATGTCATTTCGCTTTCGTTGCAGTAGGACGGTGCGCTGCAATCCTGCTGCTCTGGCCACTTTTCTTCTGATGCTCGCAGGTGTTGAGCATGCGCTGGCTGAGGAGCATAGGGATCCCGTGTCTAGAGTCGCTTTCCAGGCACCGGATGCTTGGACTCTGTCTCCCGAAGCTGACCCAACAAGTGTTCTGCGGGCAACGGCGACGGATCCGTCCGGACAGCACACGTTTCTTCTGCTGTATTGGCAGGTTGCACCGGAGGAGCGCGCGCGGGCGACACTTGTGATCGAGCAGGTGCAGAACCGTGCAAGCGCCCTCTTGGAGCGTTTCTCGGGCGCTCAAGGGGCGTGGGCTGTTGCCGAGCGTCCACCCGACCGACTGAGATTCCCGCTTGTGATGGGGCCGCGGCCTCCTCTATTCCAGGATGCGACCGGATCAGCAGGATGGGCTCAGGCATGGATTTGGTATGGGGCGACTTGGGCCGTCGCGGTGTTCGGAGCCACCACCGCCGGACGGAATCCCGATGTGTTTGAGCCGATTCTCGCCAGCCTTCGGTACGTTCCTGGCGCACCCGAGAACGCGTACCATCTCAGTATCAGCTCCTGGCGCGGGAACTGGCTCGCACCTTCTGGGGAGTTTTCCTTGGACTTCGGCGAGGGTTTCCGAAGCGAAGGTAACGAGCATAGCTGCATGGGGCGGTTGAGTCGTTTTCG
>VGRX01000806.1 GCA_016875215.1 Deltaproteobacteria bacterium
CGACGTACCACTGCAGGTTCTCGAGGTTTCGGGCCTCGCCCCCTCCCTGCATGGCGTTGAGCACCTGCATCCGGATCAACTGGTTGCGGACTTCGTCGTTGCGCTCGGCCGTGGCCTCGTTGCGCTGGCGCATCATGCGAGGCTGCCAGGTCCGCACGTACTCGTCGACCGAGGAGCGCGTCTTGTCCAGGAACAGCCCCGGAGCAATTCCGATGAGCACGATGAACGCCAGGACCGGGAGGATCACCGCGTACTCCCTCAGGCTGAGGTCCCGCAACGAGCGGTTCTCCTCGACGCGGATGGTCCCGAACATCATCCTGCGGACCATGGTCAGCATGTAGACCGCCCCCAGGACGACTCCGGTCGTCGCCACCGCTGCAAGGCCGAGCACGAGATTGCGCCACGACAGCAGGTTGCCGGGCTCGATGACCGAGCCGATCCCCTCACGGAACACCCCGGAGAGGATCAGGAACTCGCCCACGAAGCCGTTGGTCCCCGGCAGGCCGATGGACGAGAGGCTCACCAGCACGAACACGGCGGCAAACGCGGGCATGACCCGGGCGATGCCTCCGAACTGCTCCATGAGGCGGGTATGCCGACGCTCGTAGAGGAAGCCGACGCAAAGGAAGAGCGCTCCGGTGGAGAGGCCGTGGTTCACCATCTGGAGGATGCTCCCCGAGACCCCCTCGGGCGTCATCGCGAACATGCCCAGCATGACGAACCCCAGGTGCGAGACCGAGGAGTAGGCCACCAGCTTCTTGACGTCCTCCTGTGCGAACGCGACCAGCGCACCGTAGACAATGCCGATGACCGAGAGCCCCATGAGCGGTGCGGAGAGCAGCGCCGCCGCATCGGGGAAGAACGGGATGGCGAACCGGAGGAAGCCGTACGTGCCCATCTTGAGCAGGACGCCGGCCAGGATCACGCTGCCCGTGGTCGGGGCCTCGACGTGCGCGTCAGGCAGCCACGTGTGCAGCGGAAAGAGCGGGACCTTGATTGCGAATGCCAGCGCAAAGGCCAGGAAGCAGAGCACCTGTTCGAGCTTCGAGAGCTGCCCGACGGTCCCTTCCCCGGTGAGTATCGAGACCCACACCGAGTAGTCGAACGTGTCCCCTCCGCTCTTGAAGTACATGAAGAGGATGGCAACCAGCATCAGGATGCTGCCGGCCATGGTGAACAGCACGAACTTGATGGTCGCGTAGATGCGCCGCTCCCCTCCCCACACTCCGATGATCAGGTACATGGGGATGAGCATCAGCTCCCAGAAGACGTAGAAGAGGAACAGATCCATGGCCAGGAAGGTCCCCACCATGGCCGTCTGCAGGACCAGCAGGGCCGCGGCGAACTCGGGCACCTTCTCCTTGATCGAATTCCACGCCCCCAGGTACGCGATGGGGGCCAGGAACGTGGTGAGCAGCACGAGAAGCAGGCTCAGCCCGTCCACCCCCACCTTGTAGTGAATCGAGGTCCCGATCCACGGGACATCCTCGACGAACTGCATCCCGGGCTCAGTCTCATCGAACCCGAAATAGAGCTTGAGCGATACCAGGAAGGTGACCAGCATGATCCCGAGGGTCAGCCCTTTCACCGTGCCCGGAAGACGGCGCGGGATCAGCAGGACCAGGGGAAGCCCCACCATCGGCAGGAAGGTCACGAGGGAAAGCACCGGGAAGTCCATGCGCATCTCCCGCCGGTCGGGAGGTCCTCCCCCCCTGCCC
>VGRX01000807.1 GCA_016875215.1 Deltaproteobacteria bacterium
GGGGTGCAGCACCCCAACTGCTCGTCGGTGGCGCCGTCACAATCGTTGTCCTTGCTGTCGCAGCCGAAGTCGACCTCCGGCTTGGCCCCCACGATCAGGGTATCGGGGGTGCAGGTCAGCACGGGCTGACCGCCCTGGCACTTGTCCACCGCGAGCTCCGTGCACTCACCTTCGCCTCCGCAGGCCATCGTGCCCAGGTCTTCGTCGACGTCCGTGTCGCAGTCATCGTCGAACCCGTTGCACTTCTCCTCCTTGCCCGGGTTCACGTTGATGTTGTTGTCGTCGCAGTCCTGGCCGCCCTTCGGACAGACGGCGGGCGTACCCACGATCTGCTTGGCAAAGTCACAGTACATGTCGTGGTCCTTGTCGCACTCCTCGTCGGTGAGCGAGTCGCAGTCGTTATCCAGGCCGTCGCAGAGCTCGGCCGACTGGGCAGTCCCCTTGTCGCAAGGCGTCCATTGCCCCAGCACACAGGTCTGGGTGCCCTGCTGGGACCCGCAGAAGCAGGCCTGGGTCAGGTTCTCGTCCTTCTGGCCGTCGCAGTTGTCGTCGAGACCGTTGCACAGCTCGACCGCCACGCAGTCGCCCCACTGGCCGTCATTGCCGCAGGTCTTGGACCCCTGGCTACCGCACGTGGTTGTGCACACGGACGGCGGACCTTCGTCGCAGTAGTCTCCGCAGGCCGACCAGGCGCCATCGATGCAACGCTTCTTGCCGGCCGTGTTGTCCCCCTTGAGGCAATCCTCGGTCTTCCCCACCTCGCAGAGCGTGCCCCCCTCGCCGCCGCACCCAGCCAGCCACGCCACACCTACCAGAAGAACAAACGCCTTTTTCATTTCCTGTCCCTCCTGACAGTTGTTCGACTTCGAATGCAATGGCCGTAGCTTACCATCGAGCCGGAGGAGGGTCAAGATCCAAAGATCGCGGCCGCGCCCGTTGATCCTTGACACGGTGACAGCCGGTTGATACGGTGCGACGCACGCAGGTGGCCCCGGTGGTCGCGGGGACGCGGGACGGAGTGCCGGTGCAGCGAATCAGGATCTCGGTGAAGGGAGTCGTCCAGGGGGTGGGCTTCAGGCCGTTCGTCTACCGGCTGGCCCTGGATTGCGGGCTTGCCGGGAGCGTGCGGAACACGTCCGGTACCGTTGACATCGAGGTCGAGGGCGCCCCGGAGCGCCTTGCCGAGTTCCGCCGGGAGCTGCTGGTGCAGCTTCCCCCCCTGGCAAGCATCACCGACCAGGTCGTCGAGCCCCTTGCGCCGTCCGGGCAGGTCGGGTTCCACATCCTGGAGAGCGAGGCCCGGGCCGGGCAGTTCCAGCTCGTATCTCCCGACATTGCGACCTGTGACGACTGCCGCCGGGAGCTGTTCGACTCAGCGGACCGGCGCTTCGGGTATCCGTTCACCAACTGCACCAACTGCGGTCCCCGCTTCACTATCATAGAGGACATCCCGTACGACCGGCCCCTGACCACCATGCGCGTCTTCCCGATGTGCGGGGAATGCCTTGCCGAATACGGAAACCCGCTCGACCGCCGCTTCCACGCACAGCCCAACGCCTGCCCGGTGTGCGGCCCGAAGCTCTCCCTGCTCAGCCCGTCGGGCGAGCCGATACCCGCGGACGAGCCCCTGCTCGCCGTCGCGGCGGCATTGCTGGCAGGCCACATCGTCGCCATCAAGGGGCTCGGCGGATTCCACCTGGTGTGCGATGCGACCCGC
>VGRX01000808.1 GCA_016875215.1 Deltaproteobacteria bacterium
CACGGCCTGTCTCACACGTTGTCGCCGGCCATGTTCAATGCCATCCTGCCGGACGTTCTTCCCGGAGCCGAGTACAAGGTCTTCGACATACCCGCGTCCGACCTCGGATCCTTTGTGCGCACCGCACACGAGTCGGGCATCGTCGGCTTCAACGTGACGATCCCGCACAAGGTGGCCGTGATTCCATTCCTGGACTCGCTCGACGAGACCGCCTCGGCGCTCGGAGCGGTCAACTGCGTGTCGGTTGGCACCGATGGAATCCGGGTCGGGCACAACACCGATGCCTCCGCGTTCGAGGCGTGCATCCGCGACCTCGATCGCCGCTTCGATTCCGCTCTCATCCTCGGGGCGGGCGGGGCGGCCCGGGCCGTAGTCCACGCGCTCAGCAATGTCGGCGTGCCCCTGATCGTCGTCGCAGAGAGGCGCTCTGCAGCCTTTGAGCATTTCCTTCGGCCCGCGGACGCCGGTGCGCACCCGCCGGCCCATGCACCATCGGCCGGCAACCGTCCACCATCGACCGTCGATCCACTTGCCGGCCTCCCCCGGATCCCATTCGATCCCCGCGTTCTCTCACAGGAGGCCCCGGAATTCTCGCTGATCGTGAACTGCACGCCGGTCGGCATGTTCCCGAACCTGGATGCCTCGCCGCTCGAGGCCGGATTCCGTTCCGGCCAGGTGGTGTTCGACCTGGTGTACCGCCCCCGCCCCACCCGCCTGCTCCGACTCGCCATGGCTGCCGGCGCCACCCCGGTCGACGGCCTCTGCATGCTGGCCCGGCAGGCCGCGGAAAGCCTCCGCCTCTGGACCGGCATTGAGGTGCCGCACGAGAGGTTCCTGGCTGCGGCCGAGGAGTCAGCCTCGCGATGCACATCCGCTTGACATCCTATTGGAGCATATCGATAATGTGCTTGGGGGATATGCGATAGGGAGGCGTACCATGAGGACGACGCTCGAGCTGGAGGACGGACTGCTCACCCGCCTGACTGCAGTCGGCAAGTTCAAGACCCGCCGGGAGGCCGTTGAGGCGGCGATTCTGGAGTTCGTCACGAGGCGTGAGCGGCTGGCATTGGCCGCCATGAAAGGGAAGGTCAAGTTCTTTCCGGACCACCTGCACGTGATCGACACCCTCGAGGGGCAGGAGCCATGATCCTGGTAGACTCGTGCGTGTGGATCGACTTCCTCTCCGGCAAGGACGAGAGGGGACTGGGGGAGCTCCTGGCCGAAGGAACGGCAGCGGTGTGCGGCACGGTTCTCGCAGAGGTTCTGTCCGGCGTTCGCTCCTCCTCTCAGGTCAAGATGCTCCGCAAGATGTTCCTCGCCCTGCCCTACTACGAAGAGGGGCGCGACGTATTCCTGCGCTCCGCTGATCTGTTTGCCGAGGCGCGGTCGGCCGGCAGCAAGGTTCCGCTTTCCGATTGCGTCATCGCCGGAATCTGCCTGCTGAATGAACTGCCCCTGCTCACGAACGACAAGCACTTCTCCCGGTTCAAGGGTCTTGTCCTCACCCCGCCGGAGCGATCTCGTCGAAAGTGACCTGGATGATCTGGTCCATCGGAAGGCCGGGCGCAGAGAGCGGAACGACGAACCGCATCCCTCGCCACGGAGTCTATCTGCTTCAGGCTCCTAGCCCTGCGGCTCGATGTCAGGGACCACAGGCTCGGCTGGGGCAGGCTCGGCAGGCGCAGGAGCAGGTTCCGCCGGGGCGGGAGTCGGGGC
>VGRX01000809.1 GCA_016875215.1 Deltaproteobacteria bacterium
CCCCATCGGTGACCACCCCCACCGCGCCTCGGGGCAGAAGCAGGGTTCCGTCACTGCCCTCGGCCAGCAGGCAGATCTCCTCGGGCGTGGCGCCCACCCAGCGGTCGAACTTCACCCTCTTGACATACTCGGGGTTTGTGAAGGTCAGCTCCCGCCGGATGAGCGCCAGCGCCTTCGGAGGTATCCCGGAGGCAGGGATACGGATCAGGCTGTCAACGACAGCGTTCACCATGGTCCACCGGGGTTAGGCGAAGGGGTCCAAGGACCGATCCGGCGCGTTCTTGTACTCCTCCTCCATGCGGGCGAGCTGCTTCTCCGCCGCGGGCAGGTCCGACTCCTTGAGATCCCGCACCCGCTCGACGCCGAAGCGACCGAGGAAGGCATCGACCGCCGCCCGCGGCAGTGCCTTCAGCCTGGCCACCAGGTCGCTGGCCGTGCGGGGATCGACCGTCTTGTTGCCGGCCGCCTTCGGGCGGGGGGAGTCGTCGCCGGAGCCGCCGCCGGGCATGGTCCCGTTGGCGATGGCCTCCAGATCGTGCAGTCCAGCCCCCTCGATCTCCTTGCGCAGGCCCTCGTCGATCTTCGCCTCGGGCAGCACCGAGTACTTGGTGCTGGGATCCCCGGGGCCGCCGTGCCGCTCGATCTCGAAGGTCCAGGCATCCAGACCGTACTTCGCCCGCAGCTTGAGCACGGTGCGGAAGGTCGCCATGTTCAGCTCCCAGACCTTCATGGTCTTCTCTTCCACGTCGTAGAAGTTGACCATGAAGCGGTCCGAGACCTTCTTGCCGGCGTGGAGGTCGGGGGCGTACTCCTCGTACCGCTCCCCGGTCCACACCATCTCCCTGCCGTACGGCTCGCCGCAGAACTTGCCGACGATCTTGTCGCCGTCCTCGGTCAGCCGCACGAAGAGGCCGCCCTCCTGTGCGCGCTTCTCACTCTGCTGCGTCGCCTCGTCCCATCCATGAACTGCCATCTTCATTCCTCCTTTGCTGTGGGGCATGGCCCCGGTTTCAACGTCAATGCCGATCACCGGCCGTATCCGCGTGCTCGAACTCGTCCAGGAGGCGTTCGAGGGTGAGCTTGCCAGCGACGCCCGGCCGAAGTTGGCTGGGCAGGTGTTCGCGGACGATGACCTCGAGCTCTTCGGCGGCCTGGTCGACCAGGTCGGGGTCGGCCCCGTGGACCTCGAAGAGCCCGAGGAGCATCGATGTCACCCTATGCAGCGCCGAGCGGAGCGTCTGTTCCGTGGTCGCCATCCGTGGCCTCCTGATAAAGGAGAGCCGCGGTCGGCTCGGAGTGGGACATCGCCAATGCTACTGCCGTCGAGTTCAGGCGGCCCATCAGCCGGCTCCGCTGGCGGCGGCACCGGGCGTAGACCTGCCGGAACTCCTCCTCGCCGGCGTCAGGGTGCAGGGCGCGCACGTAGTCGATGAGGGGGACGCCGCTGCCGTAGGTTGACAGCAGCATCTCCGTCGTGTCGGCATCCTCGCTTGCCATGACCTGCGCCAGGAGCCTGCGGAGGTTTCCCGGCGACAGCAGCCCGTCCCGCTCCCGCTCCAGCAGCGCCTGCTCCGCATCCGGTCCGTCGTCAGGCGTGGTGTCGTCCGCCTCTTCGGGCAGCTCGCCCATCCGCTCCTTCCACTGGTTGTGCCGGCGCAGTTCCTTGCCGACGACCTTCTTCGTCGCCCAGGCCAGGTTGATGACGCACAACTTG
>VGRX01000810.1 GCA_016875215.1 Deltaproteobacteria bacterium
TTTTCGTCCGTGGATGCACAGGTCCCGAAACAGTCCACGATCTCCTTGCAGGTCGCGGTCCCGGGCGGGAAGCAGGCATCCAGCTCGGCCTGGCAGGCGGCTTCGGCCTCCGAAAGGCACTTCTGGTCCCCCTGGGCGCAGTCCCAGTAGCCGTTCTTCTCCAGGCACTCGATGATCGCAGCGTAGGTCTTCTGCGCCTTCACGGTGCCGTTGGCCCAGCAGTCGGAAACGCACGGGTTCGGCTGCCCCTCGGGAACCTGCGGGCACGCGCCGAAGCAGTCGTTGAGCTGCTGGCAGTCCAGGTCGCCGTGGAAGCACTCGTAGTAGTAGTCCTGGCAAGGAGCGAACGTCTCCTCGAGGCACGCCTCCAGCTCCTTCGACCCCTCTTCGAACGTCTCGGCGCACTGGAAGTAGCCGGAGCCGGTCAGGCATTGGATCAGGTTGTTGTAGGCAACCCCCGCAGACATGTCGGCCCCGTTGACACAGTTCTGCAAGCAGGCCTGATCCCCCTCCGGGCAGGTATCGAAGCAGTCGAAGATCCAGGGGCAGTCCTTGAGATCGGCCTGGCACTGGAACGTCTCGGGGTTGCAGATGGTCTCGCCGGCATCGCAGGTATCGCAGGGGCAGGCGCCGCACGACCCCCCGGCCCCGTCCGAGCCACACTCCTTGCCCGTGCAATCCGCCAGCGGAGGGGGAATGCAGATACCGGTTTCCAGGTCGCAGTCCCCGCCCTGGCACGTCCCGCACTCGCCTCCGCAGCCATCCGGGCCGCATCCCTTGCCATCGCAATTCGGGTTGCAGCACGTGCCGTCCTCCAGGCACACGGCCCCCTCCCCCTCGCATGCCCCGCATTCGCCTCCGCACCCGTCAGGGCCGCACTCCTTCCCGTCGCAGCTCGGGACGCAGCAGGTACCCTGGTCCGAGCAGACCGCCCCTTCCCCCTCGCACGTCCCGCATTCGCCTCCGCAGCCGTCCGGACCGCATTCCTTCCCGTCGCACTCAGGCTTGCAGATGTCTGCCGGCATCAGCTCCAGGTAGAACGTCGCATCCGCGTCCGGAGTCCCCTGCCCCCCGCTGCATCCGAAGAACGCGACCGCCGCAACCACCACCCCGAAAAGAGACTGCCTCATGTCCGCCTCCATGCGTAGTTTCGCACCCGACCGCACGAGCATACGCAACGGCGCATAGTAATGCAAATCCGTCGCCGCGTTGTCTTCTCCGGACAGCCCCGGAAGCGGAGACGAGACGCCCTGCGCCGACCGGCAGGCGGCCGGCTCGGTCAAGACAGCCAGGTGAATTCGGACGCCGATGCATCCCTTGACAACTTCTCCCTGCCGTGTAGAAATCACCGCCACAACGTCGGTCCCGCGGCCACGTCCCGGGACGGGAGAAGAAGTATGAAGGTGGAAGACGTCCTGGCCCTGGTCGTGAAGTACTTCAACGAGCAGTTCGAGATCGCACCCGAGAAGATCAAGCCGGAGGCGCACCTGTTCAAGGACCTCGGGCTCGACAGCATCGATGCTCTTGACATGGTCGGCTACCTCGAGGCCGAGCTCGACCTCGAGATCCAGGAGGATGAGATCAAGTCCATCCGGACCGTCCAGGACGTGGTCGACTTCATCCTGCGCAAATCCGCGGAAAAGGCATGATCGCGGATTGGTTCCGGGCAGTCGGACAGTCCCCCGGCGGCCTTCCTGCCGAGTCTCGGGC
>VGRX01000811.1 GCA_016875215.1 Deltaproteobacteria bacterium
AAGATGCCGGTCGGGTTCCCTCTCGGGTCGCCGAGCGGGGCGTCTACGGGGAATCGGCTGGAATCGAGCGCTCCCGAGCCGTCCAGGGCATCCTGGACTTCTCCAGGCCTGATGTCGGAACCCGATTTCGTTCGGTGCCCAGACTGGCAAGAGAGGAGCCCGAGACCAACTGCGAGCATCCACAGCCTCAGCCTGTGCCCCTCCCGATGTGCGAGCTTCGTGCCCTGCCCCATATCGCCAGTATCGCGCACGGTGCGGCGGGACGCAAGGAGATTTGAAGGCTCACCCCGCGTCAGTTCTCCGCGCCGCCGCGCCGGATGCCAAGTTGCGAAGTGGGGGCGTGAGTCACTGAGCACTCGCTGAGCCCTGGCGAGGGCATTCCTGGCCTCGCCGCCGGTCGAGTCGCAGGTCCCGCCAGGCTGGCTTGGGTGGATTAGGATAGCTTTGTAATTCTGCTTGCAATGCGTGTCCATGTCTGTCATGATCAGAATATGAGGTGATTGACATGGCGAAGGACATGAAGGCCCGCTCTGGCAAGCGGGCCATCGAGGCGCAGGCCAGGTACAACCTGGCCACTACGAAGTACGCGACCGAGCTTGCCTTTGTTCCGGAGTACTTTCAAGGGATAATCGGCAAGAAGCAGGTGACCACCCTGCTGGCGCTGCTGGCCGTCGTCGTTCAGCGTGTCTCGGTGCGAAGTCAGGCCGTGGGAAGCTGCTTGGCGGACCAGATGGGGGTCCAGGCCGCCAGCGGGCGCAATCGGTGGACCCGATTCCTGAGGAATCCCCGGGTGGACCCGCTCGATTTCCTGCGCGCCGGGATTCGGTTTCACGCTGCGGGAATGCGGACCCTGCCGGTGATCATCGACTGGACCGAGTGGGCCGGCGACTATCGCTACCTCGTGGTGTCGGTGCCAGTCGGAACTCGCGGCATCCCCATCTATGTTCGAGGTTTGTCGCTGCCGTGCGAGGTTGGGTTGCAGAACGAGGTGGAGAATGAGGTCGTGGCCGAAGTCATGACCGCCGCTGCTGCCTGCGGTGTCAACGTGCTGTTCCTGGCCGACCGCGGCTTTCGAAGACGCTCCCTTCTTGGTAGGCTGGGAGGCCGAGGATCCTCTTTCGTAGTACGGTTGTGCGGCAAGCAACTTATCGGCCGGAAGGACTCGGACGTCCTCCTGAAGGACTCGATCGAGGAGGGCCGGACACTGGATTTCGGATGGGTGTGGCTCGGAGGTGGAAAGAAGAACCGTTTGAATGTTCGTGTCGTCGCCACGTGGTCGCAGGGCCAGAAGGAACCGTGGCTTCTCGCAACGAACCTCAACGCTCCGGTAGCCGAGGTGGTCTCCCTCTACGACCGCCGGTTTGCCGGAATCGAACATGCCTTCCGGGACACGAAGGGGAACCGTTTCGGATTGCAGATGGAGTGGGGACAGGTTGCCAACGGACACAAACTGGAACTCCTTTTCTGCCTTGTCGGGCTCGCTCTCCTCACTTGGACGGCCGTCGGTGCCCACGCACAGGAAGCGGACCCGACCCGTTCCTTCTCCTCCACCACCAAGGGGCCCGGCTCTTCTCTCGCGCACATCGGCCAGGAGCGATGTCGCAACCGTGCACTCCCTCACGTCAACTCCCGCTTTCTGAAACACCATCTGCCGGATGTAAGCTTCCGCATCTTCCCGGCCACCACCAACGGGGCCGCTGGCAAAAA
>VGRX01000812.1 GCA_016875215.1 Deltaproteobacteria bacterium
CCCCCCCCTCGCCGCCCGGTGGCTGGCAGGTGGGCGTGGGAAGCGCGGTGTTGCAGACCATTCCGCTCCCGCAGATCTGAAACGCGCTGCCCGGCGCGCAGGGGGCATTCTGCCCGAGCACGATGCCGCAGTTGCCGACCCCGCCGAGCTGGACGTCGATGCACTCCATCCCGGGCTCGCACCCGCTGGAGTCATAGCATGGGTCGCCGAACTCGCCGGCCACGCAGAGGTATGCGACCGTGCCTCCGGCCCCTCCGGTAGGCATGCAGGCCAGACCCGCCTTGCAGGTCCCCGTCTTGCACGGGTCCCCCTTCTTGCCCTCGACGCAGATCGTCTTTCCCGTGCCGTCACCAGCGGCGGCGATGCAGCTCAGCCCCACCTGGCAGCTTCCCTCCTCGCACGGGTCTCCCTTGCTGCCGTCCCAGCACCGGCACTCCTTCTTGTTCTGGCAGGTGCACTGCATGGGGGCCAGGCAAGGCTCGACCTCGGCCGGCAGGCATCCCTCTCCCTCAACCGCTACGTGGAGGCGGCACTGGCCCGTCATGGTGGAACCGGAGCAGTACATCGGCTCTTCGCACGCGTGCTGCCCGTCGCAATCCTCGCCCAGCCGGCTCAGGCGGCATTCCCCGCTCTCGAGGGCCTCGGCTGCAGGCTCGCATCCGTTCGGCCCCGGCGCCTCGCCGTCCGGACAGCCGTCATCCTGGCCGGGAGGGAGCGGGAAGCACGAGAGCCCGACCTCGCACATTCCGGACCAACGGCACCATTCACCGTCGCCGGAAAGGTCTTCGGGGTCCGTCCCCCAGGCCCCCACGCCCCACTCGCAGCAATCTCCGCTGCAGCAGGCGCGATAGCTGTCGTCGTTGAAGTCGAGCTGCCACCAGGAGCAGATTTCCTCGGTCTTCTGGGTATCCTGCGGCTGCAGGATCGGGATGACCAGGTCGCCGTCGGCCCGCAGCCCTTCCCGATCGCAGGAGACCTCGCCCACCGAGCTCCAGGCGTTGTCATCCTGCTCGAGCAGGTAGTAGAACAGCACCACTTCGCATCCCGGCAGCACTGACAGGAGCATGGGCAGTGCCGCAAGGATGGCCAGATTCCGGTACCGGAAGGACCGCTCGGCCCGCCCCCGGAAGCTCGTGGATTCCCGGTTCATGGCTGCCCTCCTTCCTCCGGTGCGCAAACCTGCTCCAGGGCGGTGCAGGCGAAGCCTTCGAGGCAATCCTCGTCCTCCCAGCAGGGGGCCCCCTCCCCCCCCGGGGCCGCACATTCCGGGGGCTCCATGCCGGCGTTGCAGGTCGTCCCCTCGGGGCAGACTACGAAGGTCACCCAGACCGGCCCGCACGCGTCCCCTTCCGCTGCGGGCATCGCACAACGCAGCTCGCCGATGTCCAGGCAAGCAAGCCCGGCTCCGCACCAGGCATCGCTGATGCACGGAGAGCCGAGCTGCCCGTCGTAGCACTTGCCGAACGCCATCAGGCAGTCGAAGCCGGCTCCGCACTCACCAGGCTTGGCACAGGGATCCCCATTGTCACCGAGATAGCAGGCACTGGCCGAGGCCACACAGAGCATCTCGGATGCGCAATCGGTCGGAGCGGAGCAGGGGGCCCCTTCCTCCGCATAGGCGCAGGTCTGCGTGTCGGGGCGGCAGACGTAGCCCTCGGTGCAAGGGAAGTCCTCTGCGCACGGGTCGCCGAGATCCCCCCGGA
>VGRX01000813.1 GCA_016875215.1 Deltaproteobacteria bacterium
TGCCCTTCACCGACCGAGCGTCGAACTCCACCCGGAAATTCGTTGGCAGCGCCGCATCCTTCAACCAGATGCCCTCGTTGTTGCTCGCCCGATCCCCGGTGTACAAGGCTCCCTGCTCGATGCGCCAGTTGGGTGACTTCGTGGACCAGTGTTCGAGGTCCCCCGAGAAGTCCTCTTCGAACACCAGCTCTCCCCCCTTCAATCCCAGTATGTCCGGAGATGGCTTGGCCGGCAGAGCTCTTGACCCCTTCTGACAGCTCCCAGCCAACACCATGAACACCGCCAACAGAACCGCACACGTGGAAACTCGCATGTTCATCAGCTCTCTCCCTCCTCCAGTTCCCGGGTCTCCTCCATGTATGGCAACGGTCCTGTGCTGTCCTGCTGAACCGACGTCACCATGCTTCGGGCCAGCTCCAGCTCGTCCGTCGTTTGTCGCAGTCGTGCCGAGGCGACCTGTGCCAGGCTCCACAGCAGCTTCACCGTCATCTGGCTGGCTTCCCGAACCAGCCCGTAGAAACGCTTTCGGGACATGACCATGCACAGACAGGGACCGGTTGCCACCACGTCCGCACTACGAGGGTGTCGATCCACGAGAGACAGCTCGCCGAAGTGATCCCCCGCACCCACCGATGCCACTTTGGCTCCCCCTTTGCGGACCTCTCCTTCGCCCTCCAGCAGAACGAAGAGGCTCTCTCCCATCTCGCCCTCCCGGCAGATCAGTGCCCCGGGCTGGAAGCGCTGCTCTTCAAACAGGCTGGCCACCTTCAACAGTTCATCGAAGGAGAAGAACCGGAACAACGTGATCCCCCGCAGGGTGTCCAGCTTGTGCTGGTTCAATACGGCCCGGGCGCTATCCACCTCTTCCACGTCGAGAATCAGGGCCGTGATGTTGTCCTTGCCCCCCCGGGAATTGGCGTGCCGAATCAGGTTCGCCGTGCAGTCCTCAGGTGCCTGATGCTTCAACAGCCACAACAGTTCCTCTTCCGTGGTCGTGTTGTGAAGCCCGTCGCTGCACAGCAGATAGCGTCGCCCGCCTGGGGAATCAGGTCCAGAGTGTCCGGCTGAACCGTCTCGTAGACGCCCACAGCCCGTGTTACGGCATTTCGATATCGGGCCTTGACCTGCTCAAGGTTGTCGATCTTGCCCAACTGCTTCAGCTCTTCCACCAGAGAATGGTCCCGGGTCAGCTGGTGCAGTTCCCCACCCCGGCTGAGGTACACCCGGCTGTCCCCCACATGAGCAATGAACAGATGCTCACCCAATGCCAGGGCCGCCACCACCGTGGTTCCCATTCAGGCAAGCTCCTGGTTGGCCTCGGCCATTCGGTGAATGGTCAGCCCGGCCTGACGGATTCCTTCTGCCAGCAGCTGACAAATGGTGGAAGATGCCACATTGGAAGCCCCGGATGAAAACACGTGCAGTCGGTCGCTCTCCTTGCGGAGATACCGGTCCAACTCTTCGCACAGAGTTCGACTGGCGATTTCCCCGGCAGCTGCCCCTCCCATCCCGTCAGCCACGACGTACAGACCGAGACCCTGGTTGATGAGGTAGGCATCCTCGTTTCCCTGCCGAGTCAAACCGACATCGCTTTGAGCTGCATGAGACACTTTCATGACAAACTCCTAATGGCTGGATCCCTAGAATGTGAAGTCCGCCTGCAGATAGAACCAGTGTGCTGCATTCTCATAGGGATACCTT
>VGRX01000814.1 GCA_016875215.1 Deltaproteobacteria bacterium
TGCGTCTCGAGTGCAAGCGGCACGGTCTCCCCGGGGAAGCCGATCGAGAAGAAGACGTCCATCTGCACCCCGTGCTTCTTCAGCAGGTCCGCAGTCCGGAAGAGCTGGTCGTTCGTGTAGAAGTAGCCCTTGTTCGCCCTGCGCACCTGCTCGCTGCCGGAATCGGGCGACAGGGCCAGGTAGGAATGGGGCGGCGAAAAGGTATCCGCAAACGCACGGACGAACTCGGGATCCGGAAGCGACCAGCACTCGAAGTAGAGGTCCGCCTCGGGTGTCTCCCGCCGCATGCGGGAGAAGAGCTCGACGTACCAGGCCGTGGACTCGGGCATGGGGTCGAAGCAGAGCGCCATGGTGCGGTAGCCGGCGTCGAGCGCCCGGCGGATGTCGTCCAGCACCGCACGGTGGGAGCGCCAGAGGATCCGATGGTGGTGAAACGCCCTGCGCTGCGTCCTGGCATTGCCCCCGCAGTAGGTGCACGATCGGGCACAGCCGCTGCCGGTGAACAGGGGGAAGAAGGTGCGCCCCATGGTCATCATGGCTCGGTTCTCCTCGGGGGTGAGCTCCCAGGAGTAGGCCCGCGGAAACCCGAACTGGGCCACGTAGCGGCCGGCCCTCGGGAACGCGGAGAAATCGGCGAACGGCAGGTTCTCGAAGAACTCCGGCGGGTGGAGAAGGGTCTCCGGATTGACCACGATGCTCCCCTCCCGCCCCTCCCCCGATTCCCTCCAGGCCAGGTTCGGGACGCCGGCCGGCGTGCCCCCCCGCTCCAGCGCGTCGAGCATGCGCCGCACCGGCTCGAACGACTCGCCGATGACCACGGCATCCAGGCCGGGGATCGTCTCGAGCATCTCCCGCCCGAAGTACGACGCCGTGATTCCCCCTGCAAACAGGAACAGGTCGGGACGGACCGAACGGATCCGCTCGACCGCCCTGGCCACGTCGTACGCCTGGTAGTGCCAGTGCAACGACAGCCCGACGGCCCGAAAACCGCGGCTCGAGACCAGGTCCGCCACCCGCCACCCGGGGTCGAGGATCTTCTCGATGCCCGCATGGACCACCTCGGTCGGGTGACCGCTGCGAGCCAGGTGAGCCGAGAGGGCCAGCATCCCCATGGGCATGTAGTTCACGTTCATGTAGCGGCCGAACGGCGGGTAGTAGTCCTCCAGCTTCGGCACGTGCAGCAGCAGGGTCTCCACAGTCCCCTCCGACGCACGAACTATGGTGTACACGCGCACGGAAATCAAGCCCACAAACCAATTCCGCGTCTGCTTGACCGGACGGTCGGATGCTGGCAATGTCAGGGAGACTTCGTTTGCGGGGGGAGGGCTTGCCGGACTCATCTCCACGTTCGAGACGCTGGCTCATCGGCTGCCTGCTCTGGGCCGCGGCCATCCACACGATCTCCTCGATCCCGAGCCCCGAGTCCCCCATCCCGCCCCCCCTGGGGGCCGACAAGGTCGTACACGTGCTCATGTTCTTCCCCCTGGCCTTCCTGGCGATCCGCTGGCGGCTCACCCAGGCGGTGGAGCGTGGCCGACGCGTCTCCCCCCTCGAGCTGGTACTGGTCGCGACGTGCCTGTTCGTGTTCGCCGCGTGCGACGAGCTGCACCAGGAGTTCGTGCCGGGACGTTCGTGCGACCTGCTCGACTGGCTGGCCGATGTTGCGGGCATCCTGCTCGGCATGTCCGCGGCGTTCTG
>VGRX01000815.1 GCA_016875215.1 Deltaproteobacteria bacterium
TCCGGCTGTTCAGTCCCGCACGGGCTACTGTGCTGCTTCGGGGGCGGGAGCGGCTTCCGGTGCCGGTGCGCCTCCTCCCCCGGGCGCGGGGGCCGCTTCGCTGCCGCCGGCCGGTGCATCCGGCGAGGGCTGCCCCTCACCGCCGCCCTCCGGGTCCACCGGCACGAACTTGAAGTCGTCCTTCGGTGCGGGACGCTCCTTCAAGCCGTTGAACTCGATGCGAAGTGCATCCGTCGCATTCGCCACCGCGGTCAGCTTATCCGCCAGATCGAGCAGCTTGCCCCCGGTCTCCTTCTCGAACTTCTCGAGCTTCCGGACGCGGTACACGACTGCGCCGTGCGCCTTGTCCAGCTTCTTCACGGCCACTCTCATCCCCTCGACACCCTGGGTGAGCTGCTCTTTCGCCACCGTGAGCTGCTCCTGGGTCACCCGCTCCGACTTGAGGATGGCTATCGCGTTGGCAAGCTGCTCCACCGACCGGTTGAGCTCGCGCACCTGTGACGAGAACTCCTCGATGTCCTGCTCCTGCTCCGGCACCTTCTCCTCCACCACCGCGACGCGGTTGGAGAAGTCGCCCAGCATGGAATCGAGCGAGGACTTGAGCTGGTCGAACACCTTCAGCTCCTCCCGCGCATTCTCGAGGGCCGTCCGCACCGTGCCCAGCTCCTTGCCCATCCCTTCGAGGTTCTGAGTCAGGGCGTTTGTCCGTGCCTCCGCCTCCTTCCTCCCGTTCTCCATCATGACGAACAGCGACGCCGCCACTCCCACGAGCGCCAGGAAAAGCACGGCGGAGATGAGCGTCTGGATACGGTTCGGCGTCATGCCGCTTCTCTGTTCATTGCGTTCTTCTTCCATGTTCGTGACCTCCCTTGTCCCGGGGGGAAACGACCCCGCGGGGGTTTGAAATCGATTCGCACTATTATCAGAACGGGATTCGCCAGTCAACCCTGGGGGCGAAGGGAGCGCACGTCCGAGGCTCAGCTCACGCAGGGCATCTCGTCGACAAGGCCGTTGCAGTCATCGTCCCAGTTGTTTCCGCACTTCTCCGGCTGGCCCGGGTGGATCAGCTTGTTCTCGTCGTCGCAGTCCCCGGGGTTTTCCGCCTTGTAGACGCCGACCGGCTTGCATGCACACTTCGTGAAGCCCTTCACGCCGTAGTTGTCTCCGTCCATATCGAGGTAGTAGGTGTTGCAGCCCAGACTCCCGTCTTCGTCGGTGGTGTTGCTGCAGTTGTCGTCCTTGCCGTTGCAGTACTCGTCCGCGCCCGGGTATATCTTGGGGTCATCGTCGTCGCAGTCGTTGGCCTCGACGGCCGTGTACTCGCCCTTCGCACCGCAAACGCACTGGATGTCACCGACCACGCCGAAGCCGTCACCGTCGTGGTCCTTGTAGCGGTTCTGGCATCCCTCGGCGCCGAAGTCGTCAACGTCCCCGTTGCAGTCGTCATCGACCTGGTTGCAGACCTCCGCGGCAAGAGGGTTGACCTTGCCGTTGGAGTCGTTGCAGTCGCCCGCGACGATCGCGGTGTACGGGGGCTGGCCATCCTCGCCGCACAGGCAGGTGGTCAGCGGCTCGAATCCGAACCCGTCGAAGTCCGCATCGATGTAGAAGCTCTTGCAGCCGGGGCTTCCCGCCGGGTCGGTCTGGCCGTCGCAATCGTCATCGAGGCCGTTGCAGATCTCCTCCTTGGGCTCGTCC
>VGRX01000816.1 GCA_016875215.1 Deltaproteobacteria bacterium
CCCCCTGCGATAGCGGCCTTTCGTCCTATTCGGGGGGCGCCCCCGCCGCCCCCGCCGCCCCCGCCGCCCCCGCCGCCCCCGCCGCCCCCGCCGCCCCGAAGGCCGGGTGGCTTCGCAGCAGGCCATCCCAGTATTCGTCGAGCTGCCGGTGCCCTTCGGGGCTGAGCTGGTCCCAGCGGTGGGCGAGGTTGGCGAGACGCCCGTCCGTGGGGGAATCGGCCCACATGCCGTAGCGACGCTGCCGCGCCTCCCGCTCGGCTGCCACGAAATCGTCCATCCTGGGATGCGGAAAGCGAGTCATGGCGTAGCCGTATCCCCGCCGGATCAGGCTCCGATTCAGGAGCTCGCCGTCCACCCAGACGTAGGCGAGGAGCCGCCCATACTTGTCCCGACACTCGGGGCCGAACTCGAGCTGCACCCTGCGTCCTTCCGCGTGCTTGCGGGTGAACGCGCTCGCCTCCTCCCCGAAACGCTGGACAGGAAGCTCGGGATGGTGCGTCTCCGGCGTGTCCACACCGATCAGACGGACCCGATTCCCGCTCTCCAGGAGCAGCGTGTCACCGTCGGAGGCCCTTACCACCAACGCCTCGGCGGACTCGAGCCCGCAGGCAGCGGCCCAGCCCGCCTCTCCAGCCTGCCCTCCCGGTTCCCCGGTCTCCTGCTTCGCACACCCGCCCGGAAGAGCCCACAACCCCAGAAGCGCAACTGCAGCAACCCAACGCATTCCCACTCCTCCGCATCGGGCTCCCGATTCAAGCTCCGGCCATCTACCTGCGGCCGACCCTCAACGGGAGGCAAGCGATTCATTCTACTCCGAACCGGCCGCAGCGCCAGTTCGGGGCCGCACTACCCAGAGCGGGCGCACATCCGTCGCTCCTGTCGGGCTTTCGCTTCGGAATCCAATGGGTTCTAGTCCGGCTTCGCCTTGCGCACGAACAGCATCCAATTGCCGATCCCCTTGGGACCTGAGGTGCACGCTCCGTCATACCGGCCGTGCTTCTCGACCGAGCACCAGACCTCGCCACACTGGGGATTCGGGTAATTGGAGAGGACAGCTTCTCATACCAGAACGACGTAGCGGCAGCGACCCCCGGCTCGAACATGAGCTCGGCCCCCTGGACCCCCTCGCCCTCGGGGGCAACGGACTTCCCGTTCCTGAGCACCTCGACGTGCCAGTCATCAGGCAGAATCCACGAGGAGTGTCAACGCGCGTTCCGCCCCCCGCGGCAAGAGGCACTCTCGGGTTGACTGCGGGGCCGCAACAGGCCTGCTCGTCAACCCGGCAGTGGTCGGTTGCTCAGCACAGCACGGGACTTCTTGACTTCGCACGGCGCACGTGACTAGCCTGTAGGCGACATGGAGGTGCTGCCATCATGAAGCTCAGACCTGCTTCGGCCGCGCTTGTCGGCCTGTTCTTCTTCGGGATCGCAAGTATCGGCTGCGACATGGAGAACTCCAAGGAAGATGCCCCTGACTGCGACGGCCACGCGCTGGGCGAGGAGTGGGACGTCGGGTGCAACACCTGCATCTGCGAGTCGTCCGGCATGTCCTGCACGCTGCTCGAGTGCCCCGAGACCTGCCCGGGCGGGTCCGAGGTGGGCAGCTCGTGGCCGGCCGAGGACGGCTGCAACACCTGTTCCTGCATGAAGGATCTCACCGTCGCCTGCACCGCCATGGCCTGCCCCCCTCCGGCGTGC
>VGRX01000817.1 GCA_016875215.1 Deltaproteobacteria bacterium
GGCGGCAGAAAAGGCGAAATGCGCCTGCGCTTCGTGGCCGACAGGACAAGGACATCAGGAAAGTGAACCGGACGGCTGGAGACGGATTCGACGGACATGGCACACTCCGCGTCGTTGGCCGCCCGCGCGATAGCTTCGGTGACAGCGTTTGTCAACTGGGCAGTCCGAACCCCTTCGATATCACGGCGGTTTCCGGACGTCAGGGCTTGACCGCCCTGTGCATGAGCGACTTGAGCGGATCGGGCACGGAGGAGGGATGCTCGTCCATGTTGAGGATCTCGTGACACAGCTCGCAGTCCTGGGAGATGGTCTTGCCGTCCGCTGTGGCATGCTCGTCGTCGTGGCAGCGGAAGCAGCCGCGACGGTCCTTGTCCTCTCCCTGGTGTCCGAGGTGGTTGAAGTGCGTGCCGAACGTGAGCGACATGTCGGGATAGACGTTGTAGAGATAGAGCCGGGCAACGCCTTCCGCCGCCTTGCCCAGGGTCTCGTCGGAAGGAGTTGTTCCGGGATGGAGCTCCTGGTAGAGCGCCTTCATCCGTTTGGCGAGCCAGGAGCCCGCCGAATCCCGGTTCACGCTCTTCTCTGCCGCCTCCGACAGTGCCTTGGTGGCGACGTCATGGAGGAACGGCACGTTGCGGTCCAGCAGTGCCTCGTTGAAGGCGCGGTCGACTGCGAGTGCGGGAGTGGCGTCGTAGACGTGCGTCGGACGGTTGTGGCAGTCGATGCAGTCCATGGTGCGAGGGGCGCCAGTGGGGGGAGTTCCGGGCGCCTTGGGCTTGTACTCGGCTACGAGGGCGCCCTTCCTGAATACCCGGACCGTTCCAATGCGCTCCCGGCGCTCGTCGAGCGATTCGTACTGGATCTCCGTGTCCGCGTCCACGTGCCAGTGGATGCCGTGGAACTCGCCCGTCACGGAATCGCGGCCGCCGATTTTCAGCAGCAGCGTGTTCACCGTGGGCGTGTTTGCCTCGTCGTCCTGGTAGTGCATCCGGAACGCGACGCGGTTGCCGTGGAACTTCGAAGGCCAGTGGCACTGCTCGCAGGTGTCACGCGCCGGGCGCAGCTCCTCGACCGGCGAGGGTATGGGGCGCCGGTAGCTCCCCGTTGCCACGCCCCAGACCTGCCGCAGGCCGTCCACCTTCGATTTGACCGCGAACGATGCTCCGGGCCCGATGTGGCACGTGACGCACTTGACGCGGGAGTGCGGCGATTCCCGGTAGGTATCGTACTCGGGCTGCATGACGGAATGGCACAACGTCCCGCAGAACTCCGGTGTATCCATGTAGTTCACCGCTGCGGTGCCGGTTACCAGGACCACGAGGACGTTCACCGCCGTGGCCACCGCGACGAACAGGGTCTGCCGTCGGATGGTCTTGTCCCTGAATGCAGCGGCTATGGCGTCGCCGAGCGGATCCGGGACCGCTCCGCCGGACCGCCGAACCCGAATGCGCTGCCAGAAGAACCCGACGGCAATCACGAGCAGCCCGGCGATGAACACCAGCGGGAGGACGAGCAGGACGACTGCAGACTTGTAGACGTCCGCCTTCTCCGCAAGCACGAGCAGCACGCCCAGCACCGCCATGGAGCCGGCTGCGAATGTGGTGAGCACCGCTCCCAGCAGCGTAATCCAGTTGGCTCCGAGGCGGGGGATGAAGGATGTCAGCCAGCCGAACATGATTGCCTCCGTATGCGGA
>VGRX01000818.1 GCA_016875215.1 Deltaproteobacteria bacterium
TTTTCGATGAACCGGGAGCTGCCGTGCAGGTAGCCCACCCGCCAGGCCGCCAGGGCAAACGTCTTGGAGAAGCTCCCCATGGTGACGATGCGGTCGTAGCCCGAGATGGCAGCAGGGCTCACAGCCTTTGCCGGTGGCAGGGTCAGCAGATCGTACGTCTCGTCCGAGAGCAGCCACAACCCCCTGTCCTGGCAGAGCCGGACGAGCCGCGCCACCTCCCGGGAAGTCGCAACCGAAGCCGTCGGGTTCCCGGGCGAAACCAGCGTGATGCCCCGGGTCCGGCGGGTCACGGCCCGCTCCAACCGGTCGAAGTCGATGCGGAAACGGGCTCCCTCCATGCGCATCGGGACATCGACCGTGCGGCATCCGGCAAGCTGAATCGCGAACACGTGGTCAAAGTAGTATGGAGACAGGACGATCACCTCGTCGCCCGGCCGGGTCACGGTCAGCAGGGCGGTGGCGTAGGCCTGGTTGCACCCGCAGGTCAGAAGCGGCAGAGAACCCATCCCCGAAACGGATTGCGGGCCGGCAATCCCCTTGGATTCCCCCAGGAAACCCGCCACGGCCTCGCGCACGTCCGTCAGCCCCGGATCCGGGCTGTAGGGGGGCGGTTGCCGGTGGGCCATCCAATCCACTACCGCGGCGAGGGCAAGGGCAGGTGGAGGAAGGCCTATCACGGCTTGTCCCAGGTCTATGAGATCCGCTCCGGAAGCCCTCCGCAACGCTGCACGGGCATTGAGGTCGGCTATGGGCGGCGGCGAGATCTCCCGGGTACGGCCCGGCCAGAGTCGTGCCCCCCTCTCTCTGCGAGCCCGGGCAACTTCCCGGCTCCCCAAAGGGGCCTTCTCCTCCGTGGACGGTGCCTGGCGCCTTCCTCCCCCTTGCTCATCCTTCCGGACCATGCTGTTCCTGAATGTCCTCCGTCTTCCCCTTGCGCTGCCGGTCCCAGTTTCCCACAACGGCATGGCCTGTCAACGACGGACTATGCCCCCTGGGTTCTGTCCCACGGGACTGCCTGGGCCATGCGCTCGTTGACGTTGTCGTTGACGTCGCCGTCGCCGTCGCCGTCGCCGTCGCCGATTGGGTCTGTGAGTTGTCTCACTGCGACGGGGCTTGGGGGGCCGGGTTTCGGATGTGCCGTGGGTGCGGGTTGCGGATGTGCCGTGGGTGCGGGTTGCGGATGTGCCGTGGGTGCGGGCAAACATGGGCCTGCATGCTCGGCACGTCATCCTGAGCGACCCGGCCCTTCAGCCTGCTAAGACGGATCCGCCTTGCTGCCGGGAGTGAAGGACCTCTGGATGTGTTCGAACTGCCGCTGGAGCTGCGGCAGTGCGGAGGAACTGCCGCTGGACCTGCGGCCGTGCGGAGGAACTGCCGCTGGACCTGCGGCCGTGCGGAGGAACTGCCGCTGGGCCTGCGGCCGTGCGGGGGAACTGCCGCTGGAGCTACGGCCGTGCGGAGGAACTGCCGCTGGGCCTGCGGCCGTGCGGAGGAACTGCCGCTGGAGCTGCGGCCGTGCGGGGGCCCAGGCCGAGGTCCTTCCGCCTCCTCCAGAAGGGCACAGCCAGGGGAGCGGGCCGTGCGTCGGGGGCGTCAGGATGACGTGCCGAGTGCGGAGTCGGATGTGGCGAGGGGCCCCCCGCACCCACGGCCCATGCAGTGCATCGGCCGTCAGGTTGCCAGCACCAACA
>VGRX01000819.1 GCA_016875215.1 Deltaproteobacteria bacterium
GGGGCAGGAGGGCGTCATCAACAACGCCGCGGCCGACCGCGCCAAGGCGGCCGGTCTGCAGGTGGTGATGAACCTCTGCATGCTCAAGGAGCATGCGGCCATGTAGATCGGAACCTTCAAGGCCCACCTAGCCCTCTCCGTCAGCATCCTTGCCTTGGAGGCGGGGCGGATTCTCTCCCACTTGCCGCAGGATGAATTGATCGAGGAGCGGCACCGCGAACGAATACCGACCCCTCCTATTCTTGTAGACCAGACCAGCCCTGCAGAGCGAGCCGAGCATCTGATTCGCATGGCTCGAACTGAAGGGTTTGTCGAGCAGTTGGCTCGACTGCTCCACGACCTCTTGGACTGAGAACTCGCCTTGGCTGCCAAGCATGCGGGCGATGATCGTGAGCATTTCCCGCTGGCGGTCTGTTGCCCGGGCCCACCTTCCCGCAAAGAAGTCCGTGTCGAGCTTTCGAGTGATGTCTCCGATGGGGACCGTCAATCGTTCACCAACGTCTGCTTTCTGCAGGAAGATATCGAAGACCTCTTTGCAGATGAACTGAAGGAAGTAGGGGTAGCCACCGGAGTACTCGATCACGAGAGCCACAGATCGCTCGTCCAACCGCACGGGACATGCAGTCGCACTCAAGGGCTTCAGGATTGCGTCGCGGCTCTCCGAGTCCGACAGCCGATCGAGGAAGACGACTCGGAACATCCGCTCGGAAAATGTCCTGGCCTCAACCAGCTTGGGAAAGAGAGTTGGCAGGCCGGTGAGGAAGAGCATCATGGGAATGCCTTGCTTCTGGATGGACTGGAACACATCAAGCAGCAGGGAAAGTGGGTACTGGTCACGATCGCTCTGGTCAGAGAGATTCTGTGCCTCATCGTAGGCGAAAACCAGCCCTCTTCTGTTCTGCGTCGCGATCAGGCTCCAGACCAACGTGAGCACCGTCTTGAGCTTGTCAGCCACGAGCCCAGGTGTGCCGTTGTAGACCCCAAGCAGCGTCGCATAGTCCAGCACGCGCGTTTGCCTAACTGCCTCCGTCTCGAAGCCGATCCTGCGCATCTCCGCGGTACCGACCGGAACCGTGGATGTCACGGGAGCCAGATCAGTCAGTAGTCGAATCGCCAGCGTTTCTTCGCTTACCGAGGTCGATTCGGACAGATCCGCACCTACCCACAGCCATCCAGCGTGGATTGCCTCAGGCCTGAACGAATCCAGCAGTACTGTCTTCCCCACCCCTCTCAGCCCAGTCAGCACCATGTTCTCCAGGATTGTCTCCTGGGTAAGCAATCGCTGGAACTCCGTCCGTTCCTTCTTCCGCCCCGCGAGGTGGGGAGGTGGATGACCTGCTCCGGGTCGGTACGGGTTGCGGAAAGGGGGCGGCGCCAATTCAACACATCCTTAGCTGTTGTAATGAATTTAGTCGGAGTAGGCAATTTACCCGCAGGGGTCATTGCTGTCAAGGCCTGAAAGCGGAAAGCCTCGCTCACCAGCCCCCAAGGGCCTACGGCCCCCCGGAAACTCAATTCTAGTCAGCGGTTGGCAGAGACATGCCGAGAGGATTGACCCTGGCGCGCGCAGGCCGCAGAGGCTATCTTTGCCGGCAACCCGCCCAGTCCGCCCCGCCCGCCCACGGAGGTCCCGCCGTGCCGGACCAGACCATACCCACCGCGCTCACCTTCGACGACGTCATCCTGCGCCC
>VGRX01000820.1 GCA_016875215.1 Deltaproteobacteria bacterium
TCATCCGAGCAGCCCGCCGACGGTTGGGGCGACATGGACCCGTTGTCCACATCCGACCTGTCCATGATCGGAACCTACAGCAAGGTGGGCGAACGGAACGGGGCATCGGCCGACCAGGTCTGGGCCGAGGCTCCCGGCGGGGTACCTGCAGGCCCCGACGGCGAGCCGGCACGGCCGGCCGACGCAGCGCAGCGCCCCGCCGCCACACGCTCGCCGAAAAGCCCCGAACCCCGGCCGACGGAGGTTTGGAAGAACACCAGCCCCGATTCGCACGCGGACGAGGCAACGCTGGACGACGAATCCTTCAAGCCGGAAGGGACGTTGCCGGACGCCGCTCCCCCGGGTGTCGAGTTCCTCGAAGAATCGACGCCCGGTCAGCCCGGGCGGGCTTCAGCCAAGCGCGCTCCGCAGGCTCCCGCGTCCGTCGACGACCCGTTTGCCGACTTCGGTGCGTTCGACATGGGGGGGGCTTCCCAGCCGATATCGTCTCCGGGCAAGCCGGCCGGTGCCGACGGATCCCTCTCCTTCGAGTTGGACGAGCCTACCACCCCGCCCGCACCTTCCGGGGATGCCCCGGACTCGATCTTCACGATCGAAGAGAGGTCCGGACTCTTCAAGTCACCGGGCGGGGACGGGCCGACCTCACCGGAGCAGGAGCCGCCGTGGGAGTTCGGCGACGCAGCGGGAGACCCAAAGCCCGGCCACGAGGATGCGCCCGTCACCTTCCAGACCGACACGATTTCCCGGAGCAAGGGAGCGGGAGCTCCCCAGGATACGCTCGGACTCTCCGCCGGCAAGGCCGTCAACCTCGAGCCGCAGACCGGCGGCGGGCCGACCCTGGACGACATCGACTTCGCCAGCCTTCTCGACGACGTTCCGGGCGACTCCAAGGAGAAGAAGGGGACCGAGGTCTTCTTCGTGGATTCGCCGTCGATGACCGGTGCACAGTTCGAGGCCCCCAAGTCCGCAGGGGATTCCTTCAGCATGGAGGAGATCACCTTCGACGACCTGGATTCCCTTGCCGCTCCGGCTGGAGCGGACCCAGGGAAGTCGAAGCCTGCGGCCGCCGCACCTGCGGCTGCCGGAGACGACATGTTCGAGCTGGACATGGGGGCTGCAGGGGTGGATGTGGCGCTTCCCAAGCTCGAAACCGAGTCCCTTCCCCGCCCCGATCTCCGGCCTGACGGAGCAACGGGTACTCGCTCCAGGTCCATCCGGAGGAAGGCCTCTCCCCTCGTCGCCGTAGTCATCATCGGCGTGCTCGCCGTCGGCGGGTACGGAGCCTACGAGTTCGGCTTCCTCGACAGCCTGTTCGGCAACGGCAAGGTCGAGCCGCAGCAGCTCGTCACCCAGAAGCAGGACGAGAAGAAGTCGTGGGGACTGCGCCTTCTGGCCTCCACCGGTGAGCTGGACGAGCGCATCCAGGCCTTGCTCAAGGAAGCGGAGATCCGCCCAGAGAGCAAGATCGAGGTCGACGAGGAGCTCTTCTGGACCCTCGCCTGGTACAAGTTCCTCTTCCCGAAACAGTTCGCAATCGCCTCCATCCCCGGGAACGACAAGGAGACGCTCCAGGCCCGGCTGGACCGGCTGCGCAAGGCCCACGCAGACGCAGTGTTCAAGGTCCGGCTGGAGAGCATGGAGCTCGCCGCCGAGGGCAAGTACCCCGAGGCAGCCACAGCCTTT
>VGRX01000821.1 GCA_016875215.1 Deltaproteobacteria bacterium
CCCCGAGGAGCAGGTGCGCTACCCGCTGGCATTCCAGGAGCGGATGCTCAAGGGGGGAAGAAGGGTCGTCTCATGCCGTGATTCCACGTGTCCCAACTTCCTCCCGATCCACTCCGGCAACCCCGAGATGGTTGAGGAGCGGCCGGACGTGCTGCTGTTCCTGACGCGGGCCGGGGATGGCGGCCTTAGCAAGTTCGATCACGAGCTATGGAAGTCGCTCTGCGAGAAGTACGGCCCCGAAGTCCTGATCCCGGTACTCGCCCGGGTTGATGAACTGAGCGACCTGGGCAAGGCCGAGGTCTTCCCCGAAGTCGAAAAGAAGCTCGGACAGCCCATGGTCAGGGTATCGGTACGTGCCGGCTTCGGCATGGAGGTGCTCAGAAGCCGGCTTTCTGAGCAGCTTCACGAGAAGGCAGCCGCCGCGCATGAAAGAAGTGTCCAGGCGATCACATCGATCTTTGGAGTGTCTCGACCGGAAGATGCTTCGGGCGTTCCCCGGGGTCGACAGGTAGTCCGAACTCAGTTCGTCAAGTTCCTCCAGGCCCGAACTGCTGCCGTATCTCAAGGTTCTGCTGATCGACGGAAGTCTCCCCCCAACCGTACAGCAGAGGACGTCCAGCCCGAAGAAGTCCGCGAGTTCGAGCTCTTCTTTCACAGGGTGCCATACACCCTGACGATGAGTCGGACTGACCGACGGTGGAGGGGCCGGTTGAGCAACGCTACGAAGTCCTGGAAAGCCACTGTCCGGACGACCACGGGCTTCTTCGGGATCAGCAAGTTCCAGATCGAGGTGCACGGGAAGCACCCGGGCATTGTCAGGCCGGACCACCTCGAGATCGTTCCCGGCTACGGCTACGATGAGGGAACCTCCTTCATGATAAGTGGGTGCGCAGCGTCTTGGGACTGGGGCACCGTCGAAGCCCGTCTTGTGCGATGGGACCGTGGGAAGGGACGAAGTGCCCGAAGCTGAACAACGAGGACAAGCGTAAGCTGCCGATCCTGCGGATCCACTCCTCCGTCCGTGCGTTCCGGCGTCGTCGACTTCGATGCTCTCCTCCTACGAAATCGTGTTGGGCGATTTCCAGCGTTTCCTGGCGGACTTGTTCTTGGCAGTCCCTCGAAGCACTTGCACATCGTACGCCACCATGTCCAGTGCCTCGTCCTTGGCATCTCTTCCGCCGATGGAGGGGTCTCGTGGTTCGTCGTCGGAATCCTCGTTGGCCGAATGGTCGCTCAATGGTTCCGGGGGCATTGCCGCTACTCCGGCCGCCACCAGCAGCAACGCAATCTGCTCCTTGGATAGGAATGCCTCTCTTATCGCGTCACCAGCGAGAATCCGGCGCAAAAGCCATTCTCGGAGTGCCTTCTCCCTTGTTTCGACAAGGGTCTCCCCGTCCATGGGCAAGGCCCACCTTCCCCATTCCTGCATATGCGGACCCGAGATACAAGGCAGCTCGATCTCTCTCAAGCCTTCAGCAAGCCCGTTGACGAGTTCGCTTGCCCTCGTTCGAGGTTTTCGACCCGATGCGCACTGGTTGCATCGCACCGTCAACAGATTCGCCACCAGCTTCTGCCTTGCCTCTCGGCTAGGCCTACGGCCACGCGGCCTACGGTTCTCGGATACCTTCTCCGCTCCACGGATGAGCTCCTTCGTGGCAAGCACAGCATATCGCAGGACCACA
>VGRX01000822.1 GCA_016875215.1 Deltaproteobacteria bacterium
GCAGCAGGCCGTCGAGCTGCTTCGAACTCATGCGGCAGCCCGTGCACTCAGCCTCCGGATTACGCTCACCGGCCGAACCGGCCTGCACGGCCGTGTTCTGGCGGAGCGTGCTCGCAAGCTCGAAACGGACCTCGAGCTGGAAGCAGGCGGCGTTCCCATCGGAATCGATAAAGTTGCGTGTCGGACCGCTCCGGTCTGGGATCTGCAGGAACTGTCCCGGGGCACGAGCCCGGTGGCGCTTCTGGCAACGTTTCTGAAGCAACTCGACAGCGAGATGCCGGGGGAGCAGGCTGCGGCCCTGGTCGAGCGGACCGTCGGCAGGCTCAACTCGGCCGCATCGGCGCGGCCGTTCCAAGGGCTGTCCGCCACTCCCCTCACAATTGAAAGGGATGAAGCCCGGCTCCGACTCCGAAAAGCTGGAATGGACCTTCTCGAACGCCTGCTCGAGCAGGGGGAGGGCGCACGATGAAGCGAGAGCCCCTGTGCTTCGAATCCGTTCGACTCGACCGCATGCCCGGCTTCCCTCCGAACCTCCCGTTCACCGTGGAAGGCCTGGATCGCTCCGTGCACGTGGTGACCGGCCCCAACATGTCCGGCAAGACGACTCTGGCCAATGCCATCGCAGCCGTCCTCTGGCCCCGAGCGGCCGACAAGAGAGCCGAGGTTTCGGCGAAGTTCCGTCTCGCCGGGTCCTCCTGGTCGGTGCGGGTCGAGGAGAAGACGCTGCAGTCGTGCCAGCGCGACGGCAGGTCGGACGAGCTGATGGACCTGCCTTCGGAGGAGGTCCGGCATCGGTATCACATCTCCCTGGTTGACCTGCTGCAGGACCCGAAGGGAGCCGACCAGTTTGCAGCGCGAATCGCTCGGGAGACGGCCGGCGGTTACGACCTGGACAAGGCGTCAAGCGCGATCGGGGCGAGCTCGGACGCCGGGGCTCATCGAAAGGAGGCAAGAGATCTCGACGAGGCCCGGCGCAAGGTCAGGGAAGTGAGAAGCGGCCAGGAGGACCTGGCCCGCCGCGAAGACAAGCTGGCGGAGATGGAGGAGCAGCGGGAAGAGGCCCGCAGGGCGACGTCCGATGCAGGACGTCTCGAAGCGGCTTTGGAGCTGTGGAAGGCCTCCGACGAGGAGCGTGAAGCAGCGTCTGCCTATGGCACCTATCCCGCAACAATGGCCGGGCTGACCGGCAAAGAGGCGCAGACGCTCGAGGAGCTGAAGGCAAAGATCGGGCGGGAGCAAGAGGGGCTTCGCCGGTGCCTGCAGCAGGGCCACATGGCGGCTGAGGAAATCGCGGCCGTCGGACTGCCGGCCGGGGGCATCGCAAACGAGCGCCTGCGTGCGATGCGGAAGCGCCTGGAGATGCTCGAGGGCCTGGAGGCTCGGGTGCTCGACAAGACGGTCCAGAAGGCGAGTGCGGCCGAGGCTGCAGAGGAGGTGCTCAGGGAGATGGGGTCGTGCCGGGAGGCCGTCCGTCCCAACCTGGACATCGATGCCCTTCTGGCCCTGGAGAAGCTCGCCGAGACTTCCGAGAGACTGGCGGGAAAGAAAGCGGTGCTGGAGCGGCTCCGTCTCACCCTCGAGGCAGCGTTGACCGATTCCGGTGATGACGTGCGCCGTCTGGCCCAAGGGAGGACGGACCTGGTCGCCTGGTTCAAGTCATCGGGAGAGGCCGGCGCTG
>VGRX01000823.1 GCA_016875215.1 Deltaproteobacteria bacterium
TATCATCCTGTCTCAGAAGAATGGGGGGGAGTCATGCGGCTTGTTTCACTGGTCTTGGCTGTCCTGCTTTGCTCCTGCGGGTCCAACGCACCGGCAAACGGTGGCGGAGATGACGCGGTTCAGCCGCCCGGAGACTCGCGGTCGGAAGACGAAGGGCCGCAGTACGCCTGCCCGCCCGACCACTACGAGCTCTCCGTCGACGGGCTGTTCTGCCATCCGTGCAAGACCGATGGGAGCGGCCCTCAGCCGGTGGGCGAGGCGTTGGATGACGGCAACGACTGCACCATGGACAAGTGCTCGGTGCAGAGCGGGGTCGTTCACTACAACGTCCCCAAGGCCTGCGATGACGGAGATGACTCCACCGTCGACGATCGCTGCAAGAGCGGCCATTGCGTCGGCACGCCGACGATTGCGTGCCCCAAGGGCAACTGGTTCGAGAAGGAGCCCGGACAATGCTACCAGTGCAACGGCGACGGAGACGGCATCGAGGAGGGCCCGTACCCGATCGATGATGGGAACGAGTGCACGGAGGACGAGTGCGACAAAGGCAGCGGCGTGGAGAACGATCCGCTGGATGCGCTGTGCGACGACAACGACCCGGCCACCCTTGCCGACCACTGCAAGGACGGCGTGTGCGTCGGCCTGTCCGAGGTGACCTGCACTCCGGAGAAGTGGTGGAAGATCGGCGACGGTCTGTGCGCACTGTGCAACGCAACCGGCGATGGGGTGGCGCAGGGGCCTTTCGTGTACGAGGACGACAACGTCTGCACCGACGACTGGTGTGACGAGAAGGACGGCGTCGTGCACGAGCCCGAAAACGGTGCCTGCGACGATGGGAATCCCGAGACGATCGGCGACTACTGCGACGGGGGCGAGTGCATCCCGGGCAACATGGTGAAGTGTGTGGCCGGCAAGTGGTTCCTCAAGCTGGGCCAGTGCCTGCTGTGCAACGAGACGGGGGACGGGTATGTGGGCGAGGGGTTGCCGGTCGACGACGGCAACGAGTGCACCGAGGATATCTGCGATCCGGATCTGGGGCTCCTGTTCAAGCCGGATTCCGGGCTTTGCGACGACGGCGACCCCGGGACGACGGGCGACTACTGTGTGGACGGCAAGTGCCAGGGATTCGCGGCGACCACGTGCGAGCCCACGCTCTGGTTCGTGCTCGAGGGGATCTGCTTCCTGTGCAACATCAAGGGGGACGGGGTGGAACCTCTCTCCGCCCAGGTCGTCGACGACGGCGACCCGTGCACGACGGATGCCTGCGGCGGCCAGCTTCCTCCCAAGCACACCCCCGTGCCGGAAGGGACGCCGTGCGACGACGGGAACGAGTTCACCGAGGGCGATGCCTGCACGGGGGGCAAGTGCAAAGGCACGGTCGCGAACAAGTGCCCCGCCGGCGACTGGTACCTGGTGGACGGGCTCTGCTATCTGTGCAACGGCGACGGGACCGGGCCGTCCGGCGAAGGGTTGCCGATCGACGACGGCAACGTCTGCACGGATGACGAATGCGACGCGGGCAGCGGAGTGCAGCACGACAACAACTCCAGTCCCTGCGACGACGGCAACCCGCAGACGGGTGCGGACGTTTGCAAGAAGGGGTCCTGTATCGGCAAGCCCAAGATCTGCGTGCCGAACGAGTGGGAGTATGACGGCCCCTACTGGTGCGTGAAAAA
>VGRX01000824.1 GCA_016875215.1 Deltaproteobacteria bacterium
GCCCCGGCCCATGGATTCCCTCAAGACATGGTGTGCACTGGACGTTGCCACGATTCCCTTCCAGCGCCAGTATGAGGAAGGCACGACCGACTGTGCCAGGGCAACCTCCTGCATAGCGACGACGTACTTCCGGACCTCATGGCAGAAGCGCTTACGACTCCACGCGCGGGTCCCCACATAGCCGAGCAGGACCAGCAGCCCCACCAGTCCGACCCCGAGGCTGGAGCAGTCGGCCAGCCCGGAGCGCACTGCCACCTGTACGCCGACAGTCCCTGCCAGGACGGACGTCACGAACGGATCAAACTCATAGATCAAGTCAGCATGAAGTCTCTTCCTGCTGAACGGCAAACCCAGCGGTGTGCCGAATGCATTGAGAATGTCCAGGCCGAGATGCCACGCCAACGCCAGAAATGCCACTGTGATGAGCAAAGGCAAGCTGGTGGTGGAGCCGACCCCCTGCAAGCCTGTGGCAATTCCGACGGCAAGAAACGGGGCGAGCAAGGCCGCATGGGAGTGCTTTCGGTGAAAGCGGAGGTATCCGAATGTCCCGGGGCGTCCCATCGCTATGTCCAGGTCAGGAAGGACGCCTCCCAGGACTGCCGCTGCACACACATCTCCACCGCCGCCTGGAACCGCCAGCCCGACCACCAGCCCTGTCAGACAATGGTCCAGGAGAATCATCCGAGTACTAAGCGGATCAGACGCTCCGCAACCAGCGGAAAGAGAGTCGCCAGCACGACCTTCACAATTACAGAGAGTTTCACTGGCCACAATGGCAGGCTGCGCAACTCGTCTAGTCGGAAGCGAAGCCTCTCCGTTCCAGCAGGGCTGGTCTCCTTGCTGAACTCATTCATAGCCTTGCGGACTGCGTGTTCCCTGGTATTGGCCATCGAGAAATGCGTGCCCCACACGGCAAGGAAGAAGATGTTGGCCGTCACGAGTCCAGCCAGCACCGAACCGAGCAGCGTGGGGTCTCGGTCACCGCTGAGTGCCAACGGAACTCCGACTCCCATCGTGAACGCTGTGCAGAGGGCTATAACCACAGCGCAGTTGCTCGTCGCTCGAAAGAAAGGATCTCCCATCTCTTCGAGCGGCTCGGGCAGCCGGTCGAGCGCAAGCACCTTCCCGTAGATGAACAAGAGCAGCGCTATCCCGGCATAGACCAGCGCACAGGCGAAGGAGACTCCGAACAGGACTCCGCACGTCAGGGAACCCTCGCCGCCGGGCAGCATGAACACCGAGGTCCCCACCAACATGGCAGCCATGTGGCCGAACGGCGAGAAGAGAAGTCGACCGGTTCGCCTCAGGGTCTCCCGAGAAACCATGATGGCGTAGTAGTTCCATCGCTGGGCGAATTCATGGAACGTGAGCTTCGGTTCGCTGAGATGGGCCCAGACCGAAGACGGCGTCAACTCCACTCCGCCCTCCGTCGAGTACTGACGGCACCGGTCCGGATCGGCAAGCTTCCCCGTCGTCTTGAACAGCAGCCTCCTCCGCCCACGATGGCAGCGGTCCTTGCCAATCTCCTCTCGGAGTTCCAGCCAATTGGTCGTTCTGCCGACGAGCTTGTACAGGAAGATCAACTCCGGGTCCAAGTCGGTGGGCCGCTGCTGCCGCTCGTCGGGCGAGACGACGGGCGTCGGGTACAGGAAGCGATAGCGCTCCCCCC
>VGRX01000825.1 GCA_016875215.1 Deltaproteobacteria bacterium
CCCCACCGGAACCCAGCATACTCCAGCCGGACGGACTAGTCAATCCGTTTCGATCATCTTCTTGCACAGCTCGGGCCAGACCTCGGCAAGGGCCCTGGTGCCCATGAACACGCCGATGTGGCCGGCATCTGCGAGGTAGCGACGGCAGGGAGCATGGGGAGCCAGCCTCTCGAGCGCGAACACCTGCTCGGGCGGCGTGATGTGGTCCCGAGAGCCCGCAACCAGGAAGGTCGGACAGCGGATGGCGGAAAGGTCGACCCGGCGTTCGCCCACGCCAAGCGTTCCCCGGGCCAGCCGGTTGTCCTTGAACAGGTCCCGCACCACCTCGAGGTAGAGCTTGCCCGCCACGTCCTTGTTGAGCCTGTACCAGTTGCGCAGCGCGGAGTAGCGGGTGACGTAGGCATCGTCGAGCGCGTTGAGATAGAGCAGCGCATCATTGAGGAAGAAGCGCTCGAACGGCCGGAGCAGGTCGAAGCCTCGGGACAGGGCGCTGCCGGGTGCAGACCCGCCTGAGGCCTTGACCAGCGCCTCGTACCAGAGCATGGGCATGTTTCGGACGAACCCATGCAGCGGCGTGATGCCCGCGTGGGTGTCGATGGGAGCGGCAGCGAGGGTGAGCGAGGCCGCACATTCGGGGTGCAGCGCGGCGAGGATCGCACATTGCCACCCGCCCTGGCAGAGCCCCACGAGGTGGGCCCGTCCGCCCGCAGCATCCACCGCTGTCCGGATGTCCTCGATGGAATCTGCGATGCCGTATTCGCGGTCGGCCGGCGGAGCGAGCCAGTCGGTCACGAGCACGCGTGAGGCCCCGGAGTTCCGCAGCGTCCGCACCAGGCTTTGATCCGGAGAGAAATCCGCGATGTACGAGTGGTTGACCTGCGGCGTCACGATCAGGATGGGGACCTTCGCCCGGGACGCGGTACCGTAGATCCTCAGATCCAGGGTATCGAGGAGCGGTCGGGTCCGCCCTCGGGTTGCCCACCGGGGGCGTGGGGGGTTCTCCGGGAACGCGGTGCGCAGATAGGTCGTCAGGCGTCGCTCCTCCTGCTCGGCAAGTGAGAGGAAGCCGTCGAGAAGAGCGGTCCAGAAGCGGGCTGCTGCGTCGACACCCGTCGTGCGGCGGCGGCCGCTGGTGCGGCCAGCGAGCTCCTCCGCACTGATCCGGCCTTCGGGAAGGTACATCGCGGTGGCGACGACGCCGACGGTGGAAGGGCTCATGCCACCCTCCTGTCCCCAAGGGGAAGAAGCTCGACGAGCTCGCTGCGCACGACCTTGCCGCCCGAGTTCCGGGGGAGCGCATCGAGGATGGTGAAGTTGCGGGGGACCTTGTACCCGGCCAGCCGCTCGCGCAGGAAGGCCCGGAGGCCGTCGGCATCGAGCCGCCTGTCCGGCAGGGGGACCACGAAGGCATGGCCCACCTCCCCCCAGTGCGGGTCGGGCACCGGAACGACCGCGGCTTCAACGACCTCGGGATGTCCGGCGAGCGCGTTCTCGATCTCGGCCGGAAAGACGTTCTCGCCACCCGAGATGAACATGTCCTTGGCCCGGCCCGCGACGTGGTAGTACCCGTCCCCGTCGGTGCGGAGCAGGTCGCCGGTTCGGAACCAGCCGTCGCGAAACGAGCTCTCGGTCGCTGCCGGGTCGTCGAAGTAGCCGTCGAACACGT
>VGRX01000826.1 GCA_016875215.1 Deltaproteobacteria bacterium
TTCTTGCCCGCGGCATCAAGCATCTCGTCCACAGAGAGGCTTCTCGGCACATTCTTGGAGATTCCGGCATGTCGGGTGCAGGCATCGCACCACGAGACCTTTGCGGCGGACAGGGGGAACAGCGTTGCCCGCGCGTGCTCGATGTCCGACAATCCCATCAGGGTCTGGATTTCCATGTCGTAGTAGATCTTCACCGCGCGGTCGTCCGCCGCCGGGACATCGGCATCGTAGCCGACGAGAGCAGCGGGCCAGGTGGTTGCCCCGTCCGGCTGGCCATCCTCTCCTTCCGGAACACCGGCGGCCTGGATCACCGCCGCGGCAACATGCGGCACAGGCACGAGAGGATAGGGATGAGGCTGGGCAGAGCGAAGGCGCAACACGAAGTAGTCGTGTGCGGACGGCTCCGGTGCCTTGGCTGTCGCAGCGGGGATCAGGCGGAGATGTCCGGCCAGCGGTCCCAGCAACTCACGCACCAGGTTCTCCTCGCTTAGCATCACGGGCATGGTGGTGACGAGAGAGACCGGCCGGGCGCCAAGGACGGCCAGCACCTCAGAAAGTCTCCGCAGGACAAAGGAGCCGTGCGCAAGTGCAGCGGGTCCGTATGCATGGAGATCCTCGATCACCAGCAGACCAAGCCTCTTGAGGAAACCGAACAGGAGGTGCTGCTGCTCAAGAGGAAGAACCCGTCGGTGCACTGTCTCGACATCAGCGTAGAGCAGGTGAATCGGGGTTTCCCGCTGAACCGCGTCGTCGATCCCCTGCTTGCCGACCACAGCACGAAGGTTCCACGACCAGCTCTCCATCTGGCGGACGCTGTCGAAGAAGCGCCCCTCCTCCCGCATGCGCCTCTCGTCAGCGCAGATGACCAGAGCGGTCATGCCTCTTTCGAGAATTGCCTCCATGGCTGCGGCGATGCCTGCCGTCGTCTTGCCGGAGTTGGCAGGGGTCACAAGGACGACGGCCGTGGAGCGTTCTGCCCCCACGGAATCTGCCACGTAGTGCAGGGCAAGCGCCTGGTGGGCATACAACTCCGGCTTCTGCATTCCGGAGAAGAAGCCCCGTTCCCGCAAGAGGGTCCGGATGAAGTCGATGATCGGCTTTCCCTCCTGAGCGAGTGTCCGGGAAGAAGCCTTGTGCCCTGGGGGATTGCAGTCCTCGGCGCTGCAGATGACTGTGAGCCAATCGAGAAGTCGGCCTCGGTGCTTCTTCGCAGTTCGTCCTGAGGTTGCACCGACCGTGCCGCCTCTTTCGTTGCCTTGGCGATCTCGATCTGCAGGCCTTGTCCTGGCTTTCCGAGGAGCGTGAGAGGACCCACCACGTCCATGGCTGCCTGCTGCTGGAGCTTCTCGACGATGGTTTCGGTCGGGACCTCGGAGATCGGCTCTTCCTCCTCCGCTGCGGCCCTGGGCCCCGGACCCTTTCGTTCCCGGACTGCCTCCTGTGTCTTCAGAGAACGGAAGAGCCCCAAGAGGAAAAACAGCAACCCTGCCAGGAATCCCGCCGGCAAAGGCCCGAAAATGAACTGCTGGGCAGCTGAACGCCGGTCGGAGGCCTCCGGCTCCAATTGCCGGAGCATGCCTGCCGCAAAGGTCTCGATGGCAGTCAGAGGCGTTGCGGGCAGCGTGTCTCCCTTCTCGTTCTCCACCTT
>VGRX01000827.1 GCA_016875215.1 Deltaproteobacteria bacterium
ATGACGAACGATGCGAAAACCGGTGTCGCCAGCGGGTAGTCGGCAGGGAACCCGCCATGCCAGTCCAGCGAGGCCACCTGCTCGGCCGAGCTCACGTGCATGAATCCCGTGTACGTGGACAGGACCGGCGGCAACGGTGATGCCCAGAGCGCCGCGACCGCGGCAACGATCAGGACCAGGAGGAGCGCGGCCGATGACATCCTGCCGCCCGCAACGGCCGCTCCGTCCCGCGACTGGAGCCCCTCCCGGAAGAGCCGCACCAGGCGCTCCCCGGCGCACACGACAAACACCCCCCACCCGACCATCAGCAGGAGGATCACCAGAGGATACAATCCCGAGCCATGCTCCGGAAACCCTCCGGAAGACGATGCGACCAGCGGGAACACGAGTCCTGCCCTCCCTCCCACACGTTTCTGACAAATTCCAGGAGACTCACAGGACCGCTTTGCCGCTGCGACGGCATCTGCCGTCTCCCGGGGAGCCTGTTGCGAATAGCCTCCTGCTGCGGGAAAGCGACCATCCCGACCTGCCACGGAGTCAATCTGCAACAGGCTACCTAGGCAAAGCAACTCCCCTCAGCCTCCCCTGCTCTCGGAGCGGCTCTTTCTCTGGGCGTGGTTCCTGCAGACTGCCGTTACGCGCACGTTCTGGGCACTATTCTCCATTTCCTCCCGACGGCGGTCAAGCAGAATCTCTCCCAGGCCCGCACCTGTAGCCGCCCTCTCCCGATGAGGACACACCCCGGCCCTGGGGGGCCCGCCCGATGATCGGAAAAAGCGGTTCCGGCGGAAATGTCGGTGCTACTCGGCAGCCTTGGCAGTGAACTTGACGGTGGAGAGATCGCTCTGCAGCGCGAGGCCATTGTATACGATGAGGCCGACTTCGTACTCGCCCGGGAGGTCCGGCATGAACATCTCCACGCACCCTCCCTCGATGTTGAGCGAGGATGCGCTGTCCTTGGGCTTGCCCAGCAGTATCCAGAGGTAGCCCTTGTCGAAGATGGCTTCGCCGCAGGAACCGGCTGCCGAAGAGCACCCGTTCAGCGACAGGGGCTGGCCCGCGGTCGCACCGGAGTAGATGTCCGGCTTGCCCGGGTCCGCGACCGGCAGCTTGCAGGCCTGCTCCTTGGCCCCTTTCAGGAGGACCGGCAGGTCCACCTCGCCTACCGCATCGTCCATGTACTTCACGATGAACATGCCGTTCAGGTCGGTCGAGTGGGGGGAGAAGGACACCCACACCGGGATCATCCCGAACGGCGGAATCTGCGTGTTGCCTGCAAACGCCTCCTTCAGGCTGAAGTCCTCGGACACGTTGCTCCACTTGTCCGTCACGGATACGCTGGAGACGGTGCACGGGGCGCTGCCGGTGTTGTAGAGCATCACCGGCTTCTCCTTCACCTCGGAGGGAGATGCCGAATTGAAGTGCAGCACGGAATTCGACGGCCCGATGGAGAACTCGCACTGGCTCTGCGCCATGAGGCTCACCGGGTAGTCCTTCGCGCCCCCGAGCGGCGATACATAGCGGATCTTCAAGGTCCCGTTGCGGTCTTCCGGGTGTCCGGCCGGCTTCTGGTATGCAACCTCGAACTCGATGGCCGCCCCGCCCTTCAGCGCCCTCGGAATCGACAGGACCGTGTCGTTGGTCGG
>VGRX01000828.1 GCA_016875215.1 Deltaproteobacteria bacterium
CCCCTGGATTGTCGAATTGGGGAGGGGGCTTGTGATGAAGACGACGGCGCTCTTGATTCTTCCATTCGCGTTTGCAGCGCTCCTGGTTATGTCGTGTGCGGCGGGCGGCACGTACGTCTTCGTGAGCCAGGACCGCTATGTCCCGAAGCTTCCGCCGGAGGCCGAGGACTACCGGGGAAGGACGGTCTACATGCCGGGGTTCGAGAACAGGGCCGAGGACACGTCGGTGTTCTACTACTACAGCCCTGACCGATCGGCCACCTACGAGGGTGCTCCCTCGCTCCAGTCGTACCTGTGGTACTGCTTCGAGAAGGCGCTCAAGAAGGCAGGCATGGCTGTGTACCACGAGGGGGGGCCGGTCGGTGCACCCGAGCTGTGGATCGCGATTCTATCGTGGACGGACCGCAAGCTGGTGGTCGAAGTCGTGCTGCTCAAGGAGACCGTGGAGGTGTACCGCGCGAAGTTCACGATCCACGGCAAGCCGCCCGTCGATGGCCAGCCAGAGCAGCTCGAGAAGGCCGCGTACCAGATGATCGACAACGCGGTCGCGGGAATCCTCAGGGACAGAGCCTTTGGCGAAGTATTCTCCGGCGTGGGGGGCGGCTCCAACCTCGGCGACGAGCCGTGAGATTCGCCGGTCTTGTCGTTCTCGCCGCTGCCGGAGCCCTGGTCTCTGCTTGTGGCGGTTCGCCTCCAGCCTGGGGCATTCGCCCGGATGCTCTTCCCAAACATGTTGCCGAGCAGGATCTCGCCTTGCATGCTGACTTCTCGCCCGACGCGATCTGGGGATTCCAGGGCCGGGACTACAGCGACAAGGACTTTTCCGCCGTTCCGGTCGGAACGATGGCCGCGCAGACGTTCGATCTGGCAACGCGCTGGCCGGGGCAGGGAGGTCTTCCTCGCGGCTTCGATCCTGCGGTGTTTCTCGAAACCGGGAAGGAGCCCGGCCTGGGCATTGGCGACCTTCACGACCGGGGCATTGACGGCCGGGGCATAGCTGTGGCGGTGTTCGACAAGCCGATCCGGCGGGACCACGAGGAGTTTGAAGTGGCGCCGGTTCCGGACGGTCCCTCGATGCCTGCATCCCGGCTGATCTACCACGAGGTCTTCGACGACGAGGTGGGCGGGCGCGACTTCCACTTCCACGGCATCGCGGTCGCCTCGCTGCTGGCCGGTCAGACCACGGGAGTCGCACCCGCTGTCACCGTGCACTACTTCGCTGTCCCCGACGCCGGCCGGAACTTCCATTTCTACTCGCTGGCGGCCGGGCAGGTGATCGAGCTGAACCGAGTCCTGCCCGTGGATGAGCGCATCCGGCTCGTGGTGATCTCGGACGGGATCGCTGCCGACGATCCCGCCAGAGACGAATGGGAAAGCGCTCTGGCACTTCTCGAAGGAGCGGCGACAACGGTTCTGTATTCCGGCTCCCCCCTTCTGAAGGAAATGGTCTGGGGAGGATGCCCACCTTCCAGGGACCGAGCCGACCCGGCCTGCTACGAACGGGCGCTGCACCTGTGCGAGTCGAAGCTCGCCCCGCAGACGCTCCTGGTCCCGGGCGATTACCGCACCATGGCTGCCAACGAATCCCCCGATGCCTACGTGTACCGCGGCCGTGGCGGCTGGAGCTGGGCGATTCCGTAT
>VGRX01000829.1 GCA_016875215.1 Deltaproteobacteria bacterium
CCCCTTCCTGGTAGGGAAGTAGGGGCCTGCCGCAAATAACTTGCTGCATTCGGCCGTCGCTGCATCCCTGTCCGCGGCGTTGTGGGGCCCCCGTCTCCCTCGACGTGCCTCCAGGCACGCCTGCGGTCGACGTGCTCCCCCACGCCTTGCGGCCAAGGTGCATCGCCGACCTCTGTGTCACGCAAGTTATTTCGCGGCAGGCCCTAGGTCGCACGTCCCTCGGGCCCGGGGCGAGCGCAATGCAACCGATCACGGCGCGGTCGAACAGCACGCCTTCACCCTCTCCGTGTCGATCACGATCCTCCCGGACTTGAGCGTCTTCAAGTACCGGCCGTACCGCCGACTGGCTCTGAGTTCGCAGATCCGCCGTGAGTGCGCCTCCCCATCGAGCTGTCGCACGCTGGCCAGTTCGGCCTCCAGATGGCGAAGCAGTTCCTTCCGATGCGCTGACTGGCGCCGGGCTTCCTCGGGGTTGTACCAGGCGGCGTACCTGCGCTGCCTGGCCCCGTCTCCTACCTGGACTTCCTTGACCTTCAGGTTGCCAGCCTCTACATCGATCGGGCTTATATGGAAAGCCCCGTCGTGGCCAGACTGGAAGCACAGGGACGGCCCGTCATCTCCAGGCCGTGGAGTGTTCGCAACAGCCAAAGTGAACTCGACAAGACGGACTTCGACATCAACATCAAGGCCATGGAAGTCACATGCCCTGGAGGTCTGACAGTTCCCATCCGGCGACTCGGTGAGGTGGTCGAGTTCCCGGAGGAGACCTGTTCCGTCTGCCCGCTACGGTCAAAGTGTACCAGCCGCAAGAACGGCGCCGGCAGAATGTGGTCCGTGTGGCCGAGGATGAGCCCCGCCAGCAGCGATTGCGACAAATCCCCCGAACAGCCCAGGGAAGACAGGAGCTACGCAAGCGAGTGGACGTGGAGCATTGCCTGGCCCACCTCAGTCAACGGCGGGGGAATCGTGCGCGCTACCGTGGCCTGCGGAAGAACCTATTCGATGTCCGAAGAGCGTGCGCCATCCAGAACCTGGAAACCACGCAGCGCTCGCTCCGAGAGGGCGAGTACCGGAGGGCCGCTTAGCACATGGTGATTCAAACTGATTGGCGTTCTAGTCCTGGCTAGCCTGGATTCCCACGGCGGAACCCCCTCCTAATGAATCGACGCTCCACCCCGCATGGTACGGCGGTGGGATGGTCCTCAACGTTAGTCGCAAAGTAGACTGATGAACCGAAACCGACGATGCTGCCGCCGAAGCCGGTCCTCGAAGACACTGGTCTTCCGGGCTCCCGAGAGGGCGTAGCGCGCTGTGGATCTCGATCCACAGATCCAGCACTTCCGCCGCACGCCGGGCAGCAACCCCAAGTCATTTCGATCACTTCCGCGCCTCACGCATTAGGCCCACCCCGGCCGTGGGAATCCAGGCTAGTAGAGCGCACGCTGTCCTTGCATGCTCCCCGGATTCCGGGCGATGCTCCCGCCATGGACAGGCTGTCATCGCCGCTTCAGTTCCTCCTGCTGGTGTTCTCGGGCTGGGTCAACCGTCAGCAGTCGGAGGTCATAGACAACCTGCGGGAGGAGACCGGCCCAGCGCGAAGCCGCAGCCGCATCGGTGGAATGCTGAACTCCTACTACCCC
>VGRX01000830.1 GCA_016875215.1 Deltaproteobacteria bacterium
GCGCCCGCAAGTCGAGCTCCGCCTCACGATGAATCCCCCGCGTGAGCTGGCTTCTGCCCATAACCCCACAGCGTTTCCGTTGCGTCTTCGACCCATTCGTGCAATAGTCGACTACGGTCCTGCAAATCGGAGTGACATGAGGGTTCTGCTCGTATCGGCCAACCGGCTCAAGGCCCCCTATCCGGTGTACCCGCTCGGACTGGATTGCGTCGCAGCGTCCGTGTGCGACCGGCACCAGCTTCGCATCCTCGACCTGCTTGCCGAGGGAGAGGAAATGCTCGAGCAGGTCGTTGCCGAGTTCGCCCCGGATGCAGTCGGGATCTCCCTGAGGAACATCGACAACACGGATGCCACCCGGCCCATCTCGTTCGTCGAGGAGTACCGGGCCCTCGTGGCCCGGATTCGCAAGGCCACAAGCGCACCCGTCATCCTCGGAGGATGCGGCTTCACGATCTTTGCCAAACCCCTGATGAGGCTCCTGCAGGCCGACTACGGCATCGTTGGGGAAGGGGAGCCGTTTGTCGACCTGCTCCATCAGCTCGAGCAAGGACTTGCCCCGGCCGGGATTCCCGGCCTCCTGGCCCGGGGCTCGGACGGTGCCCCGCTGCCCGAGCCCTGGGCCTCCTCCCCGCAACAGACCGGGGACGTCGAGTCGAAGTTCAGCACCATGACCGGTGTCGTGGACACGGCCTTCTACCTGGCCAACGGCGGTATGCTGGGTTTCCAGACCAAGCGGGGCTGCCCCTACCGGTGCTCGTATTGCACCTATCCGCAAGTGGAAGGCAGCCGGCTCAAGCTCTTCCCACCAGAGGAGGTGGCCCGGACCGCACGCTCCCTCGAGAAGGCAGGCGCTCGCTACCTCTTCGCCACCGACGCCACGTTCAATTGCAGCATCGAGCACAACCTGGCCGTTGCGGATGCCCTGCGAGTAGTCGGGCTCTCCATTCCCTGGGGGGCGTTCTTCGCCCCGATCCGAACGACCGCGGAGTACTATGCACGGCTGGCTGCCAGCGGCCTCACTCACGTCGAGTTCGGCACAGAATCGCTCAGCGGCCCCGTTCTGCGCTCGTATTGCAAGCCGTTCTGCGTGGACGATGTCTTCCGAGAGCACGAGAAGGCCCTCTCGGCCGGCCTTCACGTGGCACACTACTTCATGCTGGGAGGTCCGGACGAGACTCCGGTCACGCTGGAGGAGACACTCTCCAACGTGCGCCGACTTGCCAGGACCGTCTCGTTCTTCTTCTGCGGCGTCCGAATCTACCCCGGAACCGCGCTCCAGAGGCGAGCCGTGGCGGAAGGCCAGTTGGACGAAGCCGACGAGCTCCTGCGGCCGACCTACTACCGCTCCCCCGCACTGGCCGGAATCGATGTCGAGCAGGTGGTGCGTCGATTCGCGGATGGAAGAGCCAACTGGATCATCGGTGCGGGCGGAGAGCAGACCATGCGTATGCTCGAGCGGATGTACGCCCGGGGCTACGCTGGCCCCTTGTGGGAGAAGCTGGTGCGATGATCCCCACGCCACCCAACCCCGACCATCCGGGAGGGGCCCGCACAGCTTCGCCCCCGACCCCCAACCCCGACCATCCGGGAGGGGCCGGCACAGCTTCGCCCCCGACCCCCAACCCCGACCATCCGGG
>VGRX01000831.1 GCA_016875215.1 Deltaproteobacteria bacterium
CCTGGCTCTGCTGTTTCTGGCTCTGTCGCCGGAGTTGCCGGAGGTACAGTGGAACCCCTCTCTCCTCCCCTTGCCGGCCACGCTGCTGCTTGCCGCATCGGTGCTCGTGGTCGAGGGCACCGGCCGCTCTGCGGTGGCAGGTTGCCTGCTTGCCGGTCTTTCATTCGGGGTCATGGCGCAGTTCCACCCGGCAAGCCTTTTCGTGCTGCCCGGTCTGGTCGCCGTCCTCGGAGTGAAGAGACCGAAGCATTGGCCGGTCGTCTACCTGGGCACAGGTCTCCTGGTTGCGTTGCCGTTTCTCTTTTCAGTAGAGGCGCTGCGTACGCTTCCGGCCGCTTTGGCTCTTCTGGGCGCAGGTCGCCAGGTGCGTGTCCCTGAGACTTCTCCCGGGACCGGAGCATGGTGGGTTGCAGCGGTTCTTGCCGTGGCCTTGCCGATTGCCTGGGGGCTTTGCGCTGCAGTTGTTGCCAGGATGTTCGGCCAGAAGCCCGAACGCTCAAGGAGGCTGATCGAAACTGCTTCGCCACGTGAGGGTCGTAACGGCGAAGTAGTCTTGGGCAGCCTCCTAAGTCGTGCCGGATGGGCTGCCGTCGGTCTGGGAGCGGTTCCGGCAGGCCTGATCCTCGTCGTGGCCCTGCTGACCGGACGGGAGCTGTCCGACCGTTACCTGCTTCCGTTTCTGCCTGCGGGGGCTCTCGGTGCGGCGCTGAGCCTCCGGTTGCTGGCCCGCCAGGCGCTTTTGATGCTTTCCCCCGCAGCGGCCGCGCCGGGATGGAGCGCACGGGCGGTCCGTCTGCTCGGCCCGGGCGTGGGGGCCGCACTGTTTGCCGCTGCGGTGGCAGTGCAGTTTCCCGGACCGCAGATGTCGAAGCTGCCGGTCGTTGTGTACACGTTCGAGGAGGTCGAGGCGATTGCCCCCCGGCTGGTCGAGCTGGGGGTTGCGGATCTGGATGAGGCCGTCAGGCGTGTCCGCGGGCCGGGGTTGTTCTACCTCCATTCTGCGCTGGCTCTTCACCTGGCGCCGGGAGATGGCGTCAACCATGCAGGCGGAGGCGTGGCGGGCCGCTGTTACGACGGACCCGGGAACCGGGGCGACGCGTCGGAAGGCTCTTGCGGTGCCCTGCGCGTGCTGAAGGTTCCTGCGGGACGGACCTGGCCCGAGGAGTGGAAGTGCCATGTCGGCCAGGAAGGATGGTCGATGTGCGTCGTTCCGTTCGGGGAGTCGCTGCAGTGGGAACGGGCCGTGGTCTGGTTCGGGACGGCCGCAACCCGGTCCGATGCCCACGGCGAGGTTGCCCCGGACTGCAAGTACGACGCCGCCCCCGACAGCCCAGGCGGTTCCGACGCCGACCCCGAAGGCCAAGGGGGGCACAGGGTCGAGTTGCGAAGAGACAGGACTCATTCCGAGCCGGGATTCCCGGAGCTTTCGGGGATGCACGAGGAATCCGCGTGGACGAGCATGACGTGGAGGATCCCGGTGCGGGTGGCCTCGGACGGGCCGCTCCTGATTCTGGGCGGGAAAGCTGAGTCAGCGGACGGCTTGCGCAAGGGGGGGATCGTGCTTTGTGGCCTCGGCCACACGGTTTCCCAGGACGGCACCGCTCTGCTCATCGGCGGAGGGCAGAAGGGCCGGGG
>VGRX01000832.1 GCA_016875215.1 Deltaproteobacteria bacterium
AGAAGCCAGCTGAAACGACTCCACGTTGTCTTGCGAACCCGAAGCCGGTATGATGCCCGCGGGTTTCGGGAGGGGGGCCATGCGACATCCAGCTCTGGCGTTTCGGGCAGCACGGCCCGCGGCCGGCATCGTGCCGCTGTTCTTGCTGCTCCTGCCGCTTGCCGGGGTTGCCTCGTGCGACTCGGGAGGAGGCTCCGGGCCCGGGTCGGAGGATTCGGTGTCGGATTCCGCATCTCCCGATGGCGCGGGCGGCGATGTCGCGTCGGCCGGGGACGGTGCGGAGATCTCCTTGGAGGACCTGTACCCCGGAGAGCCGGGTGCGTCGGCACGATTCGACCTGGAGCCGGCGGGGTTCTTCGACCAGCCGTTCCCCTCGGACATGCGGCGCAAGGCGGACGGCCGCATCCGGCTGGACGGCTTTCCCAATCCCAGCGGTCTGGCGCTGCTGGACGACTACGTGTCCGTGGCGGAGACGCGGCTGGACGGCTTCTCCCCGAACGCGTCCATCTACTTCCGTTTCGAGGAGCCGCTGGATCCGACCTCGCTCCCGGCAGTGGAAGACACTCTCGACCTGGAATCGCCGGTCCTGCTGGTCAATGTGACGGCCGGCTCTCCGCATCGTGGAGAGCGGATCCCGCTGGAAAGCTGGTACTGGGACCGGGAGGCGCCGGTGCCGGGCTACTACCTGGAGCCGTATCTCGTGGCTCTGCGCCCTCTGGGCGGCTTCCCGATGCGGCCGGGCGAGAAGTACGCGTGCATCCTGACGCGGAAGCTGCTGGACGGCGAGGGGCGCCACGTGGGGCGGACGCCGGCGGTGGCGGCCGCACTGGACGGGGACGCGTCGGCCCAGCTCTACCCGCTGCTGAGTCCGTTGCGGAGCTGGCTGGCCGAGACCCCGGGCATCGGACCGGGGGACGTGGCTGCTGCGACCGTGTTCACCACCGCGGATCCGGTCCGGGAGATGGCCGCTGCCGCCCGTTTCCTGCGCGATGAGGCCGTCATCGAGGCCGCCGGGCCGGTGGAATCCAAGACCACCGGGAACAACTACCTCTACTTCGTCGGCAAGTACAAGGCCCCCAACTTCCAGACGGGAGAGCCCCCCTACAAGGAGGATGGGGCGATCCTGTTCGATGCCGACGGGAAGCCGATCGTCCAGTGGACCGAGACGATCACCTTTGCCCTGGCTGTTCCCAAAGGGCCCAAACCGGTGGGCGGGTGGCCGATCGTCATGTGCTCGCACGGCACGGGGGGAAACTACAAGAGCTGCATGGGGACCGAGTCAGCCGCGATGACCCAGGCCGGGCTGGCGGTCATCAGCATCGACCAGCCCCTTCACGGAGAACGCTACACCGGCGCTCCCATCGACGTGGAGTACTACTCGTTCAACTTCACCAACCCCGACGGTGCCCGGAGCCTGTTCCGTCAGGCCGCGCTGGATTCGGTCGCACTGGCGAAGTTCATCCAGGGGCTCAAGGTGCACGTGTCGGGGCAGGAGATCACGTTCAACTCGGACCGCATCGGCTTCTTCGGCCACTCCCAGGGGGGGCTTACCGGCTCGCTGTACGTGGCGGTCCAGGAGGAGCTCTCTGCTGCCGTCCTGTCCGGCTCGGGGGGCGGGCTCTCCTAAAA
>VGRX01000833.1 GCA_016875215.1 Deltaproteobacteria bacterium
CATAGGTGATGAACCGTGCCTGGTGGGCAGCGTCTTGCCGGCTGTCCGCGAAGATGAGGAGCCGGTCCTTGCCGTCGTATTCTTTCTTGGGCCTGCCCTTGTTCTGAGCGGCGAGTCCCTCGACAAGCCCTTCGGAGAGCACACGCACTGCCGCCGACGTTCCCAGCGCAACCGGTGTCAACAGGTTTGCCGAGCCGGCCGAGCCTCCGCACACGAGGCACGTGTTTCGAGCCGGGGCCAGCGTGACGGCATGCGGGTAGTGGCCGGGGTCGGAAGAAAAGGATCCCGAAGCCGGTTCAAACGAGCCCGAGACCACCGGACGGCTCTTCATCTGAGTTTTCTGTTTCCGCCCCGTCGTCTGCTCGGACTCGTCGGCTTCGAGCTCCTCCTCGTCGACGGCGGAATCCTTCTCGTAGTACAGGAACCACTCGTCCTCTTTGGACGGGTCGTCATGCGGCTGGAGCAGGGAGTCCTGCGGCCTCTTCGGGTCTCCCTTGAATCGCAGGGTGTGACTGCCGCAGCTTCGGCAGATGTACAGCGGCGCTGTCTTGGTGCCGCACTCGTCGCATTCCTCCCGTGAGAACGGGAAGAGCTTGCCGCAGTCGGGATTGATGCAGCGGTGGAAGCTCCACCCTCCACGAATGAACCGATGCGTGCGGAGCCTGAGAACGCCGGGAGTCCCATCGGGCAGAGCAGCTCCGGTAACCAGTGCGGCCTGCACTTCCATGCGCACAGCGTCTTCCGGTTTGCCGGCCCGCTCGGGGACCTTCTCTCTGAGCTCTTCCACGATCTGGGAGATGGAGAGCGGCTTGCGTACGAGCAGATCATTCAGCTTCCACAATATGGCGGCGGACTTCGCCGCCTGGTCGACCGGTGTTTCGGGCGGGAGTCCGGCAAGCTCCGCCATCGCCCGAGCCACGGCTTCGGGGTCGTCGTGCCTGGGAGGATGGACAACGACCGGTTCCGCCGGCCATTTCGCCTCTGGCGGGACAGCGGTCTCCCGCAACTCTTCCCCAACGACGTAGATGGACTTCTCCGCATACCCCGTCAGCTTGCCGAAGAACTCCTGGACAGCAGCATCGCGGCGCTCGCGGATCTGGTCCTTGGTGAGGCCGGTTTCGTCCACGCTCTTGATGGTGGCCGACGTGCCGACCGCGACCGGCTTCGGGAATCGCCTCGCGTCTGCCTGGTCGATTCCCCAGTCCTGACTTGCCTCGGACAGGTGTGCCTTGAGCCGACGAACGAGGAGGGCGATGTTCGCGCCGAGGCTTCCCCGGTAGGTGTGGACCTCGTCGAGCACAATGAACCGGCACCGGTGGTTGGCAAAGATGGCATCCCGGTCTGACGGGCGGACGAGGAGGTACTCGAGCATCATATAGTTGGTGAGCAGGATGTGTGGGGGGTTCTTGCGCAGCGCCTCCCGCTCGTCCTGCTTGGTCGAGCGGTCGTAGCGGGCCACCTTGACGTGCGTGTGCCCCGACTCCGTGAGGTAGGTCTGGATACGCTCTTCCTGGTCGTTGGCGAGTGCGTTCATCGGGTACACGAGAATGGCCGTCAGGCCTCGCTTCTTGAACTTGACCGAGTCCTCGATGGCGTTCTGGATGACGGGAAGCAGGAAGCACTCTGTC
>VGRX01000834.1 GCA_016875215.1 Deltaproteobacteria bacterium
ATCCGGTTGGCAAGCTGCTTGCCGAGCTCGACGCCGAACTGGTCGTAGCTGTTGATGTTCCAGATTGCTCCCTGCACGAAGATCTTGTGCTCGTACAAAGCAATGAGCCGCCCCAGCGTGCGGGGGGTGAGGCGGTCGAACAGGATGGTGTTGCTCGGGCGGTTGCCGCCAAAGACCCGGTGCGATGCCAGCGCCTCGACGCGGCCCGGCGGGACTCCGGCAGCGGCCATCTCACGGTGCACCTCGTCGGCCGTCTTTCCACGCATGAGCGCCTCGGTCTGCGCCAGGCAGTTCGAGAGCAGGGCGGCATGGTGACCCGGCAGCGGATTGTGGGTCTGCACCGGGGCGATGAAGTCGGCCGGGATCAGGCGGGTCCCCTGGTGGATGAGCTGGTAGAACGCGTGCTGGCCGTTGGTACCCGGTTCCCCCCACACGATGGGCCCGGTGTGGTAGCCGCGGGTCGCCTCGGCCTCGCCCGCCGAGGAGTCACCCGCCGTTGCATCGGGCGAGCGCGCCGGGTCGCCCGCGATGCGTCTCCCTTGTCGATCGACACTCTTCCCGTTCGACTCCATGTCGGCCTGCTGGAGGTACGCGGGGAAACGGTGCAGATACTGATCATAAGGAAGGACCGCGTGCGAATGGGCCTGGAAGAAGTCCGCGTACCAGATGCCCAGGAGGGCCATCACGACCGGGATGTTGGCCTCGAACGGAGCGCTGCGGAAGTGCTCGTCCACGTCGTGCGCCCCCTGGAGCAGCTCCTCGAAGCGGTCCATGCCGACGGAGCAGGCGATGGACAGGCCGATGGCGGACCAGAGGGAGTACCGCCCGCCCACCCAGTCCCAGAACGGGAACATGACATCGGTCGAGATGCCGAAGCGGGTCACCTCGGCCGCATTGGTGGACAGCGCGGCGAAATGGCGGGCCACTGCAGCTCCGCCCAGGGCATCGACCAGCCACTTCCGTGCGCCGGTCGCGTTCATGAGGGTCTCCTGGGTGGTGAACGTCTTGGATGCGACCAGGAAGAGGGTGGTTTCCGGGGCCACCCGCCTGAGCGTCTCGGCCAGGTGCGTACCATCCACGTTGGAGACGAAATGCGGCGTGATGTTCGACCAGTAGGGACGCAATGCCTCGGTCACCATCACCGGCCCGAGGTCGGAGCCCCCGATGCCGATGTTGACCACGTCGGTGATCGGCTTGCCGGTGGCCCCCTTCCATGCTCCGGAGCGGAGGGCATCACTGAAGGTCCGCATGCGTGCGAGCACCTCGTTGACAGCGGGCATGACGTCCCGCCCGTCCACGAGGACCGGTCGGTTGCTCCGGTTGCGAAGGGCCGTGTGCAGCACGGCGCGCCCCTCGGTGAAGTTGATCTTCTCGCCTGCGAACATCCGATCGACGGCCGCTTTCAGCCCGGCTTCCTCGGCAAGCCTCACAAGCAGAGCGAGGGTGCGGTCCGTGATGCGGTTCTTCGAAAAGTCCAAGAGCAGGTCGTCGAGCTCGAGCGAGAAGCGCTCGAACCGGCCGGGGTCGGCTGAAAACAGGTCCCGCATGTGCAGGTCGCACACCTCATCGAAGTGGGCTGAAAGCTGCTTCCAGGCGGCCAACGTCGTTGGATTCGGCATTGGATGTC
>VGRX01000835.1 GCA_016875215.1 Deltaproteobacteria bacterium
GAGCCGGGCTGGCACTTGCCGTTGACGCACGCGTCCGCAAGGGTGCACTTGTTGCCGTCATCGCAGGGCTGGCTGTTGTACTCGTGCAGGCACTCGCCGCTCTGGATGTTGCACGAATCGCTGGTGCACGGGTTCTTGTCGTTGCAGTCGAACAGGGAGGTGCCCGGGATGCACTCGCCCGCCTTGCACTTGTCTCCCGTGGTGCAGGGGTTGCCGTCGTCGCAGGGGAGGTCGTTGGCAGGATGCACGCACCCCTGTGCCGGGTCGCAGTAGTCGTTGGTGCACGGGTTGCCGTCATCGGTGCATTCCAGGGGTGACCCCTTGCACACCGAGTCGATGCAGGTATCCCCGGCGGTACAGCCGTTCCCGTCCTCGCAGGGGCCGGTCAGCGGCTTAGAAACACAGCCGACGCCGGGCTCGCACACGTTCTCGGTGCACGGGTTGCCGTCTTCGCACTGGAGCATCTTGCCGATGCAGACCCCATCCATGCACGAATCCGGGAACGTGCAGACATCCAGATCGTCGCACGGTCCTGCCAGCGGGTCGAACAGGCAGCCGGCCTTGTCATCACAGGAATCCGCGGTGCACGGATTGCCGTCGGTGCAGGTGACCTTCTTTCCCTTGCAGAAGCCCTCCACGCAGACGGTATCCGAGGTGCATTCGTTGGCATCGTCGCACTCCGTTCCCTCGCCCAGGGGGACGTTGATGCACTTGCCGCTCCCGGCCTGGCACTGAGTCACCTTGCACGGGTTCTCGGACGCCGGGCAGAGCACCACGGTTGCCTCGTCAACCACGCAGTATCCCTCTTTGCAGATCAGCGAGCCGTTGCACAGATCCCCGTCCTCCTTGGGGAGGCAGTCGTCCTGGAACGAACACTGGCAGACCAGCTCTCCGGGCAGGCACTTGCCCTCGGCGCAATGGTCGCCGGTGGTACATTCGGTCCCGTCATCGCACGCTGCAAGGTTGTACTGAGAGTAACAGCCGGTCTTGGGATCGCACGAGTCGTCAGTACACGGATTGCCGTCGTCGCAGCTCTTCGGCTTGGTCTGTGCGCATTCCCCGTTGCTGCACTGGTCCCCGACGGTGCACTCGTCCGAGTCGTCGCAGTCGGTCTGGCTGGCCAAAGCGCTTCCGTCCTCCTTGCAGACCATGGCCACCCAGCCGTTGCACCATTTCGCCCCCGGCGTGCACTGCCACGCCAGGCACTTGCCGCCGAGGCAGTACTCGCCGGTCTCGCAGTCCTTGGCCTCCACACACTCGACGCACTCGCCGAGCTCCTCGTCGCAGATGAGTCCAGCCGCGGTGCACTGCGCATCGGACGTGCAGCCGCCTGACTTGAGCACACACTCCTTCTTCTCGCACTGGTAGCCGGGACCGCAGTGTGCGTTGATGAGGCACTCCACGCACACGGCGCTCTTGGTATCGCAGTAGAACGGCTTGCAGTCCTCGTCGGACGTGCACGGCCCGTCGGGAATGTCGGGGGTGGAGAGGTCGAGCGTATCGCCGGTCACGAGCTCGGCGCCCGGCGGCAGCTCGCCTCCGTCGGCTGAGATGAACGGCTCCGGGGCAATACCCGCCGCCCCACACCCGGCGAGGAAGAGCACCAGTGGCAGACCGAGCCCC
>VGRX01000836.1 GCA_016875215.1 Deltaproteobacteria bacterium
GTACGAGTGCAATGTCAATCTCGTGCCTGGAGCGCGGTCCGGGTGCAGCCTCTCCTCCAGCGGAGGAGTACCCCGCCGGCACGGGCCGGCGGGGGGAGGAGGAGAGCCACTAGCCTCCACGAAACGCTGGCCAGAGCCTGCGCAATCCGGCCCAGGGCGCCGGTGAGATCCGTGCGCACCGAGCCACTGCGGGAAACGCGCGGGACCTGAATGCGAAGTCGGACCTGCAAGCCGGGGAGAGCTAGCCGCTCGCCACCTCCCCCTGCGGCCCCGGGGCGTCGGTGCGGGATCTCCGACGGCCGATGCGGCGCAGCGCGGCCCGTCGCTTACGCTCCGGGTGGTGTGGGGGGCCGCACCATCGGCCCGGGAAGCGCATCGGCCGTCAGGTTGCCAGCGCCCAAGGTGCATCTTCATCCCCACACCAGCGGCCGTTCGTCCGACCGGCGCCGTCCGACGAGTCCGACTTCCGTTCGTGTTTCCGACGGCTGCCTCGTCGACGAAATCCAGGTGCCCGTGGTGGTGTTCGGGCCGTGAGCCGTTCAAGAGCGTCGTGCCAACTCTTCGAGGTACTTGAGATCTTCGAGATCCTTCGGCCTGCCGGCAGCCTTCTTCATGCGGATTACGTCCGCAAGCGACGGCACGCGGACGGCCACCTCGGCGATGGTCGAATGCTCTGCCGATTCCCACACGGTGGCGAAATCGACCCCAGCTACGAACGGATGGATATCCACCTGGAGAGCATAGTCGCGAATCAACAGCTTGAACCGGAGAAGATCCTCGACCGAGACGTCGGTCACATCGAAGCCGACCGAAGCCAGGGCCTGGCGGACCTTGACGGCGTTCTTAGGCGTCGGGTCGATGAAGATGTCGATGTCGAGGGTCGCCCGTGCATACCCATGGTGGGGAAAGGCCAACGCTCCGATCACGACGTAGCGGCAGCTACGTGCGTTTAGAGACTCCAGGAGAGAGCGGGTATCCATTGTCCCTCAACATGTCCAGCAGGAGCTTCGACCGCTCGAGGACCAGGGTAACGCGCTGCTCGACGGTCAGCTCTGCGAGGAAGTCAAGCTCGAGCTCAACCTCCTTCTTCTCGTCGTGATCAGCCAGCTTGAGAATCCTTGCCTTCATGACGCTAGTCTATCACATTCGGGCTGAACCGTCCCGGAAATTCCGGAGTGGAGACCCGCCTCTCTACTCCAGCATGAACCTTCGGGCGATGGGATCATAGACCTTGGTGTCGATGCGACGGATGCGCCCTTCCTCGATGTGGATGATCCGGTACCGGGCACCGTGGGGGGCAGAGGCGACCTCGCCCCGGGGGGGCTCATGCCGAACTGCTCGGGAGGTACTTCGGGAGTCCACGGGCTGCGGGTGCAACCCCCAACACCACCCGGAGCGTAAGCGACGGGCCGCTCTGCGCCGCATCGGCAGCTGGGATGGGGTGCAGATGTGCCGCAGGTGCGGGGTGCGCTGCGGCCGACGAGGGTGCGGTTCCTGCGGCGGTACGAGTGCAATGTCAATCTCGTGCCTGGAGCGCGGTCCGGGTGCAGCCTCTCCTCCAGCGGAGGAGTACCCCGCCGGCACGGGCCGGCGGGGGGAGGAGGAGAGCCACTAGCCTC
>VGRX01000837.1 GCA_016875215.1 Deltaproteobacteria bacterium
CTTGCGATGAGAGCAGCCGTGTCGTCAAACCAGGCAACTGGGTCAGAGAGTTCCATCGGCTGATCTGGTATCAATACTCCAGCGGTAGGCTGGTCGACCTGATGAAGGTCATGTCGCCTCAGACGCTAGAAGCTCCGCAGAGAACGGGAGGACTGAACGCCGTCAAGGCTAAGAACAAAGTCGAACCGGTTAGAGCGAGAGAGGCATACGTCAGGAAGATCCAGACGTGGGAACAGACGCAGAATGCCTACCTCAACGTCGTGCTTCGGCTGCTGCCGAGCGAAGTCATGAAAGAGGCCCTTGGCCTCCACTCTGTGACAGGTGAACTGGGGCTTGCTGACCTGGGCATTGATGCCAACACCGTCCAGGCAGACTCGGTGCTGCTTTCCGAGGACTGCGCATGCATGATCGAGATCAAGACCAACGCAGGCGCACACTTCTCGCTCCAGCAGATCGTGAAGTACCTTCACGCTATCGCGGTCCTGGCCCATGGGGGACGGCACATCCACAGGTTGTTCCTGCTCAGCCCCAATCGGGAGATCTCCAAATGGTGGGTCAAGGCCGACAGGCAGATTGTCGAACGAGGAGATTGGGAAGCCGGTGGCGGGGTGACTCTCGCCGACCTGGGCTTGACGTTCGACGGACTCAAGCAGCATCTCCATCCAGCAGGTCAGTCCCAGAAGAGTAGTGCAACGGCCCGCGATCTCTTGGCGAGGCACCGCGGAGAAATCGAGCCGGAGATCGGTCGAACCGCCATCCGATGGCTGGATTGGGATACGTTCTTGCTGGGGCTGCAAAATGCCACGAAGGTCCTGCCGGACAGCGTGGGCAAGCAAATGTGCGACAGGTTGGTGGCCGACTTCGTCCAATGGAACCGAGACCCCGACGGAAGGGGGACGGATGGCCCCACTGCACCAAAGGCTGGGTCATGAGCGCTCGCGACCTCCTTCCTGTGTTCATCCGCACTGCCTTCGCCATCGACGTCAGCGCGGTGTTCGAGGTCTGCAAGATCCGGCGTCCGGCACCGCATCACCGAGTTTGCCAACATAGCCCCGCCTTGTCGTACCCTGCCCGGTCGAGGACCTGGGGCCTGCGGTAGCCGCAGCATAGGCCTCGATGCCGGACTTGCCCACATCCCCGCTCGACACAAAAGAGAAACGCCCCCTCCCGGGAGCGTCCTCTTCCCCTCACCCCCGCACCACCTCCATCAGCCTCCAGTCCACCACGACCCCTTCGATCTTCCTCCCGTTCACGTACGCCCCCACCATGGCCCCGATGTACGCGGCCAACCCGGCGGCACAGTAGATCGTGGCCTTGGCGGTGCAGGGGGCGTGGAGGGCCTCGGTAGAGGGGTACAGGTCCTCCTCGTAGTGTCGGCAGGAGCTGGGATCTGAGGGGGTGACGACGAGCACCTTGCCGACCTCGGCGCCCATGCGGGCATCGAGGTAGAGATCGGGCTTGTACTTCTTCACCTCCGTCCAGATCTTCAGACGGGTGTCCATAGAATCCACGCAGGAGATGACCAGCCCGCGCAGCGGGTCCTTGTCGTAGTGGCGGTCGTGCGCATTGAGCTCCACCCCGGTGAAGTCCACCAGGATGTCCCAGAGGGCATCGGTC
>VGRX01000838.1 GCA_016875215.1 Deltaproteobacteria bacterium
GGGGGTAGCAGGGGTCGGACTCGTGTTCCGCCGTTTCTGCCGCAGTAGGCGAAAAGGGCGAAATACGAGTCAGAAGGTCCTTCGCAACAGAATCCCTTCCAGCACAAACAAGGTCCGCGGCGAGCCGAAGTGAGAATCCGCGGGTCCTGTGCAGCCGGCCCGCACCTGGAGCCCGGGAATCGAAGTGGGCACATCGATGGTCCAGGCACCGCCGGAAAGCTCGAGCTTGACCGACGGCTCGGGACCGAGCGGCGGGCGGGATCGGGTGGCCTCCAGGACCCACGTCTCGTCATCCACGGGCCTGGCCGTCACCGAAGCGGCCACGGCCAGCGCTGCGAGGGATTCGGGGCATTCGGACATCCGGCAGTCGATGGGTCCGGCCTGCGTGGCCAGCGACACGATGCAACCGGGGGCGGGAGGAGCGGGAGCGCCGCCGACCTGTGCTGCAGAGGGATCCGGGGACGTGGCGGGGGCAGTCTCCAGGCCTGCGGAGCGGGTCGCGTTGGGGGCGTTGGAGCGCGTTCCCGGGGGCTCGTTGCCGATGCCCCGCGACGTTCCGGCCGCTGCACGGGTCCACGGGCCCACACCCGGGGCGGCCTCGGGGCTCGGCGTTCGACCGTCCGTCCGGCGCGGCGAACGGCAACCCGGCTGGCCCAGGATCAACAGGGCGAAGACCAGGAACCAGGCGAAGGGAGCCGCAAACGGGATGAATGGCTTCACTACAGCACCCACTTCCCTTCGATGGGGCCGTAGTTCACTCCGAAGCGACCGAAGTTCTCGACTACGAACCAGATGGCCCCTTCGACGGCATAGGGGATCTCGACGGTGGCCGTCTCGTTGTCGACGATCTTCTCGAGGATCTGGTCGAACGTGGCCTCGAGCGCTTCGAGGAGCGGCTCGGGGAGGAGGTCCAGGGTGATGAGCACGGTCCCTTTGCCGTTGGCGGGGATGAGGCGCACCTTGAGCTCGGGAGGGACCTCTCCTGCGGCCTCGCTGGCGATGTAGACCTGGAGGTAGTTCCAGGCGGCCTGGACGAGGTCTTCGGCCGACGTGATCTCCGGCTCGTCCGACTCGCAGGAGCCGGTACCGTGCTGGAGGCACTGGGTGTCCGTCTCCTCGCAGAGGGTGACACAGAGGGCAGCGAGGTGGTAGCTCGTCTCTCCCGGGAAGAGGCTCAGCGACGTAAGCAGCTCCACGGCCGGAAGGGGGAAGGAGTTCGGATTGCTGATGTGGAACGGCAGCTCGAACCGGAAGACGAGCTTCTCGTCCGCAGGGACCGGGCCGAGCGTCGCCTCGCACAGCGCCCGGACGATCGGGTCCGAGAACACGACGGGGCAGTACCAGGCGCCGAGCTGCTGGAGCGACGGGTTCTTGACCAGCTTGGCCGGCTGGACCTCGACCACCGGCTTCTCCACGGTCGGAAGAAGGGAATCGCCGACTTCGCTCTGGGGGAGGAAGTCACACGACAGCGATGCCAACAGGGGCAGCAGCACGAAGACAGGAAGCAGTCTCATGGGTCCCTCCGACCGGTTCCTGCTCATCTTAGTCCGAGCCGGAGAACAGAGCAAGCCGGGGGAATCGGCCCAAATCGTCCGCTGGTTTTTTT
>VGRX01000839.1 GCA_016875215.1 Deltaproteobacteria bacterium
TTGCCCGGGCGTTCTGCTCCGCCATCAAGTTCGGCCATACCGCCTTGATGGCCACCTTCTGCCCCGTGTACTGGTGCTCGGCCTGGTACACTTCCCCCATGCCGCCCGTGCCGAGGAGCTTCTTCAGCTCGAACCGGCCACTGCCGATGACTTGCCCCACCGCCAGCGTACCGCCGGGGACCGCTGCAGCGGCTGTCCCGCCTGAAGAGCTGCCCGCACCGGTCCCTCGCCCCCCCCCGGTCGTCGGGGTGCCTCCATCCAGCCGCTCGCCGCAGTGCTTGCACTTGATAGCGTCCGCTTTGATCTCTTCCCTGCAGAACGGACAAAGCTTGGTCTCGGACGTGCTCACTTCCCCCCCTCCGGTCGGCTCACTTGCCACAGAATACAAGTGGAGTGCGGGCTGTTCAAGTCGAATCCGGCCCCTCGTGACGGCATCAAAGACCTCGAAGAGTGCCGCCTCCCCCCGGGCTGCGGCTACAGCAGTCCGAGGAATGCCTCCGGCGCAACCCGGCCCCCAAACGGGATGGCAAGGAACTGATGCCCTTGCACACGCCCAGTGCCGGCACTTCGGGCTTGCGGACCTGAACCGTGAGCCGTCCAACTTCCTCCTTCGCGAAGGCCCACCAGGGGCACTTCCGCAGGGAAAGCACCAGCAATACCGAGCTTGATCCGGATCCATGCATCTGGCACACTCCGTCTATGTGACGAGGAGGAAGAGGCGTGTCGAAAAGCCCGGAACGCCTTGCGCCCGGAACGTTGGTCCGGGAATACAAGATCAAGCGGCTGCTCGGCGAAGGAGGCATGGGCGAAGTCTACCTGGCACAGCATACGTACACGCAACAGGAGGTGGCAGTGAAGGCCGTCAGCCCGCTCCTGATGCGGGACGAGGCCGTGCGCCGCAGGTTCCTCGAAGAGGGGCGGGTCTTGGCGATGCTCAAGCACCCGAACATCGTGCTCCTCTATACCTTTTTCGAGGAAGCGGCTCAGTTCTTCCTGGTCATGGAATACGTTGAGGGTCAGTCCATCGAGCAGTGGCTCGCGTCGCACTCCGGCGGGCAACCGGTCCCGACCGACCGCGTGCTCGCTATCATGGAGCATGTCCTGGAAGGGCTCGCCTATGCCCACCGGCAGCAGCCGCCCGTGGTGCACCGGGACGTCAAGCCCGCCAATGTGCTGCTCGACCGCGCCGGCCGAGCGGTCGTGACCGACTTCGGCATTGCCAAAGCGATGGGGCGTGAGAAGCTGACCCGCACCGGTGGCGTCGTCGGAACGTTCGAGTACATGAGCCCGGAGCAGGTCCGGGGGGAAGACGTCACGCCTGCTACGGACGTCTACAGTGCGGGCATCATGCTGTATCGCATGCTCACCGGGGTCGTCCCCTTCCCCCAGACGAGCACCACGGGATTTGAGTGCATGGACGCGCACATACGGCAACTGCCCCCGAGCCTGCAAGTCACGCGGCCCGACTTGCCCGCCTCTCTCGCCGAGGTCGTCCGCAAGTCGCTGGAGAAGGAGCCCGCCCTGCGCTACCGCAACGCAGGAGAAATGCTCTGCGCGCTGCGCAGTGTCGATTTCTCATGCCCCGCGGACAGGCCG
>VGRX01000840.1 GCA_016875215.1 Deltaproteobacteria bacterium
TCGGATAGCGCAGGAACCCGGAAGAGGCGCCGGCCTTGTGCGTCACGCCCGCCCCGGTGAACGGGGCATCACCGTCATAGTAGTAGTAGTGCTGGTTCATACCGTAGGAGGTGAAGATCGCGGGGATCTCCTGGGGATGGTTGCACCATGTGTGCGGGCCCGAGTAGGTAAGCCGGTACTTGACCTCGGCATACCCCTCGTGGGCCGTCACCCACTGCTCCATGGGCATGGGGGCCGGCGGCGCGGTCGACGTGAAGTGGAACGGCGCATCCAGCCGCGTGTAGAACGTCTGCCCCTGCCACTCCGCCGCGTTGCAGTCGTTGGCGGGAGAATCCCACCCGCAGCTCGGCCCCTGCGCCTGGATCGGGTTCCACGGCGCCCCGGGAGTCCAGCCGCTGCACGGCTTCTGGCTGGTGCAGTTCGAGCAATGAGCACCTCCAGGATGCGCCCAGGCCGAGCAACTGGCGTGGCCCGCTGCCTTGCATGCGGCCTCCGAGGGATACGACTTGGCATCACAGCCGTCGTTTCCGTACCACCCCGTCCCGCCGACCGGGTCATAGCCCCAGATGGAAAGCTGGATCGCTCCGCCGCCGTGCTCCAGGATCAGGTTGCGGTCCCAGCCGGCCCCATACAGTTGGAAAATGGTGCCGCCAAACGACTTGTTCACCCCCACCCGCACCAGGTCGTTGCTCACGAACACCGTGTCCGTCTGCCGGTTCTTCCAGTACGGCTTCATTCCCTGGCACCACCCCAGAGCGTCGGACTGGAGCCCGTCGCACGTCCCCTTGAGCGTCTTGGGGCTCCCCTTCAGCCCCGGGTTCTCGCCGTTCGGGTTGCCTGCCCCGTCCACGCCGAGCGCATACGCGATGACCTCGTGGTCACCCGCACCAAAGGGCGGCGGATCCCAGGTGAACCCATGCGCACCGACGTCCTCCCGCCACCCGTCCGCCTTGAGCACCTTGAGCATGGCTCCGTCCACGTAGATGTGGACCATGAGCGGGCCGTCCCAGTCCGGGTCCTTGGCCCAGCCGCCGATCATCCCCTCGTTTGCCGCATCGAGGTTGCCCGTCGGCGTTCCGCCCGGCGGTTGCCCCCCACTGCACACCCCGTTGTTGCACGTCTGACCGGCCGGGCAGTTCCCGCAGGAGCCACCGCACCCGTCGCCGCCGCAGCTCTTGCCGCCGCACTGCGGAGTACAGCCGATGGTCACCTTGTAGGGGCACGGGTCGAACGCGGGGTTGCCCTCGCCGTCCAGGTCGATTCCGTAGGCGCACACGTTGTGCGTCCCCGGACCGAATTTCGCGATGTCCACTGGGAACGTGAACCCGTGATTCCCCGTGATTCCGTATGCCGCATTCACGTCCGGCCGGTACCCCTTGGTCTCGCCGTTGCCCGCGAACTGCCCGTCCACGTAGATGTGGATTGCGATCTCCGCCTCCGGGTGATCCGGGTCGAATCCCCACCCCCCGACCCACGTAGGCTGCGCCTCGTCCAGGTGGCCCAGAGGCATCTTGGCCAAGGCGGAAGAGGACAGCAGGAGCAGGGCCGAGGCTGCCAAGGTCATCGCGATGGACGATGCAAT
>VGRX01000841.1 GCA_016875215.1 Deltaproteobacteria bacterium
GGCGATTCGGTCGAGCGGCTCGACGGTCACCGTCACGCATTCCTTCCCGTCGACGAGCCGGCGGTAGATGACCTGAGCCGGGGCCTCCTCTCCCGCCCCGACGTCGGAGCTCACGTCGCCGCCAAAGACGACCGTGGCGTCGGGGGACGATTCCACGGCCTCACCACCGCAACCTGCGCCCCCACCTGTTGCCGCTCCCTGCGGCCCGGTGTAGCGGGAACGGCTGACCAGGAACACAACGGCCAGGAGGATCGCTACCGTCACGATCAGGAACCCAAGCAGCTTGCGGTTCATGGGGCAACCTCGCGTTTTCGAGAACGACTGCCCCGGTCTCCTCCGGGCCAGCACGGGGCAGAATAGCACGCCGGGAAGGTCAACGGTAGTGGAAGAAGTAGCCGTCCAGATACTTGTCGAGCGATTCCTGGTATCGACGGCGGTACTCCTCGATGGGGCGGCCGTCGACCCGGACGACCTTCCTGGCCCATTCGTCGCAGTATCCGCACCGGCGGCAATCCCGCCCCATGCAGCTGTGGCTTCGGAAGTAGTCGATGAAACCGTCGAGATCCGCGTTGACAATCTCGACGACCGGCTCATGCGGCAGGACCAGGTTCGAGAGCTCCTTCATACGCAACGGGTTGGCAAGCAGTGGACGGACGAACGTGCGGGCCATGCGGGCCCGGGCCGACACGGTCTGCTCCCCTTCGGTTCGGAAGTCACGTGCGTGCTCGACGAGCTCGAGCAGGTTCCCATCGTGCTTGCGAGCGGCGTATGCCTTCACCCTTGCGATGATCACGTCGGTTGGATTGGAGCGGTTGACGAGCTTGATGTGCTCGATGCCGACGGCCTCGTAGAGGTGCACGTCCTCGGGGCGGATCCAGTCCCCGCGCAGGTAGTACCCGGGGTCGAGGAGCCGCAGCCGACGGCAGTTCACGAGGCAATAGTCGATCATGTACCCCCTCGACCAGTGCCCCTTCTGCGACGTGTGGGAGACCAGGTTCGCGTGCGTCGAGTAGAACGGGCACGACTGGAGGCAGTTGTTGTTCGCGATGACCTGGAGCTCGGCCTTGACCGACGCTCCGATCTCTTCGAGGATGGCGAACTCACGGTTGACCATCACCGGACAGACGGTGATGACGTCGGCCCCCATCTCCTCCCAGAAGCGGGCCTGGAGCGGGGAGACCACGTTCGAGAACGCGGACACCTTGACCTTGAATGACGGATAGTGCCGCTTGATGAGCTGGAGCAGCACGGGGTTCGTGACCGTGACCAGGGTGATCCCGATGCGCGCCAGGCGGTCGAGAAGGCGACGGATCGCCCTGTACCCCCGAGCCGTGGTCTCCATGCCGCCCATCGCTGCAGCGTTGAGGAGGTAGTTGAACCGGATCCCGGCCTTTGCGGCCTCTGAAGCGTGCGATTCCAAACGCTTGAATCCCACGTCGGGCAGAATGTGGGACGTGCGGCCGCCACCCACGGCATCCGCTGTCAGCTTCCCGTAGATCTCGTACACGCCGGCTTGGGCCAGGGGAGCGATGAGCGCGTCATCGAAGTTGGTCGGTGCGCACAGCTTCATTCCTTCCCCTCC
>VGRX01000842.1 GCA_016875215.1 Deltaproteobacteria bacterium
GTCTGCCCACCGACATGCCGGACTTCTCCCCCTGCAACGACGGCAACCCCTGCACCACCGGCGACCATTGCCTCGCGGGCGAGTGCACCCACGCCGCCCCTGTCTCGTGCGACGACGGCAACCCCTGCACTTCAGACTCATGCGATGCCAAGAAGGGGTGCCTGTGGGACGCGGTCCCGCTGCCGTGCGACGACGGAAACCTGTGCACGATCGGCGATACCTGCCAGGGGGGGAACTGTGTCGGCATCCCGGTCTACTGCGAAGATGCAAACCCCTGCACCCAGGGGGTGTGCAACCCGCTCACCGGACTGTGCTCCTTCATCAAGATCCCCTCCTCCTGCAACGACGGGAACCCCTGCACCGCCAAGGACCAGTGCGTGGACGGCGTCTGCCAGGGACAGCCCAAGGACTGCGACGACGGCCTCCCCTGCACGGAAGACGCCTGTAATCTGCTCCAGGGCTGCATCCATACCCCGCTCATCGGAGAGTGCGACGACTCCGACGGGTGCACGGCCGGAGACACCTGCAAGGGGGTGAAGTGCGTAGGAATCGCCTTCACCTGCTTCGACGGCAACCCATGCACCGACGACCTCTGTGCTCCGGCCACCGGCTGCGTCTTCAAGCCCAACCTCGCCCCGTGCGATGACGGCAACGCCTGCACCTACGGAGACATGTGCAAGAACGGCATCAGAGCCGGCCTGGCCGTCAACTGCGAAGACGGGAATCCGTGCACCGCTGCAGCCTGCCATCCTGCCGCCGGTTGCGTCGTCGAGCTCCTCGACAAGGCCTGCACGGACTACAGCCCGTGCACGCTGGGTGACTGGTGCAAGAAGGGCTCCTGCATCCCCGGCATCCCGGTCGAGTGTGACGACGGGAACCTCTGCACCCTCGACTTCTGCGACCCCGGTGACGGCAAGTGCAAGTTCGAGCCCAACGGCCTGCCGTGCGACGACGGCAACTCCTGCAGCACGCAGGACCACTGCTCCAAGGGGGTCTGTACCGGCTTCCCCGTCGACTGCACGGACCTCAACCCCTGTACCTCGGACTCCTGCATCTCGGATGTCGGGTGCATCCACCAGCCGACCGACGGCGCCTTCTGCGACGATCTCGACCTCTGCACCCTCGCAGACATCTGCAACGGCTCCGACTGCGAGGGGCCGGTTCAGAAGTCGTGCGACGACTCGAATCCGTGTACCCTCGACAACTGCCAGCCCGCGACCGGCTGCGTTCACGGCAAGCTCGACGGGCCCCCGTGCGACGACGGAAAGCCCGACACCCTCTTCGATGCCTGCAGCAAGGGACTGTGCACCGGCCTCCCCGACCAGGACCTCGACGCCGTCCCGGACAAGGGCGCCGGCGACCCCTGCCTCGGCGGGGCGATCACGGACTGCTCCGACAACTGCCCGGGGCTCCCCAATCCAGACCAGGCCGACTCGGACGGGGACGCCATCGGCGATCTCTGCGAGACCTGCGGCCCGGTACAGGGAATCGACGGGAAGACCCCGCCGGAAAACGACCTCTGGACCGCCCTCTCCGACGGAGCGTGCCCTCCGGACGAGACCGCCTGGTTCTCGGCCCCC
>VGRX01000843.1 GCA_016875215.1 Deltaproteobacteria bacterium
GGGGTTTCCGACCATGCGCGGGGATCTCACGAACCGGGTACAGGGCCTGTCCAAGCTGATGGATCAGGTCAGCGACGATGAGCTGCGGACGCTCGACCCTGACTTCAAGAGCCGCGAGAACTACGCCACGACCTGGCAGGTCAACCTCAAGAACCTCCGCATGATGGCCCAGCAGGGAGCCGACAAGGAACTTGTTGGACAATACCAGCAGCTCCGCAACCAGTGGGCCATCGACCATGGCCGGCTGTCCGAGTACCTGAAGACCCGCAAGGGCGCGGCCCAGTTCTTCATGGTTGACGAGGTGGCCGACCGGAGCGGGACCTATCCCGCCCAGATGGCCGTCGACAGGGTGTGGGAGCGGGAGGCCCCGGGGCAGGGCGCGCGCATGGCCCACTACATCCGCACCCGCAAGATGGAGGGCGCGGCCGTCCAGAAGGCGATCCAAGGACTTGAGACGAAGTTCCCCAGCACAGGCGGCGGCACCGACCTGTTCCGCATGAGCGAGTCCGATGCCATCCGCTACGGCAAGGAGGCCGTCTCCCGCTACTTCAAGCCGGGATCCGACAAGCCCGCGTCCCTCGCGGCCGTCGTGGCTGACATGCTGGCCGAGAAGAACGAGAAGGAGGAGCGGACGCTGTTCACGGGCAAGGAGGCCGGAACCTACTTCAACGTCGTGTACCAGCACGCGTCCCGGTACATGGAAGGCGTCCAGCAGCGCCTGACCCCGGCCCTCCTGAAGTCCACCTACAATGCCCTCCGCACGACGAAGGCCAGCATGGACGGGATCGTCGGCCAGCAGAAGACGCCCAGCTCTGTTTTCGGCGCTATGGTCATGGACCTGACCGAGGACCTGCTCGAGGATCCCCGCCTGAAGACCAACATCCCGGCGCGGGTGGACGCGTTCTTCAAGGACAAGCTGAACGACGAGCAGTACTCGATGTACGAGAACGTCGTCGGGCGCATGCAGTCCGGTGGCGGTCGCCTGCCCAGCAACGCCCCGCCCGAGGCGCTCGCGCTCCAGGACCAGATCGTGATGGTGCAGGAGAGCGTGAAGCTGAAGCTGAAGGTCGATGCCAAGCAGGTCGCGGACGAGCGCAAGGCGATCAACGAGATTCAGGCGCGGAAGATCGAGGCGATCGAGCAGGTCGGCGGCGTGGGCATCCCCCATCCGATCGACGGCCGCGTCATGCCCCTGCGGGCCGGGAAGTACGCGAACGACCTCATCGAGGCCATGGCCGCAGCCAAGGGCGATCCCGAGAAGCAGGCGGAACTCTGGACGGCCGCCTCGCGCTCGCTGGCGGGCAACCAGCAGCAGCTGACCCAGACCCTGTCCGAGTACCAGTACCTCCACCAGAAGCGGTCGGCGATGATCATGGAGGCGCAGGCGACGGGTAAGACCGAGGAGCAGATCCGCGCACAGCTGTCCGGCACGGCCAACCAGTCGGAGAGCGAAGGTTCCACGACCCTTGCGATTCTCGAGCATCTGCGCGGGACCGGGGCATTCCAGATCCCGTTCGGATCCCCGACCGAGGAGCAGCTTCGCAACAACGAGGCCACCTACTTCGATCCGTTCTTCACGA
>VGRX01000844.1 GCA_016875215.1 Deltaproteobacteria bacterium
GGGGGCCGCATGCAGGAGGCCTCGCCGGCAAAGGACACGGTCACCGGTCACTGGGAGATCGCAGGGCTGGTGAGCCGCAAGCCTTTCGCCCTCTATCCCAACGGCTTCCCGCTCGAGATCATGGCGCCGTTCGAGAAGGAATCCGGCTTCTCGACCCTGTACAACAGGGCCGCCAGCGGAACCGTGATCCTCGAGCAGCTCGGCGAAGAGCACATGGCCACCGGCAGGCTCATCGTCTACACGTCAGCGGACTCCGTGTTCCAGATCGCGGCCCACGAGGAGATCGTCCCGCTGCCCGAGCTGTACCGGGCCTGCGAGGTTGCCCGGAAGATCCTCGATCCGTTCCACGTGGCCCGCGTCATCGCCCGCCCGTTCGTCGGCAGGCCGGGGAGCTTCGATAGGACATACAACCGCAAGGACTTCTGCATGGAGCCGCCTTCCGCGACCCTGCTCGACCGGCTCACGGCAGCGGGGATTCCGGTGACCGGCGTCGGCAAGATCGAGGACATCTTCGCGGGGAGGGGCGTCACGCACTCGGTACACACCGAAGGGAACCGGGACGGCTTTGACAAGACCCTGGATCTCGTGAAATCCGACCGGCAGGGGCTCATCTTCGTGAACCTGGTGGACTACGACATGGTGTTCGGCCATCGGCGCAACGCCCAGGGCTACGCCCGGGCGCTGGAGGAGGGGGACGAATTCGTGGGCAGGCTGCTGCCGCTGCTGACCCCGGACGATGTCCTGATCATCACGGCGGACCACGGCTGCGACCCGAGCCACGCGGCCCATACCGACCATACCCGGGAGTTCGTGCCGCTCCTGGTCTACGCCCCCGGCCTGCCGATGGGCCGTGACCTCGGGGTGCGCAACACCTTTGCAGACGTCGCGGCCACGACGATGGAGCTGTTCGGTCTCCGGCCGGATCTGGCGGGCGTTTCGGTGCTCCGGGGGCTGGGATGAGCCCTGGCCCGGACGGGAAACCCCGGCCTCGCCGACCTGGCCGAGGCGCAGGGCGCAGAGACCGCGAGCGGGACGACCGGCAGCGAGGGCCGGAACCCGAGGGAGGCAAGCCTGCTTCCTCCCCCCGGAAACCCTGGGCATTGCCGGACGAGCTGGCCGCAACGGCGCTGAAGTCGCTCAGCACGCTGGTCCGGGCCCTGGCAACCGAATACGGCCTTACTCCGGGGGAATCGCTGCCCACCGGACGACTGGTCCTTCCCCTCTCAGTCGACCCCGAGCTGTTCCGTTCAAAGGAGCAGACCCGGGAAGCCGCGGCACAGCTTGTGGACGAAGCCCGCCGACGGGTTCGGGAGGGAATGGAGGCCATCGCCTCGTTCCGACTCGGCCGCGTCTACTGCTTCCAGTGCCGCAGCGCTGACTGCATCCACAGTGCTCCGGGGACCCCGGCGCAGGTCTTTGCCGGGTTCTCGGCCACGGGCAAGCCGACGTTCAAGGAGCTTGCCAACCTCTGCCTCGAGCGGGGGGACGAACGGGTAGACAGGATCTACGCAGACGTGCCCGAGGTCGTGGCCATCGCACAGGAAGGGGACGACCTCAAGGGGGAGCTTTT
>VGRX01000845.1 GCA_016875215.1 Deltaproteobacteria bacterium
GTGACGATCACGTGGTGATGAGATGCCCCCACGCTGACCAACGTGGTGCACTCGCAGGGGGTTCGGTCGGGCCACGGCATGGTGACGATCACGTGGTGATGAGATGCCCCCACCTGACCTCCCCCACCCCTCGACTCCGCTCGGGGCGGGCCGGGGGGAGGCTGTGGTGAGCGGGGCGGGAGAGAACATGGGAGAAGGGTGGAAGTTCTTTGCGACGGTACCGAGGGGACTGGAGGGGGCGCTGGCCGAGGAGCTGCGCGGGCTGGGGATCGCCGACGCTGCCGAGGCGCGGGCGGGGGTGTCGTTCTCGGGAGGGCTCGAGCACGGCTATCGGGCCTGCATCTGGAGCCGCTGCGCCAGTCGCGTGCTGGTCGAGCTGGCACGCGTTCCGGCAGCGGATGACGAGGCGCTCTACGCCGGCGTACGCACCGTGGACTGGAGCGAGCACATGACGGTGCGGCAGACTTTTGCCGTGTCGTTCTCCTCGTCCCGCTCCACGATCACGCACACGAACTACGGAGCGCTGAAGGTCAAGGACGCGATTGCCGACTGGTTCCGCGACAGGGGCGGCGAGCGTCCGTCGGTGGATCGGGAGCGCCCTCATGTCCGGGTGCAGGTCCACGTGGAGGGGGAGCAGGCTGTGGTGGCGCTCGATCTGTCGGGGGAGAGCCTGCATCGCCGCGCCTGGAGGCGGGAGGCAGGGCCGGCCTCGCTGAAGGAGAACCTGGCAGCCGGCATCCTCCGTCTGTCGGAGTGGCCTGCGACGGTCGCGGCCGGCGGAGGGTTCCTCGATCCCATGTGCGGCGGAGGAACGCTGGTCATCGAGGCCGCTCTCGCTGCCTGCGACACGGCGCCGGGGCTGCTCCGGTCGTCGTTCGGATTCCAGCGCTGGCGCCTGCACGACGACTCGCTCTTCCGAAGGCTCGTGCAGGAGGCCCGGGAGCGGGACGCGCGTAACCGTGCGGAGCTTCCGCCCATTGCGGGATTCGACAACGACCCTGCTCTGGTCCGGGCTGCGACCCGGAATGCAGCGTCTGCCGGAGTCGCCCGCCACGTCAGATTCGAACGGCGGGAGCTGGCTCTCGTGGAGCCGGTGGGCGACATCCCGGGTATCGTGGTCGTGAATCCGCCTTACGGAGAACGGCTGGGGCAGACCAAGGGGCTGCTGCTGCTCTACCAGCGCATCGGAATGACGCTGAAACACCGATTTCCCGAGTGGACCGGCTACGTGTTCACGGGGAACATGGACGCGGCCAAGAAGCTGGGGCTCCGGGTGGCCCGGAGGTATCCGCTGTACAACGGCGCGATCGAATGCCGGCTGCTCAAGATACCGGTGCTGAAGGAGAGGAGCCAGGGGTCACACAGCCCCGACCACGCGGGAGGGGCCCTCGGGGCGCCGGCAGATGCAGCAGGGTCAGGGGTCGGGGATCAGGAGTCACACAGCCCCGACCACGCGGGAGGGGCCCTCGAGGCGCCGGCAGATGCAGCAGGGTCAGGGGTCGGGGATCAGGGGTCACACAGCCCCGACCACGCGGGAGGGGCCCTGGGGGCGCCGGCAGATGCAGGGG
>VGRX01000846.1 GCA_016875215.1 Deltaproteobacteria bacterium
GCGGGATGCTCCCACCGGTCCTCGCTCTCCGGAGGGACTCTCGCATGGATCCGACGATACGTTGCGGTCGACGGTGCTGTCAACGTGTTCGCACGGACCGACTACCGCATCAGCAGCAGATTTGGCAACGGCACCCTGACGATCCGGGGATCTTCGATCTCGCCAACGGCATCCGGGCGGGTGATCAGGATACCGAAGGGGGCGTTGTTGGCAGCGGTCTCGATGAATGTGCGAAGGCCCTCGGTGTCGCGCCACGGATCGATGCGCTTCTGGTACTTGACTTCCAGCGGAATCCGCCGGGTCCCGATGGTAAGCACGTAGTCGACCTCGGGCTGAGCATGCCGAGCAGGAAGATGTGCGACGTCCAGCCCGGGAATGCTGGTCAGCAGGGCCCCCACGACGCTCTCAGAGATCCGCCCCGCCAACTCCGTCAGGTGCGGATTCGCATCGAGTCCATCGGGATCGATGGGGATGCTCTCCTGGAGCCAGCTTGCCCGCAGCCCGTGGTCGGCCAGGCAGAGCTTCGCATTCCCGCGTCGGCGCTTCAACCGGATTTCAAGGGGCTCCACGACCCGCAGAAGCAGCGTGTCGTTCAGAAACCTGAGGTAATGCTGCACGCGTTGGGGTCCCACATCTGCCTGGACAACCCGCTGGACTTCCCGGGCGAGCGCGGTACTCCCCGGAGACTGGCCGATGTACCTGCAAGACAACCGGAAGAGCTCCTCCAGCAGGGACTGGTCTCGCTTCCGTCCTCGCTCACCAACCCGCAGGTCGTGCTGGATCACCCGACGAATCACGGTCTCGTTCAGTTGGTCCGCCAGTTGGCCGAAGTCGACTTCGTGCCTCTGGTGAACGAGAGGATACCCTCCCCGCTGTGAGAAGAGGCGAAAGACCTCGGCAAATCCCTGTCGCAACTCAGGAGCGACGGGGCCTGCCAGCTCGGCCCAGAGCGTCTTGTCGACCAGGGGACCTGGCCCGTTGTCCGGCAAATGGGGCACTCCCACGTCGATTCCCCGGAAGCCACCGATCTCCGTCAGCGACAGTGTTCCTGCCACGATGGTCGAAATCCGCCCGGCCAGGGAATCGCGGCCTTGTTCGATCCTCAATGCAGAGCTGCCCGTGATCACGACCTGCACCGCAGTTGTGTCAACCAGGAACTTGACCTGCGGCGCCCAGTCAGCAAGGTTCTGCACCTCATCCAGGAAGATGAAGGTCGGCTGGCCACTGCGTGCTCGCGCATTGACGGACTCGCCGAGGATCTTCGATTCATACCAGTCCACAATGCGCAAGATGGGTTCCTGCAGCGACAGCAGGCCCGGAAGCTCATCACATTGCACACGCAGGATCGACGAGGCGGGCAGTCCCTGGGAGAGCAGATCGTCAAGAAGTTGGAGCTGGGCAATCGTCTTGCCGACCTGCCGCGGCCCGCGAACAACCACCGCCGGTGCCAGCTTCTTGTCGAGCCTGGCCCGCATCTGCGCCACCAGATGCCTGCGGGTGCTCGGGAGCGGCGGGAGCGGGTCGCCCTTCCACCACGGATTGAGTCGCAGGATGTCCTGCTCG
>VGRX01000847.1 GCA_016875215.1 Deltaproteobacteria bacterium
AAATAAGACGTGGCGCTCCTGGAACAACAGGTCGATGTCGATGGTCCTCGGTCCCCACCGCAGCGTCCGTTCCCTGCCGAGCGTGCGCTCGACCCCGAGCAGGAGCTCGAGCAGCTCATGCGGATCCAGAGTGGTCTCCAGCCGGGCCGCCATGTTCAGGAAGTCGGGCTGCACGATCTCCCCGACCGGCCGGGTCACGTAGAGTGAGGAGCGCCCTGCGACGCGGATGCCGGCGGCCTCTTCCAGCGCATCGAGCGCGGCTTCGAGGAAGCCTGCGCTGTCTCCCTGGTTGCTGCCCAATCCGATCAAAGCGGTCTCGCTCAAGCGCAGCCTCCATGCCGGAGTCGTCCGGACGGCCGGACCAATACCCCCCATCCCCAGGCAAGTCAAGCAGAACCCCCCTTTCTTGGCAGGATGGTGCGTTGGCCTGATACTCGGTGCGTGGAGTTCGGAGGAATGAGTTCGGAGGGATGAGATGAGCGGAGTGGAGAAGGGCAGCTACGATTTCGCCAATCTGCCGTGCCAGGAAGAGGAGTTCCGGCGGCTCGAGGAGCAGGCGCTGTTCTTCTGGCTCAGGGAGCGGGAGCTGCTTCGGGGGGCCGGGCTCAAGCCGGATATGACCGTGCTCGACATCGGGTGCGGCCAGGGGATCGTGGCCGATCGGATCGCTCGCGAGCTGGTCCCGCAAGGACGGGTGGTGGGCATCGAGCCGGACCCGGACCTCCGGAGGACAGCGGAGGCACTGGCGGAATCAAACCCCCGCCTGAAGGTGGTCGCGGGGGATGTCTACAACCTCGATCTTCCGGATGAGTCGTTCGACTTCGCCTATGCCAGGCTCGTGTTCCAGCATTTGAACGATCCGGTGCGGGCGCTCCGCGGGATCCACCGAGTGCTCAAGCCGGGAGGAATCGCGGTGATCCCGGACGTGGACAACGGCTGGCTCGCGCTGCACCCGGAGCCGCCCGGGTTCTCCGAGATGCTGCGCCACGCAGAGGATGCGCAGGCCGCGTGCGGTGGGGATCGTTTCGTGGGCCGCAAGCTTGCCGGCTACCTGGAGGAGGCGGGGTTCATCGACGTCTCGGCTCCGGTGGAAGTGATCACGAGCGACCGGACCGGCCTCGAGCTCTTCTTAAAGATGATCACCTGTTTCAAGATTCTCCTGCTCATGCAGCACAACGACCGGGTGGACCCGGACTTCTTCGGTCGCATCCTGCAGTTTGCGCGAGAGCAGGGCAGCCGCGGCTGGCTCGGCATCTTCTGCGCCCGGGGAGTGAAGAAAAGCAGTGGGCGGTGAGCAGTGGGCCGTCCCCCCTTCACACAGCCCCGACCACACCAGATGGCGTGCATGGCGGTCCCGCAGTAGGGAGAGACTTACTCAACGGCCCCACACGGGAGGGGCCGTGCAGATGGTCCGCTGGCCACTGCCTACTTCACCGTGACCGTCGCGGTGTACAATCCCTTGTCCGCTGCCGTCTTGCCGTCCACGAACAGGTAATAAGTGCCCGAGGTGGGCCAGTTCATGCTGTAAGTGTTGGTGGGGATGCACGCGATCGGGG
>VGRX01000848.1 GCA_016875215.1 Deltaproteobacteria bacterium
GGGGGGCTCCTCCGGACCCGCAAAGGCCGCGGGGGCAAGCCGTTCGCTCTCATGATGCCCGACCTCGACACGATCCGACGCCACTGCTTCGTGGACGGTGCGGAGGCGGAGACGCTGTCGTCACCGGCAAGCCCCATCGTGCTGCTCCGTCGGCGCAGCGGTCCCGACTCGCCTCGCCTGGCCGACGGGATCGCCCCCGGGCTCTCACGCCTCGGCGTGATGCTCCCCTACACGCCGCTCCACCACCTCCTGATGGCCCGCGTCGCACGTCCGCTCGTCATGACCAGCGCAAACCTCAGCGAGGAACCGATCGTCACGGACAACTCCGATGCAGTCGGAAGGCTCGGCCGCATCGCGGACCTCCTCATGATCCACGACCGCGACATCCTGACACGGTGCGACGATTCGGTGCTTGCCGTCGACCCGACCGGAGCGGTTCCGGTGCGACGGGCCCGCGGCTACGCTCCGTTTCCGGTGCGATTGGAGCATCCGGTAGGTTCAGTGCTCGCCTGCGGTGCGGAGGAGAAGAACACCTTCTGCCTCGCCCGGGACCGGGATGCATTCCTGAGCCAGCACATCGGCGACCTCGAGAATGCCGAGACCCTGGCCCACTTCGAACGCACCATCACCCTGATGCGCCGCCTGTTCCGGTTCGAGCCCGACGTGCTCGCGTGCGACATGCACCCCGAGTACCTTTCGACCAAGTACGCGCTCGCCCTTGCCGACGACACGGGGCTCCCGCTCGTCCAGGTGCAGCACCATCACGCGCATGTTGCCGCCTGCCTCGCGGACAACGATGTCCGGGGCCCCGTCATCGGCGTTGCTCTCGACGGGACCGGATACGGAACCGACGGCACCATCTGGGGAGGGGAGTTCCTGGCAGCCGACGCCCGGTCGTTCGAGAGGCTCGCCTGGCTCGAGCCGGTCAGGATGCCGGGGGGCGCGGCCGCAATCCGCCGCCCGTGGAGGATGGCCGTCGCGCACCTGCGGACCTTCGTCCCCGAGCTGCTGGGGGTTGCCTCCGAGGCGGAGGGAAGGGCGGCAACGCCAGCCCTCCTCGAGAATCCCGGGCGGTTTGCAGAGCAGGGCGATCTGCGCCGGACCGGCCTGGCATCGATTCCACAGCGGGAGGTGCAGGTGGTCCTGCGTCAGCTCGAGACCGGCCTGAACTCACCGTTCACCAGCAGCGCCGGACGTCTGTTCGACGCAGTCTCGGCCGTGCTCGGGATCTGCGCCGAGATCCGCTACGAGGCGCAGGCCGCCATCGAGCTCGAGGAGGCCGCACTGCGGGCGGACCCGACGGACGTGGTCGTTTACCCGGTGGAGGGCGCCTGCGACGGGCCGGTGAAGCTCGGGCCGCTCTGGGCAGCGCTTGCCGACGATCTGCGGAAGGGCGCGCCGACGGAGCGGATTGCCCTGCGCTTCCACCGGAGCGTGGCCGTGGCGGTGGTGCGGACATGCGTGGCGATCCGGAGCCGGACGGATCTCGGGCGGGTGGCGCTCTCGGGAGGGGTGTTCCAGAACCGGCTGCTCATGACCCTGCTGGACCCGCCCC
>VGRX01000849.1 GCA_016875215.1 Deltaproteobacteria bacterium
TTTTCGAGGTGAGCGGAATCCTCCGGTCTTTGACTGGAGATTCCGGCACTACATCCGGGCTCGCAATCTGGTCGGAGTGGTGCAGGTTCCGGGGCTCCAGGTCGAGATCCTCCCAAAGATCGATGCGGACACGCTGGACCATGGCCACCTCGACCAAGATGGTCCCGCGCAGCGAATGGCTCAGTCGAACCTGCTGTTCATGCTGGCCCAGGCGCAGAGGGTCCGCATGGTTGATGTCGATCTCTCCTCCCTGCGCCTCCAGGCGATGCCCCTGCTCGACACCCTTGTGTCCATCTTCGTGGACCGTCTGGCCGCGGAACTGAAGCGAGGTGTAGACCGCGGCTATGTCCACGAGGAGGCCTGTCTCGGTGTGCTCCGTGGGAAACTCGACTTTTCGCGGCAGGTGCGGCAGCAAGCCGTGAATGCAGCCCGCTTTCACGTCTGCTACGATGAGTACATCCTAGACACATGGATGAACCGGGTGCTCAAGGCCGGGTGCAGGGTTCTGGGCAAGACCGTCAGCGCTGCTCCAATACGACGACGGCTCCTGGAGCTTCTGAATACCCTTGCCTCCGTCACAGACGTCGCCGGGACCCCCGAGCAGTTCCAGAAGATCCAGTGGAACCGCAACAACGAGCGGATGCGACCCTGTGTCGACTTCGTCCGGTTGATAATGGCCAACCGGGCACCTGCGCCGGCTAGCGGGAGCAGCGAGACCTTCAGCCTGCTCTTCCCGATGGAATCTCTGTTCGAGGAGTTTGTGGCAAGGTTCATCGTTCGCCATGCTTCGGATCTGGGGCTCCGGAGGGACCGGATCCGGATACAGGCCGCTGGTTCTCGCCCCCGGCTGCTGCGAGACGAACAGCAGGCCGGGGCTTTCCGCCTGAAGCCAGACGTACTCATCCTGGATGATGTCGGCAGTTCGGCCTGCGCCATTGACACGAAATGGAAACGACTCTCCTCGGAGGACTCCAACCAGGGCGTTACCCAGGCAGACCTATACCAGCTCCACGCCTATGCCCGGCGGTTCGACTGCCCCATGAACGTACTTCTCTACCCGACCGGTAGAGGCCTGTCAGAGCGCTCTTGGACGCTCGACGGAGAGCCTTCCAAGCGCGTCGATGTTCGGCTCATGGACCTGAACTTCGACTTCGCCGCGAATCCCCACAGGTTGGTCGAAGGGTTCCGGAGAATCCTGGGGACCACGAGGTCGGCACCGGGAAGGACCGCCGGATACGATGCGTGATTCCGGATGGCGAGGGCCGCGGGCTCCACGATCGCGAGGGGAACCCCGGGGTGGCTCGCACTGCTGGGTTCGGCGGCGAACGACCCCGAGTCCCCCTTTCGGACCACTTGTGCGACGATTCGTTCTTCACCGCCTGTAGTGCCTATCTGAAGCCTCCGGTCGAGTGGCTTTCGTACGACGTCGTTGTCGAACCGGGAGAATTCGATTCGAGTAGGGCCCTTTTCCAGGACGAAGAGATCGCCCGAGCGCAGGGCCTGGGTCCATCACATCGCAGATGCACCGCACCTACGGATCGGCCAAGACAA
>VGRX01000850.1 GCA_016875215.1 Deltaproteobacteria bacterium
GGGGCTCGGACAAGGCCGTCTACTCGGTGGGGGAGACGGCGAAGCTCAGCGTGCTGAGCGGCCTCCCGGAAGGTCTCGCCTACCTCGACGTGCACCGCGGCGGACAGACCGTGGCCATGCAGGCCTCGCTCCTCGAGGACGGTCAGGCCGTGTTCGAAGTGCCCGTGGGCATCGGCTGGGACGGCGAAGTGGTGGCAGTCGCCACGCTGTTCCCCGACGACCAGGGCCCGCAGTTCACGGCCCAGCGAACCGTGTTCGTCCACCGGCACAAGGAGCTGAAGGTCACGTTCTCGACCGACAAGCCGCTCTACCGGCCGGGGGACCCGCTCAAGCTGAGCCTCTCGGTGGTGGACGAGTCGGATGGCCCGCTCCAGGCCGCGGTGGGACTTACGGTCGTGGACGAGGCACTGTATGCGATCCAGGACTCCAAGCCCGGGCTGCTCTGGAAGGTGTTCGAGGCGGGGGGGCGCATCGCGGACCCGGTCTTCACCTTCGCTTTCCCGAAGACGGACCTGGTGGGGCTTCTCGGCGAAGCGCTGCCGGAGCCGGGCGAGGCTTTCGAGCACTTCCAGCGGCTGACGGCCGCAGCCTTTGCCGCTCTCTCCAAGCTCGAGGTCTACACCGCGTCGGTCTCCAACGCGGCGCAGCAGGGTGCGGCGGCACAGGGCAATGCATACTCGTTGACTGCTTCGCAGGTGGGCTGGTTCGAGAGCCAGCTCGCCGCCATGTGGCGGGACGAGGGTTGGGACTCGGAGGACCTGGTGGCCTTTGTCCTGGCACACGACTGGGCCGACCCGTGGGGCGTGCTGTACCAGGTCGAGGACACGGGGGGATGGGTGCTCTTCCGATCAGCAGGGATGGACGAGAAGTTCGGTACTGCGGACGACATCTCGGTCTCGCCGAGCGTCTGCGACATCGACTACTACGCGTGCGAGTGGGAAGTAACGGTATGCGACTCGTCGGGGTACTACTACGGATCGCCCGATGTGGCCGCGGACCTCCCGTCCCCTTCCGAAGACGCGGCGGCTGAGCCCCTCGCCTCCGGCGGCAAGGCGGTCAAGGTGCGCAAGTGGTTCCCGGAGACCCTGTACGTCGACCCGGCGATCATCACCGACGAGCAGGGCAAGGCCACCGTGGAGATGCCCCTGGCCGACTCGATCACGCAGTGGCGCGCCACCGGGCTTGCCAACGCGGCGAGCGGACGTCTGGGCAGCGCGGTTCACGGCATCACCGTCTTCCAGGACTTTTTCGTCGACCCCGACCTTCCCGTGTCCTACACCCGCGGCGACGAGATCAAGTTCCCGGTGGCGGTATACAACTACCTGTCCGAAGAACAGGCGGTCACCGTCTCGATCAAGCAGGAGGACTGGTTCACTCCGCTGGGTCCGGTGTCGCAGGCGATCACCATGCCGGCGGACGCGGTGGACGCAGTCTACTTCTCCGTCCGCATCGAGAAGGCCGGCTGGCACGCGCTGACCGTGGAGGCCTTCGGGCCGAAGGCGCAGGATGCTGTGGCCCGGCAGGTGCAGGTGCTTCCCGGCGGGGAGG
>VGRX01000851.1 GCA_016875215.1 Deltaproteobacteria bacterium
GCCGACCGGCATGCTCGACGTACCTCAAGTACGCCTGCGCTGCCGGTTTCGACGGCTTCCTTGTCCGGCCGGTGCTTGCCGGCCAAATCGGCCATGTTTGATCGTCGCTCAACACGACGATGTTTAGATATGGTCACCTCGTCCGCCGATCATCCGCTCGACGAACGACCCGACCATGTTTGTAGACCGGATGAGAAGATCCTGTGCCAGCCGGTGTTCTACCGGCCCTTCCGGATCTCCGCTCCGCGGGCCTCCGCTTTCTCCCACATCCGGATGTACGCTTCGGCCGAACGGAACAGCGGCTCCAGCATCGCGTCGTCCGGAGCATCGGCCTGAGCGTCCCGGATCAGCTCGGGCAGGAGGCCGATGTGCACCATCCCCTCGTGGTCGAAGTCGATGGCGCGATTGCCCACGAACGGTGCGGTGAACTCGACGTCCCCGGCATAGGACTTGAACGGATACTGTGTCGGGTTGGGCTGCTCCTTCCCGCATGAACCCTCGGCAAACCGCGGCCCGGGCGCACCGGCAATCCCGTTGAAGTCGAAGCCGAAGCTCACGCCGGGATACTGCCCGTTGGATTCGACGAGCGCCACCCGGTCGGCCAGCCCCTCCAGCGAAGTGCCCGGGTTGTCCGGATCCTGGCAGCGCCCGATACCGAAGCTCGCAACACCGCCGGTGGCGAAGAGGCGCCCGTTCCAGTGCCGGCCGTGGCTTCCGACTCCCGGATAGTCGTTGGCTTCGAGGATCTCGTACGCCCGCCTGTAGGACCACTGCGGGAAGTGGTCGATCTCGATGATCATCCCCCGGGCCATGAGCCCCTGGAACAGCGCCTCACCAACGGGCGTGATGGTCGCGTTCTGGCACCACTCCCCTTCGAGCGGAGGTGCCGTGAACTTGTCGAAGTACTTCAGAGCGATGCTCAGCGGATCGTCCACGAACCCGCTCGTGTCCTCCGGCGGCGGGGACAGGTACTCGTCGCGGGGGCTCAGCAGCCCTCCGTATGTGATGCCTCCGTGATCCCACCCCGTGGGCATGTCGTCGGTCACGCAATCCTGCGTGTAGTCGAGCCAATGGCCGCTCAGCAGGAAGTTGCCCGCCTGGAGAAAGCCCCGGCTCCCGTCACCGGGGGAGAACCGATTGTCGAACTTGTGCACCGGGAAGACCGCTCGAACACCTCTCTTGTGGTACTCGTCGAGCTGCGCCTCCACCCAGGCCTCGTCGCATGTCGGGCCCCCCGGCCGCGGAGTCAGGTAGCACCGGAACGGATTCGACGTCTCGATCCCCAGTATCACCGCCAGCTTGCCCGCAGCGATCACCTCCCGCGCCTCGGCCGGGCTGGTCACGATGCGGAACCACCCCTTTCCGTCTCCTCCCCACTGGGCGTCGATGTACCGCTGCATCGCCCGGGTCTCGTCCAGGATCCGATCCACCGCGGTCATGTCCTCGCAGTCGTACCGGCTGAGGTTGATGCCGCCTCCGACCATGAGCCCGCAGATCACGTAATCCGTCGTCGCAAGCTGAACCGTCAGCCGCAGTCCCGCCA
>VGRX01000852.1 GCA_016875215.1 Deltaproteobacteria bacterium
CGCCGCGGACCTCCCGGATTCCCATCAGGGACTCCACGTCCGTCACGCCACCCAGCAGCGTGCCCGTCGGCATGCCGGCCACCTGTGCCGAGACCGCCGACTTGCCGAACGGCTTGCGGTCAATGAACTGGCGGACGTTGTGCGTGCTGCCCAGGACCAGGAACTGCTTGTCCGCATACATCAGCCCCCCGCCGGCCAGCTCGACGTCGGGCATCGCTGCCACCTTCTTCCCCTTGTAGTCCTCGACCCTGCCCGAGGACAGCAGCTTGTCGATCGCCCCCGGTGCGGCGTAGTCCCCCCGCACCACGAGCAGAAGGTTGATCATCCCGGCGTTGTCCACAGCAAAGCACAGCAACGCCATTCCCACCTTGTCCCGCAGATCGAGCCCGCTGGCGGCCCTCGCATCGTCCAGCTCGCGAGTCAGCGAGGCACGGAGCTCCTGTACCTCGGCCTGCACCCCAGGCAGGGTGCGCAGCACCGGCAGGGTGACCGCCAGGTCCAACATGTCGTCCAGCAGGTCCAGCGACGCCCCCACGTCTGCGTAGAGCACCACCTGAGCGCCGGGAATGACCCAGGCGGCCGCCTTGGCAGGCGGAATGCGCGGGACCGCGGCATCCGCGTCCGGAGCCGCCAGGATGCACACCAAACACGACAGGAAGCTCAGAAGTCTCGACATGGTCTCCTCCTCAGGTGACCGCACCAATCTAAACGTGTTCGCTTTGACCGTCAATCATCCTCAAGTGCGCCTGCGCTGCCGGTTTCGACGGCTTCCTTGTCCGGCCGGCGCTTGCCCGCCGAATCGGCCATGTCTGATCGTCGCTCGACACGACGATGGCAACTCCGCGAGCGGGGGAGGCAAGATCCTGGCGAAGCCGAATTCGTACAGCGCCCGGCCCGCCGGTCTTTTCGCTTGCGCGGAAATACCGCGGACGGTATAGTTCAACCGGAAAGAATGGAGGGAGGAAGATGAGACGCGCCCTGTTCCTGTTGGTTGCTGCCGGGTTTGTCCTCTCCGCCGGCGGGCTGGCCCGAGCCGAAGACAAGGTGAAGTCGAAGTTCTACGATTTCTCCGAGATGCTCATCGACGGCGAGATCAAGAAGCCGACCGCACTGTACACGGACGCCCGGTCCAAGGTGTCGTTCGACCGTCTGCTCAAGCTCAAGAAGAGCTTCCTCGAGGCACTCAAGAGCACCGGACGCGAAGAGGTCTTCAAGTAGGCTACGGTCCCGAGTGCTCGAATTCATCGATGTCTCCAAATCCTACGGCTCTCATGCCATCCTGAAGCGTGCGTCGTTCCGAATCGGTGATGGGGAACGCATCGGTCTGGTCGGCGCCAACGGGTCCGGAAAGACCACCCTGTTCCGCCTTATTGCGGGGGAGGAATCGCCGGACGAGGGCACCATCCAGGGCAAGAAGGGGATGACCCTCGGCTTCCTGCCGCAGGAGATCAACGTGCGCCAGGAGGGGCGCGTCCTCGACGAGGTGCTGGCCGCGCTGCCCGAATACCACGGGGTCTCGACCGAGCTGGGCCGCACCGACCT
>VGRX01000853.1 GCA_016875215.1 Deltaproteobacteria bacterium
CCCCGGCCACGTCCCCTGGCTCGCCGCCCTCGCCGGCGCTGCGGCGGCCTTGATCGGCGGGCAGATCGGCGCTCGCTTGACGGCGCGCATCAAGCCGCGACGCCTGCGCCAGCTCCTGGCGCTGGTGCTGCTCGCCGTCGCGGTTTGGGTGGAGATCCAGGCACTAGATATGCCTTGACGACTGCGCCTGCCCGTTGCGGGATCTGTACCGCAACCGCTAGAGATGTCCTCTTCAAGCACCGATCGTTGCGCCCGCCTCCCCGGAGTCACGATGATGGAACCCTCCCGCCTGGACCCCCGCTTCGTCAATCCACATGCGGTCCTCCCCTACGGCCTGAAGACGAAGGAAATCGAGGTCGCTGTTGCGGAGACGTACCGCCTGTTCCACGGGCTCAATAGCTACCTCAGGACATCTGGTTTCCCTCGACTTGAGGCTCTCATCCTCGGCAATTCACTCTCTGGGATGGTCTCCGAATTCCTGTGTGAGAATCTCGCCAGAGCCTCGTCCTCCCTTGAAGCCAACCTGAAGGTGGGCGGGCACCCGGACTTGCTCCCAAAGGGCAAGTACGCATCGAATCAAGTCCTGAAGGGCAAGGAAGGGATCGAGGTCAAGGCTTCTGTACGGCCTGGGGGTTGGCAGGGGCACAACCCCGAAGATGGCTGGCTACTGGTCTTCCGCTTCCACTGTGGCGCCGGTGCGGGGCCGACACCAGCGCCGCTGACATTTGTGGAGATACTCTGCGCCAAGGTGGCAAAATCTGACTGGTCGTTCTCCGGGCGAAAGGGCACGTCGCGGCGCACGCCGACGGCATCACTCACAGCCTTCGGTGTTGAGAAGCTACGCCGGAACTTCGTGTATCGGATCCCTGGAGTCGGTGTCGGCACTCACCGCGAGGTGCTCGCCAGTCGCTGAAACCACCCGGAGCGCAGACGTCAGCGGAAGAGCTTCTCCTGCATTGCATCAGCCGCTCGCCTCCTTCCGGGACCCACTGGGCTCTCTTCAGCGGTCAGCGCGATGGTCGCCAAGCGGGGAATGGCTCGCGCCGCCATCTCATAGAACTCCGAATCCTCCTCGATGCCAATGCTACGATAGCCGACCGCAACTGCTGCGGCGATCGTCGAGCCCCCGCCCATGAACGGGTCCAGGACCACCCCTTGGCCAAGCGGGAGGGCCGCCCGAACCAACTGCCGCATGAAGGCCTGCGGCTTTAGCGAGGGATGGGGCGCGATTCCGCGCTCTACCGCCCTTGTCGGCGCGCTGCGAATGACATCGCAGAATGGCTGCTCCGCTCCAATGCGGCGAAGGCCACCGGTCTTCCACTTTCTGAGATTGTCCTGCACTCTCCCCTCGCACGGCTTCCGGAAGAGGCCCCATGGTTCCCAACAGGAGCGGGGCATCACCGTTACGTCGTCGAACTCCACGTGGGCGTTCTTGGGGCGATCCCCACCGCGGAGCGTCTGAACGAGGCGGATGATCTCACCCCGCTTCTCAAAGCCGGCTTCAATCAGCGCCACATCGACGATCTGGGAGAAAA
>VGRX01000854.1 GCA_016875215.1 Deltaproteobacteria bacterium
GTGTGGGCCCGGGCGTGGACGGCGTCGACTGGGACGGCAACGGTGGAATCGGTGACGACGAGGTGCTGCGTCTCCTGGATGCGGGGTTTCTGTCTGCCCCCGTGCCGCAGGGGTTGACCGGAGACGGCGTGTTCGAGCCCGGCGTGGACTGGCTCTACCTCGACCGGAACGGGAACGGCCGCCGCGACTACGGAGCGGACCTCGGCTGGTGGGACAAGGAGCCGGGCTTCGGCGAGCCGCTCTTCCTGGTCGATGACGTGGACCGGAACGGGAAGGCCGACCCGATCGAGAAGCTGGTCACGCTCGGCAAGACCAAGATCGCCGGGGCGCTGGCCGGAGGAACCGAGTACAGGGGCGGCATCGACCTGTCCACGCTGCCGCCGACGAAGTTCAACACGCTCTACCTTGGGGACAACGGGGCCATGCACGGCACGGCAGTTGCCGCAATCCTGCTGGGGGGCGCGCCGGGATTGACCCGGTACACCGGGATGGCCCCGGGGGCACGCCTGCTGTCCATCGACTGCTCCCTGGACACGAGCATGGGCTATGACTTCGGGGCCTCCTTCCTGGACAAGGTTGCGTGGGCCCGGGACAAGGGAGCGGACATCCTGGTGTTCGAGATCGCGAGCTGGGGCCAGACCTTCATGGACGGGACCAGCAACCTCGAGATCGCCATCGACGAACTGCTGGCCGAGGACGGCATCGTGACCGTGGCCCCCGCCGGGAACCTGGCCGGCATGGGAGTGCACATGCAGCGGACACTGCCCCCCGGCGAGTCGCTGGTCTCGGTGGACGTCCCCGGCGGGAAGTACAACCCGAACCAGTTCGAGAGCGGCTGGTTCGTCTTCTCGCTGTACTGGCCGGGGGATGCCGCCGACTTCGAGGTGGCACTGCGTGTCCCCGGAGAAGCTCAGCCCGTTGCAGTCCCTCTCGAGACGACCACTCCGTTCTATGCGGCTCCGAAGATCAAGGTGGAGTCGCACGCGTCGGTTTCGGAGAACGGCATCGCTTGGCGCTACCTGATGATCTGGGACGTGAAGGACTGGCAACTCGATTCCGGGCTGTGGGAATGGACCGTGGTCAACACGACGGGTGCGCCGCTGGACGTCCACGGCTACCTGATGGAGGGAGCAACCACCTGGCAGCGCACCCTCACTTTCCTGGAAGGGGAGACCGATTCGAGCACCCTGTGCCACCCGGGCACGGCCACCGGAGCCGTCACGGTCGGCGCCTATGCGGGGCGTGAGGGAGCCGTGGGGTCGTTGCGCCACTTCTCCAGCCGCGGGCCCCGGATCGACGGTTTCCTGGGACTCGACCTGGCTGCGCCGGACGATCCGATCACGGCATTGTCCCGCTACCAATCGGGCGGGCTCGTCGTCGAAGGGGGATACTGGGGATTCGGCGGAACGTCGGGGGCCACGCCGCACGTGGCAGGCAGCCTCGCTTTGCTGCGCCACCACAAGGCCGGCGCGTCCGGGCAGGAGCTGTTCGATTCGCTGCTGGCCGGCGC
>VGRX01000855.1 GCA_016875215.1 Deltaproteobacteria bacterium
CCAGCGGGAGCATCACCAGCAAGAGAGAAGCGCGCATCGAGACATCACCTCCCTGTCGGATGGGAGCATAACCGGGATGGCCGGCGGGATCAACGGTGTGTGCGCAACTTTCGTGGGACAAATCGGGAATGGCCGACGTCAAGTCTTTTTGTGCATCGCAGGACTAACTTTCGCTCAGCACGGGAATGACCGCGTTGGCGGGTCTGCCTGCGTTCTTCGAGCTGGCGGGGGTCCTGGGATTGGTGGAGTCGATGGAGGCGCAGGTCGACGTGCGGGGCGACTCTCAGGGATGGACCGATGCGGAGATGCTGATGGCGTTGGTGCTGCTGAACCTGGCGGGAGGGGACCACGCGGAGGATCTGGACCGCCTGGAAGCGGACGAGGGCTCGTGCCAGGTGATGGTGCGACTGCGGGGTTCTCGGCTTGCCGAGAGGGGAGACGGGTATTGGCGAGGCGCTGGCGCAAGGGCCGTGTACGAGCGTTTCCGTCACGTTCTGCGATGCACCGCTACCTGCGTGCCTACCACTCTCCGGCCGCGTTTGACACCGCCCCCACCCTCGCGTATGTTGCACTCATGACCGTGGTGATTTGAGCGCCAGCTTGCCGCCACGCTAAACAAGGAGCTAAAGCGATGAAGACCCGTCACATCCGTGTCCAAGTTGTCGTCGAGCAGGTCGCCGTCTCGGGCAAGATCTCCGTCCTCCAGCCCAACAACATCGTGGTGGAGATCACGCACCCCTACGACGGGGTCTCGGACGGTCTCCATATCCCCTACTTCGCAATGGAGTGCAGGGAGAAGTGGTACACGACCGGCGACGGTCTATCTCCCGCAGGACAGAAGACGGCCGAGAGGCTGCTCCGGGACGTGTACCTGCACTGCCTCTACTTCGAGGCCAACCGGGAGGTGATCCGGCATCACTACCGGCTCTACAGGCAGGGAGTGCTGGCACTGGAAGCGGCCGGGATGACCTCGGAGGAGAGGTTCGCATCAGCGCACCGATCCATGCGGCAGAGGCTGCACGCTCACGAACTCAGCCTGTCCGAGTACGAGAAGACGCTTGCAGCCCTCCGGAAGAAGGTCAAGGCATACGAGGCCGAGCGGTTCCGCCTGTGGGAGCGGTTCAGGGAGTCCATCGGACGTGAGGTGCCGTGCGGGACACTGGACGAGTTGATCGAGCGGTTCGTCGCTTCTCCGCAGACGGACGAGTGATGTGGCAACGCTGAACTTGACCGGCGGGCGCTGATGGGGGCATCATCAGTTGTGGTCATTGCACGGAGGAGGGCTTCATGAAGATCCTAGATGGGGTGGGAGACCGCACTTTGCGTTCTATGCTGGAGGCTTGGTCTTCGAAGGCTCCCACGGAGTTGATGGTCATGTCCCCCTACGTGACCGAGGAGGCAGCCCGATTTCTTGCTGCGGTGGCCAGGAAGGTGGTGAAGTCGAAGGGACGAGTCAGGATCCTGGCAGGGACGAAGCAGTCGTTCACGGATCCCGGTGCGCTGGAACTC
>VGRX01000856.1 GCA_016875215.1 Deltaproteobacteria bacterium
CCGCGGACACGCGTACCGAATTGTTGGCATTCTGGAACTGGATGGAGCTGTAGACGTCGCCGTCGAGCCCTCCCTCGAAGCCGAGCTCGATGAGTGCGCGGGCCTTGCGCTCTTCCTTGGCCTTGCACTCGATGAACTCCCGGATGTCCGGGTGGTCCACGTTCAGGATCACCATCTTGGCCGCACGGCGGGTCTTTCCGCCCGACTTGATCACCCCTGCGAACGCATCGAATCCCTTCATGAAGGAGACGGGTCCGGACGCGATTCCGCCGCCGCTGAGGTACTCCCTGGACGAGCGGAGCGGGGAGAGGTTCACCCCGGACCCCGAGCCGTACTTGAACAGCATCCCCTCGGTCTTGACCAGGCCGAGGATCGATTCCATCGTGTCCTGCACCGAGTTGATGAAGCAGGCGGAGCACTGCGGGTGCGGCTCGGTTCCCACGTTGAACCAGACCGGGCTGTTGAACGACACGTGTTGGTTCACGAGCAGCCAGGTCATCTCGTGGGTGTAGAGCTCGGCCTCCGCAGGGGATGAGAAGTAGCGATCTTCGAGCCCCCAGTGTGCGATGGTCCCCACCACCCGGTCCACCAGCTCTTTGAGGGAGTGCTCCCGCTCGCCGGTCCCGCGGTTCGTCTTGAAGTACTTCGACGCGACCACGTTGACCGCGGTTGGTGACCAGTCCTTCGGGAACTCCAGCCCCTCCTGGGCAAACACCACCTTCCCCTTCTCACTGAGGATCTCCGCACGCGCGTGCGCCCATTCCTTCTCTTCATAGGGGTGTGTGCCCGGGGTGCTGAAGACCGGTTCCCGGAAGAAGCGGCCGTCCACGGCCGGCCGCTTTCTTGCCGCACCCTTGTCCCGCCGCGTCTCGGTCGAAAACAACCCTGCCGACTGATCCTTGCGTCCCTTTTTCACCGTATTCGAGCTCACCATGTTCAGCATGGCCTCTCCTTGCCAGTATGCGCGAGTGTCCCCCGGAAGGCCAGCCTTTTCAGACCGCCCCAACCATCCGCCGCATCCCGATTCGGGGGTGGGCACAGGCGTCGAGCCTATGGTATGGCCGACCGATCCCGCGTCAAGAAAAAAACCACTACATCTTGGGGTTGATCTCGTCCCCGATCCACAACATCTAGAAAACACTCGGAAATCAGGGTACCAGAGGTCTCGGGCAGGATGCCGGGGATTCGAGGGGTCCGGATTCCATGTTCGAAGGGGAGATCGGCAAACCCGCCTGGGGCAACAGAATGACGAGAAAGCGGGGGGAAAAGACAGTCTTCACGGAGAGCTCCCCCTCCCGGCTCAGGACGATGCGCAGCCTCCGGTCCCCCGACAGGAGGCACGAGACTGAGATCTCTTCCTCTTCGGCCCGCTGCCCTCCGGCGCATTCCCGGGCCGTGGCTTCGAGGGTCCGACTGAGCATCTCGTGGCCAAGGTACCGTTGCATGGCCGCCTGCCAGCTCAGGCAGGCCGCCCTCTCGGCATCCTCCCGGGCCACGAGCCCGCA
>VGRX01000857.1 GCA_016875215.1 Deltaproteobacteria bacterium
GGGGGATTTCTGGTGCTGTGCGATCGAGTGGGACAGCCTGTGCGTCCAGGAGGTCGAGGACTTCGGCTGCGGCTCCTGCGGAGGGGGAAACAACGGCGGCCCCGGGGACTGCTGCACGCCGCACGGCTATCCGGGGTGCTCCAACGGCTCGATTACCGCGTGCGTCTGCATGTCCGACTCCTTCTGTTGCCAAGTCGAATGGGACAGCCTGTGCGCGGGCGAGGTGGAGTCACTGGGTTGCGGCTCGTGCACCGGATGCATGCCGAGCTGCGGGGGCAAGCAGTGCGGGTCGGACGGCTGCGGCGGCCAGTGCGGTTTCTGTCCGGGTGGGCAGATCTGCAATGCGCAGGGGCTTTGCCAGCCGAACTGCCAGCCGAGCTGCTCTGGCAAGCAGTGCGGGGCGGATGGGTGCGGCGGCCAGTGCGGTTTCTGTCCGGGCGGGCAGATCTGCAATGCGCAGGGACTTTGCCAGCCGAACTGCCAGCCGAGCTGCTCCGGCAAGCAGTGCGGACCGGACGGATGCGGTGGACAGTGCGGCTCCTGTGGTTTCGGGATGTTCTGCAACAACGGGATATGCACCAGCTCCTGCACCCCCAATTGCGCCGGCAAGCAGTGCGGGTCGGACGGTTGCGGCGGTGACTGCGGCATATGCGGTGGCGGCCAGTTCTGCACGGCCGAGGGCACCTGCAAGGGGATGTGCCAGCCGAGCTGCTCTGGCAAGCAGTGCGGGCCGGACGGGTGCAATGGTCAGTGCGGTTCCTGCGGCTTCGGCATGTCCTGCAACGCCTCGGGGCTTTGCGTGGGCCAGTGCGAGAAGAGCTGCGCCGGCAAGGAATGCGGCGGGGATGGCTGCGGGGGGAGCTGCGGCTCGTGCGGGCAGGGCTACTCCTGCAGTGATGGGCTGTGCCAGTCGGGGTGCAAGCCCGATTGCCTGAACCGGGAGTGCGGCCCCGACACGTGTGGCGGGGCCTGCGGGTCGTGCGGTTTCGGATATCTCTGCACGGTGGATGGGTTCTGCGTGTCGGAAGAGGAGGCGGACGCCTACAGCATCCTCAGCGATGACGCCTGGGAAGGCTCATGGGACGAAGACGATGCCGGAGAGGAGCAGAACGGCAACGGGATGTCGTACTCCGGCTATCTCTGCCCGCCCGGGCAGAAGCTCTGGTACGGCAAGTGCATTCCGGCCCAGCAGCCCGGGCTGGACGGGGATGACGCAGCAGCGGGTTGCTCGTCGGCCCGTTCTCCCGCACGGTCCGGGGCTGCACTTGCGTTGCTGGTCCTCCTGGTTGCAGCGATGTCGGCTTTGCGGCGTCGGGCCCGGTCCTGAATCTTTCGCCCTCTTCGACCAACAGACGTCTCAGGCCGGAGGTACCTCGACGTTCGAGGTCCGGGGCAGCTTCCCGGCCAGGAGGGCGCCAATCGGGCGCGTCGACTCCACGCGATCCAGAATGATCTTGACCACTGCGGTGATGGGTGCGGCAAGCACCATGCCCGGCAATCC